>NZ_QWGJ01000001.1:0-464033 GCF_003435225.1 Clostridium sp. AF28-12 | reverse complement strand
CAAGGTAGGATTTATACCGCCCTTACGGGCGCACTGGGTTTAAGCCAAAACCGGGTCTTGCCGCTGCCGGAGCCGCCCACCACCAGCACATTTTTGTTTCTTGCATTTGCCGGATTCTTCGGGCGGTTGCCCATCATCAGCCGCTCCGTCCGGGTCAGAATCACATTGTTTGCAAACACTGGATCTTCAAACGGTTCGATGTCTTTCTGCGTACCCCATCGGGCAGAGCCATACTCCATGCCATGGCGATATTTCTTGGCATTTTTGCCTTTCAGATACACAGCAAGCCGCAGACCCGCTCCGCAGCACACACCAATCAGCAAATCCATCGGATACAGACTTGGCATCGGATTGGAAAAGGCTGTGCCCAGGGCAGAAAGAAAGCCGAGGAGCTTTTCAGACATGTCTGCGCCCTCGGCAATTCTCCACGCTTCTCCCAGATTGGTACATACAAGACCTGCAATGAAATACGGCAGGTTCAGGATCAGCCGCTTTTTGGTCTTATTACTCATAGATCACGCTCCTGACTTTTGTGGCGAACCTTATCCGGCAGAATTGCAGTAACCAGCTCTTTGAGCTTGTTAAGCTGCTCCAGAACACTCGGTTTTTCCTTTGCTTTCAGCTTGCGGTTGGTGAATTCCTCAAAAGCGGAAGTCAGTGCATCCGCATCCTTCGCCTTAAAGAACACCGTGTACTTGGGAGGAATCACATTTTGGTCTTTCGTAATGGCATAATCCACACCATATTTCCGCGCCACCTGTTCAAAGCCTTTCAAATCCGTTTTTTCAATAGGGATACTGCTGACTCCCTGATTCTGACCGATCAGTTCTTTGATGCTCTGCTTTCCAACCGGCAGCTGCGCCGTTTTCTGAGCCACCTTTGCCTGATGGTGCCGTTTCCACGCATTATAGCCATTCACGATGGTGCGAAAGGTCAGTTTCGTGGTGCTGATTGCCAAATTGACAGTACGATTTTCAACTTCTTCCTGCATGAATCTCCGCCTCCTTCCTTACAAACTTTCCCGATCCGGTGCCGGTTTACTCTTTTCCAAAGGTTTTGCAGCCTTTTCCTCCATCCTCTTCACCATGTCATCCGGAACCGGAATTGCCATGATGCTGCGCCCCATACGAACGAACATCTGGGGCTGATGGAACTGCTCCTCAAATTTCTGCATCTGCTCCGAAGTCAGAGAACCAAAGTCATCCTCTGTCAGCCCTACCACCAGAAAATCACCGGCATAAATGTCCTGCATATCCCCGTCTTCGGTGTAAATCGCACGGTTCAGGGGCAGTCCATTGATTTTGCCGGATTCATTCAGAATAATGGCCACTTCATCCTCAAATGGATAGGTTACTTCAATATCGCCGCCGACCATGGCCTGCAAATCTTCCAGCTCCGTGCCAACACTGATTTTCTTCGGATAGGCATTGGGCTGTACCAGCAGCACCTCCATTGTCCTGGTCTCTGCCAGTTCATGTTCTCCCACGGTCTTGAAGTCCACACCGGTGAAATCGCCGGAATCCAGAACATAATCCTGATTGTTCCACGCCTGCGTCACCATGCGTTCCGCGTCTTCCTGTGAGGCAGCTTCCACGGAAACCTTTCTCTGGAGAGTCTCTGTAATCTCCACATCAAATTTCTTCATAGGCTCCTCCTTAGATCAGGCGCAGTGCCGGAACCAACTCGCCGCCAATGGAAACCACCGTCAGATTTTCGTTCACATAGTCGATGGTGCGTTCCAGCGTAAACAGGTTGATGCTGCACTCGTTGCCGTTCTGGTCGATTTCCGAAACCTCCGCAGCTCCCAGCAGATAGCGGGTGCCGTCAGTCTCGATTACATCGCTCTCATCATAATGGAGAAGCAGCTCCCCATCTGCCACCAGATCAGCCTCCATCTCATCGTAAACATCCTCAAAGATGCCTCGACTGCCGTCCTCGGTCAAAAGTTCGCCGCCAGCCCCCGGCAGGATCACCATCACAATGCGCTCCTTCGGGTGATCTTCACGGATTGCCTCCAGCATCAGCCAGTTATGAAGCATCGCAATGGACTTCTCAAACTTGGGATCATCCATCGGATTGGGCTGCGATGCACCGTTCGGACAGTTCTTGCAGTCCATACTGCACACCGCGTTGTTCTGATTCTTCTTAAAGTTCATCATCATAAAAGTCTCCTTTTTATCGTTCCATATCTCGTTGTTTACTTCGCTGCCACTTTTCCAGCAGCCGGATAATCGTGTCCTGCATCTGCTTCGGTGTATAGGATTTCGGGAAATACTTCCGAAGAACCTCGTTTTTAATCGTCACATGGTCAAGCTCATCCTTTTTGATTTCATTCATTACTTCACACATGGCATCCAAGGTGCAGCCGCCCTCCTGCGAGAGCTTTTTCAGCCGCTGTGCCTGCGACAGGGATGGAGATGCCTGTGCATAGTCCATAGCCTCCAGAAATTCTTTCTGTTCAGATGGCTTCAGATAAGACAGCTCTACCGCCGGATTGAAGGCGATTTTCTTCTCATCCACCATATCCAGAATTTCGCGAATTAGGTTGGTAAGGCGGATAAACCGCTGAACTTGCGTTTTACTTTCATTCGCATCATCAGCTAACTGGTTCACAGCCCACGACTTCTGACCAACTTGGTCAGAAGTTAAATCTCCGCGTTGTCCCTGATGTTTCATCGCTTCCAACTTCATCTTGTATGAAAACGCTCTCTCGCTGGGAAGGATATTTTCCCGCTGCAAGTTGCTGTCCACCATAAAGATGATTGCCGCATCATCGTCCATTTCCTTGACGATGACCGGCACTGTCTCCAAACCTGCCAGCTGCGCTGCATGAAGCCTGCGGTGTCCCGAAAGAATTTCAAATCCGCCTTCCGGGTCAGGCCGGACAATCAACGGGGATACCACCCCTATCTGCTTAATGCTCTCCACAGTCTGTTCCATCAGCTCGTCATCCAGCACCTTAAAGGGATGCCCTTCAAAAGGATGCAGGTCAGAAAGCGGCATCTCCGTCCGCTGCTCCTTAGCCGCAGCGTCGGCAGCTGAGCCACTGCGGTTTTCTGTTGTAATACTGGTTTTTGCTTTTGCCATTCAGCTTCTTAACCTCCTTCCAGCGGTGATAGATGTCATTCTTACCTGCGAAAAACGCCTTTTTTGCCTTGCACTTCATAGATCAAGTACCTCCTTAACGACCTGCTGTTTTTCTTTTCCAATGCTTTTTCTGCGGTCCTCTCCGCTGATTCGCACCGGCGTACACATTTCCAGAATCCTGCTGTAAATCCGGGCGTATGCCACATCCTGCGGATTGCGGATTTCCGCAATCTTCAGATTGGTTGTGATAATGACCGGAAGCCCGGACTTGTACCGTTCATCAATGACAGCGTAGACCTGCTCCAGCGCATATTCGGTGCTGCGCTCAATTCCCAGATCATCCAGAATCAACAAAGAATAGTTGGAAAACGAAGCGATATACCGGTATCGCTCTTCCGAATACATGGCACCCATCTGGTTCAGGATTTTGGAGAAGTTCGTCATCAAAACCGGAATGCCCTGATCCAGCAGCGCATTGGCAATACATGCCGCCACAAAGGACTTTCCGGTGCCGACATCTCCCCATAACAAAAGGCCAAGGTTTTCAGCCTTGACCTTTTTCCACTGCTCCACATAGCGTTTTGCCATCTGGATATCCTTGTTGTCTTCTGCAACGGCAAAATTCCATTCCAGAAGATGCTTTTCCTGAATCCCCGTTGCTTTCAGCTGCCTGATTTTACGATGCCGCTCCGCCAGTTCATCCTGGCGTTTCTTTTCCGCCATCGCTTCCTGCTGGCATCTGCAAAGACAGGGAACAATCTTGTCTCTGCCCCAGAGCTTTACCCTGCACTGCACCGGCGTATGACAGTTCCGGCAATACAGCAGTCCGTCCTCGCCCTGGTATTCCCGCTCTCCGGGTTCTTTCGGCGTAAAGAGCGAATCCAACGCCGCATTCAATACTTCAGGCACCATGTCGCTCATAGGCTGTCTCCTTCCTCAAATGTGTAATCTGCCGGGTTGTACTTAGGCTTTTCTCTCTTTGCCCAGCTCCGGATTGTGGCAAGGTGATTTTTGTAGCTCCTGCCGGTGGAGGCCATATACTCAGAGAGCCGTTCCACCCGCATCTGATAATCTCCTGGGAACTCCTGCCGGAGCTTGACGTATTCCGTGTCAGAGAGAAGAACATTTTCGTATGAGCCATACCGGTGCTGGATTTCTTTCTTCTCTCTTTTATTGATTGTTTCAGTACTTGTTCTATTAGTACTTAATTGCGCGGGATTTTCCGTAACCGGTGTGTCCGTATCCGGATTTACCGTATACGGCTTTTCCGTACACGATGATTCCGAACACGGCTTTTTCCTCGGCATCTCATAAATCACATACTCCGCTCTGCCCATCCGACCGTTACTCTCACGCTGCTGGTTCCTTTCCAGATACCCAAGACGCTCCAGCTCCTTCAGAGCCGTAAGCACTCCATCTACGCCATCCGGCGTAATCGAAGATAACCCCCGTACCGAATAGTTCCATGTGTCCGGCAAACTGAGCAGCATGGAGAGAAGTCCTTTCCCTTTCAGGCTGAGACCCTGATCCCGCAGGTGGTAATTGCACATCGTTGTGTAATTGCTGTTCTTCTCAACCCTGAATACCGGCATGGTGCTCACCATCCTTTTTCGCAGGCTCCGCTTTTTTCTTCGGACATTTGCGCGGACGATCTTCGCTGTCCTCCCGGCGATGGTATTTGCCGGTATCCTGCATCATACGTTCAAACGCCTGAAGGCGTCCCTCTGTAAAAAGCGTCATTCGATCACACCCCATTTCTTAAACAACTTGAAGAGATGATTCTTTCCCTTGCAGGTCACTCTCGTCTGTTGCACCAGTTTTCCGCTTCTGCCGTAGCAATCTCGGACAATAAAATAGCCCCTTGCAGATTTGTCTGCAAAAGGCATCAGCCAGCCACTCGGACTGCGGTACAGATAGCGATGATCCAGTAAGAGAGCCACTGCCGTCTTCTCCGGGATTCCGATTTCCTTACAGAAATTCCGGATGCAGGTACAATCCTCCGAGTTCACAAAGGTGTCGAAGTAGTCTGCCTTGGGCTGTGCCGCATCCAGCTGTTTGCGGATACCCTCAAGCTGCTCCCTCTCGGCTACAAGCTCCTGTGCCAGGGTGTAGATGACCTCCGGATGCTGAATCACCTGATCCAAAATGGAATCGCTCATATACACTCCATGCTTGCGGATAGAAGGGAGAACTTCATCAAACACCCAGTGTTCAAATCGTTCTGCCGATGGCAGCTTGCTGTGAACGATCAGCCGGTAAACATCGCCTTCTGTGATAAAGGCGATTTCAACGACCTGCTCTCCAGCATCCCCATACTGATTCACCTTCTGAACGACCCCCTCGCGTTTCGTTAGGGGGCCTCTGCAATGGCGTTTCACTGCGGCATAGGGATTCACATACCCCAACGCTTTCGCCACGTCACTTGCACAGAAGAATGTCTTTCCCGCCTCCTGCAACACGCGGATCGAACCAAACTCCTGGTTCTCAAACACCTCCATCATTTGCCTCGACTGTCCGCCATGACTGCCCACATCGGTATCATGGGTCTTCTGATTGAAATCCGTCATACCTGTTACCTCCTACTCAAATTTGTCTCGCCGGATTTCAGGCGAAAAAAAATAGAGCCTCGACCCATTCTCGTTTTCAAAGAATGAGCCAAGGCTCTATGTAAATCAGTCAAGTATGTGTTCGTCCGTCGATGGCAAAATTGGACTTCATTTGCTCCTATTGTCCACCAGTAATTTAACCCATAAGAGGTCAAAATGGGCTTGTCCACCAGTAATTTGACCACTATAAACCCATAAATTTCCGTTCAAATTCCATCAAAACCGAACAGTCCAGACAGAATTTTGGGTATAGAAAAAGCCCGGAAAATGGCGTATTTCCGGGCCTTTTTAGCATTTTGAAGTTGTCGATTATCGCTTGCTGAACTGCGGTGCGCGACGAGCGGCTTTGAGGCCGTATTTCTTTCTTTCTTTCATACGCGGATCTCTTGTTAAGAAACCAGCTTTCTTTAATACCGGACGGTACTCGATGTCTGCGTGAAGCAGAGCTCTGGAGATACCATGACGGATAGCGCCTGCCTGTCCGGAAACTCCGCCGCCGTGAACGTTAACGATAACGTCGAACTTATCAGCTGTCTCTGTTGCTGCTAACGGCTGACGAACGATGAGCTTTAATGTCTCAAGACCAAGATACTCATCGATATCTCTCTTATTGATTGTGATCTTACCTGTTCCCGGTACAAGATATACTCTTGCGATAGATTTTTTTCTTCTGCCTGTTCCGTAATATTTTGTGCTAGCCATTATGAATTTCCTCCTTTCAGACCTCTAATTAAAATTTGATTTCTAAAACTTCCGGCTTCTGTGCTGCCTGCTCGTGATCCGGGCCAGCGTAAACGTGAAGTTTTGTGATCATGCTTCTTCCTAAAGGTCCCTTCGGGAGCATTCCCTTAACTGCTAACTCGATAACCTTCTCCGGCTTCTTCTCGAGCATTTCTCTTAAAGTTGTCTCTTTCATTCCGCCTACATAGTCGGAGTGGCTGTAGTAGATCTTCTGATCTAACTTCTTACCTGTAACTTTGATCTTGGAAGCGTTTGTTACGATCACGTAATCGCCGCAGTCGATGTGCGGAGTGTAGATCGGTTTGTTCTTTCCTCTTAAGATCTTTGCTACTTCTGATGTCAGACGACCTAATGTATATCCTGTAGCGTCAACTACGTACCATTTTCTCTCAATTGTTGCTGGACTAGCCATAAAGCTCTTCATGGGTTGACCTCCTGTTTGTACTAAATCAATCAATGTTCCTTTATCGTAAAATACTGTTTCCGGGGCTTTGGCCACAGCATTTTCAACCGATGTCACAGTTATACATTATATTATACATGGTCGGGTGTGTCAACCATTTTTCTTCAAAATTTCGATTAAATTTTGCCGAAAAACCTATATTTTATCGTGGTTTTGGCATGGTCCGCTTAATCGTTCCCCGATACACGATCTCAGCCACAACTGCTGCCGCAAACTCCGTGATCCAGAACGCGTTCCAGACCGCGCCGCCGCCGAAGAGATGACAGAGAATAAAGGCGGACGGAAGGATGACTACGATATAGCGGAGCAGGGAGATCACAAGGGACTGGACGCCCATGCCGATTCCCTCGAGGGCTCCGGATGCCGTTACGGAGACCGTTGAGACGATAAATCCGGCGCTGATGATCCGGAGAGCAGTGCCGCCCGCTATGATAGTCTCCACATTGTCCGTAAAGGCCCCGATCAGCGTATTGGCGATTGTAAGGCAGAGCAGCGTACCCGCCGCCATGATCACACCGGTCATGGCAAGCGTTGTCTTATAGATCGTTCCGACTCTCTCCCGCTCTCCGGCACCGAAATTATAGCCGATCACCGGGCGCATTCCCTGGATAATGCCGCTGGCTGGGAAATAGAGGAAAGTCTGCAGTTTATAGTAGATTCCCAGAATGACCACATAGCTTCTGGAATACTGCGCCAGCAGACCGTTTAACACAAAGATCATGACGGAGGGCAGCGCCAGATTAAGGATTGCCGGGATCCCGATCCCGTAGAGCTTCTTCATCGTATTTCCACCTGGAACCTTATACCTTGCTTCCAGCTTTACCGGAACCGGTCCTTTAAAATAGAAGGCAAGGTAAACCATGAGCGAAATAAGCTGCCCCACACCTGTGGCAATCGCCGCTCCGGAGATTCCCATTTTCGGAAAGAATGCCAGTCCAAAGATTAAAATCGGATCCAGGATAATATTTGTGATGCAACCGCCGAGCAGGGCGATCATGGAGACCTTCATCCGCCCCACTGCCTGAAAGATCTTCTCGAAGGCTAATCCTGCCATGATGATTGGTGAAAACAGGAATGCAACGGATGCGTAACGCACACCGTACCGGATGACCTCCTGATCGCCTGTGAACATTCCAAGGAATCCTGGCATGATAACGATACAGATCACAGCGAGGAGGATCCCGTGGATCACAGACAGGACAACGCCCTGAGTCGCTGCCCGGCGCGCTTCATTCTCCTTTCCGGCACCTCTCGCTGTGGCGATCAGAGCGTTGATTCCCACGCCGAAACCGATCGCCATGGCATTGATGAAGTTCTGGATCGGAAATACCAGAGACAATGCTTCCATGGCATTCTCACTGATCCTGGCAACAAAATAACTGTCTACTATATTATAAAGAGAATTCACCAGCATAGACAGGACCATGGGCATTCCCATTCCGAGGAGAAGCGGAAAGACCGGCTTCTCCTTCATGAAAGTTTCATTCATATTTATATCCATTCCTTTCGCTTCGCTCAGGCACAAAACGTTATGAAAATGTTCCCCTGAGCCTATTTTTTCTTTATAATTCTTCTTGCAGGGAACTCGGTATACTACAAATCACGGGGAGGTGAGTGAGCTGTCCGGCTTGCCGGATGACCGAATATTTATATGTGTAGTCCGCCTTTTCAAGCACAAATAAGTGTGACTAAAGAGCACGTAATCTTATCTTTATATAAACATTCATATAAAAAAGAATGTGCCTTGGCACATTCTCGCGCCTCGCGCGGTCGCTTGCGACAGTCTACATCTTCGCGCGAGTGCGCATCTTTGGCACGTCAGTGCCTTTTTATGTAACAGGGAATTCCTTGGAATTTCCTGTTACATAAAAAAACCACACAACCACCCATAAAGCTTTTAGGTGATTGTGTGGCGAAAAAAGTTCTTCTCTAAAAATCCACACGAGTTTTAACGTCTGGTAGAATAACATAGATTTCGGATTCTGTCAACTATCCGGAGCCCGAACATCTCACTTCCGCATCTGTCCGGCAAAATCTGCCATGTCCGATGCTGACAGATCATCTCGCATCTGCGATGCTGCGATTCCTTCTGTTTCACAGCGATTTCGTACCTTGCTTCTTTTTCTCCAGATAATCATTTAACTCCGCGTTCTTCACATTCGTGATAAACATATGACCCGGAGCGTGGGTGATGACGATCGGCGGCTTCGCCCGCTCGACGGCTGCCTGTGGGGTCACGCCGCAGGCCCAGAATACCGGGATCTCGCCCTCGCGGATCTCCACTGGATCTCCATAGTCCGGATGGTCGATATCCTTGATGCCGATCTTTTCCGGATCTCCCATGTGGACAGGACCACCGTGAACATTCGGGAACTTCTCCGTGATCTCCGCCGCCTTTTTCGCGTCCTCTGGCGTCATCGGGCGCATGCTGCATACAAGCGGACCCTCGAAGACTCCTGCTTTCTCGCACTCGATATTCGTCTTGTACATCGGCACATTTCTTCCCATCGAGATATGACGCACGTCAATTCCTGCCTGTAAGAGCGCCTCCTCGAAGGAGAAGCTGCAGCCGATAAGAAAACCAACGAAATCATCCTGCCAGTATTCGGAAGCATCTGTCACTTCATCGACCTTCACGCCGTTTTTATAGATAAAGTACCGCGGAATATCGGTAACGATATTCGCTCCCTCGCCCATGTCATGAACCAGCGGGGAACCGTCCATGATCTCGAGGATCGGACACGGTTTCGGGTTGCGCTCCGCGAACTTTTTAAAATCCTCCGCATATTTTTTCGGCAGGATCACAAGGTTTGCCTGTGCGTATCCCCCGCACATTCCGGCTGTCGGTTCTGTGATCTCACCGTCACGGATCTTTTTCCAGATCTCTTCCGGTTTTGTCGTTCTGTAATCTCCCATTTTTCACTACCCCTTTCTCCTATGCCGTTCTTTTCGTTTTCGGCATCTTAAGGTTCCTGTTCCCCATGACTCATTCTGCTGAAATGCTTCGCCGATCAATTCATTTTCCGGCCTGCATCTCCATATTTCTTCTTACCGGAATCTCACAACCTCTTTTTCAAGCTCCACAAGAAACTCTTTTCCATTTACGGAGATCTTATAGGTTCCCGCCTTTACCCATGCGGTCTTGTTCGCCTCGGATGCCGCTGCGATCGCCACCGCCTGCTCATCATCCGCCGGTTCCACCGGGGTATTCAGTCTCTTCGCAAGCGCGTCAAACTCTTCTTTTTCCTTACAATAGAGATCCTGCGCCTCATCCACCGTGACTTTCTCAAAATGGATCTTCATTCCCGGCATGCACTGGGCAAGCACCGGAAGGTCCACAGAGATCACGTTGGCGATCTTTGTGTAGCCGCCTGTGGTCTGGTGGTCCGCCATCATGGCGATAGGATTTCCGTGGGACGGAACCTGTACAGCGCCGAAGCTGATGCCGTCGGTGATGATGTCGCCGCCGTTTTTATGCTCGATCACATCGCCTTCCATGCGGCAGCCCATGCGGTCATACTCGTTGGAGATCGTGTAGGTGCTGTTTAAGAAGGTGTTGATTCCCTTATCTGTAAAACAGTCGTCCTGCGGTCCCATAACGACTCTGAGGGTCCATTCCTTTGCCCCGTAGGACGGAAGTTCATATACACGCCCGGACATATTCGGAAGCCAGGATGCAGGAGCGCGGAAAGCGATCTCATCGCCGGTTCCTAATTTTCTTCCCTCGTATCCGCCGACTTTTGATTTCAGGTTCGTGGATCTGCTTCCCATAACGACCGGGATATCAAGTCCGCCCGCAAAAGCGATATACGCACGGCTTCCGCCGTACATGCCCATGAAGCTCAACGTCTGGCCCGCTTTTACCAGGACCGCACGGTATCTCTCCACCGGTTTTCCGTCGATCTTTGCCCCGAGGTCGCCGCCTGTCACCGCGATGATCTCATCTTCTGTAAACTTCATCGTCGGGCCCATCATCGTGATCTCGATGACCGCCTCGTTCATATCATTTCCGACAAGGATATTGGCGAGTGACGCTGCCCTGGTATCCATGACACCAGATACAGACATTCCAGTCTCCTGATATCCGTAACGTCCCATATCCTGAATCGTTGTCAGGAATCCGCCGTTTATGATCTGAATGCCCATCACTCCGCCTCCTTATCATATACTACATACTGATATGTATTGTTCTCCACCTGTTTTTCGATGGCTTTGTACTCTTCTTCCGTCACCGGGCGGAATTTAATGTACTGTCCGGACTCAAGGAGCACCGGTTTTTCCCGCTCGGAATCATAGAGCTTTAACGGAGTTCTTCCGATGAGCTGCCAGCCGCCCGGGGATGCCACCGGATAGATTCCAGTCTGCTCTCCGGCGATTCCCACGGAGCCGCCCTCGATCTTTACACGCGGACTCTTTAAACGCGGAGTCGCGATGCGCTTGTCCATACCGCCGAGATACGGGAAGCCAGCGATGAAGCCTAACATATAGATCAGATATTCTTCAGAGGAATGGATCTTTACGACTTCTTCCTCCGTAAGACCGTTATGTTTTGCCACATTCGCAAGATCCGGTCCCATCTCCCCGCCATAAAGCACCGGAATCTCGATCACGGTTGGCGGCGGGATCTGGATGCTGCCCATGGAGGACAGGATCTTCTCAAATTTTTCTGTCAGTGCTGAGAACCGGATCACTTCCGGCTTGTATACAACAAGAAGGGAACGGTAGGTCGGCACAGTCTCTACGATTCCTTCGATCTGTTCTTTCTCTAACGCGATCTTGAACGCGCGGATCTTCCGGTTGATCTCCGGACTGATCTCATTTCCAAATTCCACGGTGACTGCACAGTCGCCGGAAACCAGATATCTTACATTTCCCACAGCGAGTCTCCTCTCTATACATTTGCGGCTGTTTGACATTTGTAAGATGTCAAACAGCTGCACTCTTTTTCCTATAAACTTAAATTTTTGATCTCGACGCCTTCCGCGATCAGTGTCTCACGGATATTCTTTACGAACTCCAATGCCTTTGGGTTATCTCCGTGAACGCAGATAGAGTCTGCCTTGATCGCGATATCGTTTCCGTTGATGGACTCGACTTTTCCTTCTTTTACCATACGGATCACACGTTTAATCGCGAGGTCTTTGTCCTTGATCACTGCACCCGGAAGCTTTCTTGATACGAGAGTTCCGTCATCGTTGTAAGCGCGGTCAGCGAAGACCTCACTTGCAGCGCGGAGACCGACTTTTTCTGCTGCCGTGATCATCTTAGAACCTGCAAGTCCCATGAAGATGATGTCCTTATCTACCTCATAAACTGCCTCACACATCGCGATAGCTAACTTCTCGTCAACAGCTGCCATATTGTAAAGAGCGCCGTGCGGTTTTACATGCTGGATCTTTACGCCGTGGGCGGTACAGAACGCCATGAGAGCGCCCAGCTGGTAGCGGACATACGCTTTCGCCTCGTCCGGTGTCACTGCCATATTGCGGCGTCCGAAGCCCACAAGATCCGGGAATCCCGGGTGTGCGCCGACGGCTGTTCCGAACTCTTTCGCCAGAGCAACTGTCTTTTCCATCACCATCGCGTCACCTGCGTGCCAGCCACAGGCCACGTTTGCGGAGGAGACGTACTTTAAGATCTCCTCATCCATTCCGATCGTATAATTTCCAAAGCTTTCTCCAAGGTCACTGTTTAAATCTACACGGTACATAATATTTCCTCCTTGCTTTCGTTGCCGGTATTTTTCAATCTTCTACCTACTATTTTAAACGACTTGCATCACAATCTCAATACATAATTAACCTTAGCCGAACATCTTTAAGATTCCCGGAAGAGCTTTGATTCCGGAGAATCCTGTGAGCAGTACCACGCATACACCTAAAACGATGAGGATCGTCGGATGCTTGTAATCCTCGCCGACGATCTTCTTGTTTCTGCTCGCGAGAAGGATCGTTAAGAGGGTCAGCGGAAGGATCAGTCCGTTCAACGCGCCCGCAAGTACGAGAAGTGCTGCCGGCTTTCCAAGGATCGCCATGATCAGTGTGGAGGCTGTGATAAATCCGATCACGAACCACTTTTCATTCTTCATGATAAACGGATGAAGAGTCTTTAAGAAGGAAACGGATGTATAAGCAGCGCCGATGACGGATGTGGTAGCGGCGAAGAAAAGGACAAGACCAAAGATCTTATATCCAATCACGCCCGCTCCGAGACGGAACGCGTCTGCTGCTGGGTTTGAAGCGTCAAGTGTCACATCTGGATTTGCTGTCACGACACCGAGAACCGCAAGGAACAGCAGGATCCTCATGATTCCAGAAACGCTGACACCCATTAAAACAGACTGGCGTACATGCGGAAGATCTTTCTTTCCGGAATATCCGGCGTCAAGAAGACGGTGCGCACCGGAGAATGTGATATATCCGCCGCAGCTTCCTCCAAGAAGCGTGATGAGCGGAAGGACAAGAGCACCCACATCGCCCGGATGGAAAATACTGCTCACAGCGTCCCCTACCGGAGGTTTGGATTTGATTGCCACATAGAGAACAACGATGATCATGATGCTTCCAAGATATTTTGTCAGCTTATCCATGCTGGTCTTCGCGTCCTTGGAGAGGAAGATCAGGATTCCGATGATTCCCGCGATAAAGGTTCCAACCGTCGTCGGAATTCCGAACAATACGTTAAGTCCCAGGGCGCCGCCTCCGACATTTCCAATGTTGAATGCCAGACCGCCAAGCGCAACCATGAATGCGATAAAATACCCGAGTCCCGGAAGGACTTTATTTGCAATATCCTGTCCGCGCATGCCGGACACACCGATCACCGACCAGATATTTAACTGTGTCGTCACATCCAACAGGATCGTACAGACGATCACAAGCGCGAAAACGCTTTTATACTGAGCCGTAAATGTGGAAGTCTGTGTCAGGAATCCCGGTCCGATCGCGGATGTCGCCATCAGGAACGCAGCTCCCATCAAGGTCGTCATGTTGCTGTGTTTTTTCTTTTCCCCCATAAATGAGTACCCCTTTCGTATCTTTTCTACAACTGATGCCTTGATTTTATCTGACTTTTTAGTGATATTCAACTATATTTTTCAGTTTTGAAAAATCTTTTTGAAATTTTCAAAAAAATCGTGCGAATCCGCTCAGTTTTAGCGAGCGATTTCGCACGATGTGAATTTTTGCACGTTTTCAATTGTTCAGCAGGTCTGCCCCTTACCGTGCGGGCCGTAAGATTTCAGTCTTCCTTATCAAGTCTTCTCTTCATGGAGAATCTCGTGATTCCCAAAAGGGCCGCCGCTTTTGTCACGTTGTTTCCGCAGAGCTTCAGTGCCTGGTCCATGTAGATCTGTTCCAGCATGGAGACCTCCTGATCGAGACTGATCGGTCCTTTCCGAAGATCCTTTAACGCAAACGGCTCTCCTGTCCGGGTATCATCTTTCCAGTCTACCCGCTTTAATTCCACATGTTTTTCAAGCACGTCCCCCTGACAGAATAAGAAGCAGCGCTCGAAAATATTTTTCAGTTCCCGAACATTCCCTTTCCAGTCATACAAAAGCAGCTCCCGCATAAAATCAGGATCCACATGGGTGATATTCTTTCCAAACATGCCATTATAATATTTCAGGTAATAATCGCATAGCGCCGGAATATCCTCTCTCCGATCCCTCAACGGCGGGATCACAAGCTCCATGACATTGATCCGGTAGAAGAGATCTTCCCGGAATTCCCCCTGCTTTACGGCATGTTCCAGATTCCGGTTTGTCGCCGCGATCACCCGGGCATCCACTTCGATGTCCTCCAGACCACCCACACGCTTGAACTTCTTATGGTCCAGGAACGTGAGGATCTTTGTCTGCATGGAGAGGGGAAGTTCCCCGATCTCATCCAAGAACACGGTTCCGCCTGCTGCCAGCTCGATCAGACCCTTCTTCGTCTTCATCGCGCCCGCAAAGGCCCCCCGCTCATAGCCAAAGAGCTCGCTCTCCATCAGATGTTCCGGAATTGCGCCGCAGTTGATGCGGACCATCAGGTGGTCCCGCCGGTCGCTGCAGGCATGGATCAGGGACGCTGCAACCTCTTTTCCGGTTCCGGTCTCGCCCCGGATCAGAACATTCACTGAGGAATTCTTTCCGAGAAGTTCGATGTGGCGCCGGATCCGCATCGCGGCGTCGCTGACTCCGATAAATTCCTGCGTTTTTCCCTTTAAGAACTCCAGGGATTCCCGGTCCTGCATCTGGCCAATGCAGCGGCTGGCGATCCGGTCGATCTCGTCAATGTCAAAGGGCTTTAAAATATAGTCGTAAGCGCCGCGCTTCGTTGCCTCCACCGCCTGCGCGACAGAGCCGTACGCCGTCATCAGGATCACCTGGACCTCCTCATCGGCGGAACGGAACGTGGATATCTCGTCGATCCCGAGGCTGTCCTGCAGGCGGTTATCCAGAAGGATCACCTGCGGGTGGAACGTTTTCATCTTCTCGAGAGCGTCCTTCACCGTTTCCGCCGACTGGGTCTCGTATCCCCGGTCCTTCAGTCCTTCCTCCAGCGTAAACCGGATCAGAAATTCGTCATCAACGATCAGTATCTTTTTCATGTTCATCCCTGCTTTCAAAAATCAGGCGCACCGTCGTTCCGCAGCCCGGAGCGCTTTCCATTTCCATTTTGCCGTGGTTCTGCCCGATCAGCCGGTTTACGATCGCCAGACCGAGACCGACGCCGTTAATGCTCTTCGTGTAGAACGGTTCTTTTGCGCGTTTCAGTTCCTCTTCATTCATTCCTTTTCCGTTATCGGAGACGCAGAATGTAGTCATGCCTCCGTCGGAAGACACTGAGAGACGGATCTTCCCCGTGCCGTCCCGGCTGACCGCCCGCATGCTGTTCGTCAGAAGATTGTACAGCATCTGGCGCATTTCATTCTCATCGGCAAACACTTCACACGCCGCGCAGTCTGTCTTGAACGCGACATTCTGCTGTTCGCACTCCTTCGCATAGATGGATGCCACCTCCCGCAGCAGCACATCCGCCTGAAAAACATGTCTGTGGTTTTCCTTCTTCACCGACAGCGTAAACAGGTCATTGATCAGCCCGGTCACCCGGTCGATCTCATGGAGCATGCTGTCGCAGAGAAGCTTTTCATTCTCCTTCACTGCCCGCCCGCCAAGGACCTGGATCCCGGACCGGATCCCTGCCAGCGGATTTTTGATCTCATGGGCCAGTGCCGATGACATCCGGCTCGTATACTCCATTTTCGTGTAGTTATCAAGGTTTTTCAGAAGATTCTCAAAGGTTCTCGCCAGCTGGCCGATCTCGTCCTTTCTCGCTGTTTCCAGGAAACGGTACTCCCGGAACCCGTCCTTGTTCTCATCGAGCCTTTTACACGCCGCGCTCATGCTGCGGATCGGTTTTGTGATACTCCAGGCGAGGAACACGCTGACCTGGACGATGATCAGGAGACTGGCCACAGCGCCCACAATGACGTAATTCTGTTCTTCCAGGATCGCATTCTCAAATGACTTTTTATCCATCCAGTATTCCAGACGCCACCCCAGGAAATTTCCACTGTCCGCGTACAGGAGTTCCATGTTCCCGTCCGGGATCTCCTCGTCCCCTGTGATGACCGTACCGTCGGCAGCCATGATCCGCACCGCCGGATCATGATAGAAATTATACTTCTGCCGGATCTCATCCTCACTCAGTTTTCCCTGCAGATAGTAAATATCCGCCTCCATGCCGCGGATCGTGGTCCTCGCGTACTCTTTTCTGTCCTTAAGCTTTTCTGTATATCCATTACACACCGAAATAGCGCAGAATGCACAGATGACCAGGATCCCTACCATGATGAACGGCAGCATGACCTCATGCTCGATCCTGCAGAACCATGATCGAAACAGCTGTTTTTTCTTTCCGCTCATTCTTCTGCCCCTCTCTTCTTCTCAAACATCGGGATCACAACATAGACCGCCGCCGCGCACAGTGTTGCCGGAAATGCCCAGTATATCTGGAGATCCATTTTCCAGAACAGGACAGAGCAGATAAGTCCCGTAAAGAACGCTCCCACCGCCCCGGCTTTCGTTCTCCGTTTCCAGTACAGTCCACCGTAGATCAGAGGGGCAAGCGCCGCCGAGAATAATCCCCAGATGTCCGCTCCGAAGGACAGCATGTCCTCCGGCGGATTTACGGATAAGATCAGTGCAGCCGTGCCACCTATGAAGATAAATACCCGCGCCAGGATGAGGATCTGCTCCTCCGACATCTTCTTTTTTGTGATCTGGGCAGCCACATCGTAGGACAGCATGCAGCCGATCAGGTGAAGCTGGGAGTTCGCCGTTGAGACACAGGCGCCGATCACGCTGATCAGGAAGAAACCGCTGAACGGTGTGTTCATGAGATTGACCACTGCATAGATAAATACGTCATCCGCGGAGCAGTAATTTTTCAGCTGCGGAAAGAGGATCCGCAGTCCAAGACCGATCTGGGTCAGTGCAAAGTACAGCACGCACAGGAATATCAGTGCATGCAGGATCATATGTTTTGCGGTTTTTTTATCCTTCGCCGCCAGGATCCTGACCATATACTGGGGATTCGACGCCAGTCCCATTCCCCAGCCGAAGAACATGGAGATATATACGAAGATTCCAATCTCCGCTGTCTGATTTTCAAAAACGCCCTTGCTCTTTATGAGTTCATGCACAGTCTGATCCGTCAAAAACCAGTGTCCCGGAACGTTTTTTACGATAACCAGATACAGAACCCCGATGCTCACAGAGAGCATAATCAGATTGAGGCAGTCCGACTTCGTGACGGAGTTAAAGCCGCCGAAGCTCGAATAGAGGATAAAAAGATAGACAAGAAAGACAGCCACCTTGTAATTGATATTCAGCAGGCTGGATACCGCAATGCCAAATCCCTTGATCTGGATCATCAGATAGAAAATATAGCCGCAGATCATAAAAATGGCCGATGCTGTCTGCAGAAATTTTGAATCATGCTTTTTTCCGATCAGCTGTGGGATCGACAGGACATCATTCTCGTATAGCCGGTCCGTCATCAGATACAGGAGACCCGCGCCGATAAACCACGGGATGACCGACGACGCGATAACAGAGAGTCCGCTGTGGTATACGTTTCCCGTAAATCCCAGAATCGTCGCCGCGGAGACCCAGGTTCCGACAAATGTGAAAAACAGGCGTTTTTCGTCATTTTTTCTCTCACCGACGAAAAACTTGGAGAGAGAATCGCTTTCCGAAAAGGAGAGCTTTCCGATGACCAGGAACACAACGGAATAGATGACAAAATAGATCAGCTGGATCAGTACCCGGTTCATAGCGTCCTCCCCGTATACTCCGTTCCGTAGCTGCCGTCATCCAGCCTGCGGAGTCGGTAATACCCATAGCTTTCCGTCTCAGACACCTCATACCCATCCGGTACCGTCACAAACACTTCCTTCGCCCCATTCCGGTATGCCTGGTGCACCATACGGCGGATCAGTCGGGGGAGTTCCTCCGGTTCGGAGAACCTGATCCGGACGCAGGAGATTCCGTCGGATTCCAGTTTACTCTGGTCCAGAACAGCGTCCCAATGTTCATTTCTCGAGGTGATCTCCTTTGGGATCTCCCTCTCATACTCGATTCCCACAAGTGTCAGGCCCTTCGCCGGAGCAGTCTGTCCCGCCTCTTTGCGGTTTCTTGCCTCCAGTACCTCTTTCACATGTTCCGGCTCCCACTCACCGGTTCCGACTTTTAACAGGGTTCCCGCGATGATCCGCACCATGTTGTAGAGGAATCCGCTGCCGCAAAGGCGGATCGTTACGATGTCCTCATCATTCTTTTTCACCTCGGCCCCGTAGATCGTCCGGACCGTCTCCTCCGCCTGGTGGTTTGCGGCGCAGAAGCTGATGAAATCATGTTCCCCGATGAGATATTTTGCCGCCTCATTCATCTTTTCCACGTTTAACGGGTAATAGCAGAAATGGGCGTAGAGGCGTCTTGTCGGGATCTCGAACTTACAGTTTAAGATCTGATACTCATAGGTCTTTACGCAGTTCTGCTTTCTCGGATGCCAGTCCAGGGGAACCTCCTCGGATTCCACCACACGAATATCCTCCGGAAGTCCGCGGTTTACCGCGTAACAGAATTTATCTCCCGGGATCCGGCTCTCCGTGTCGAAGACCGCCACGTTTCCTCTTGCATGGACACCGGAGTCAGTCCGGCTTGCCCCAATGACGCAGACAGGCTCTTTCAGAAGATCCGAAAGAGCCTTATTTAACATCTCCTCTATGGTAACGCCGTTGGGCTGGAGCTGCCAGCCCTTGTATGCGGTGCCGTCGTAGGCCACCGTCAGTTTGATTCGTCTCATAGCTTTATTGTTTTCCTTCTGCTGTCCGGAAAATCCGGGCAATTCTATTTCTCTGAATATCAAGTTCCCGATTTCGACCATTTTCCACGCGGTGCTGTTCCCCGTCATATCCGGGCTTTAGCGCTGCTTTTCATCGAAACCGGAGTTAATCATCTTCTACAGCAAAACCTTCAGCACGATCGCCGCCGCAAAATACACCAGATACGCCCCATAAACCATACGGTCCCTCTTCGCGTACTTAAGCGGTTTCATCTTTGTTCTGCCCTCGCCGCCGCGGTAACATCTCGCCTCCATGGCCATCGCGAGGTCTGTGGCACGGCGGAACGCGGATACGAACAGCGGTACAAGGAGCGGTACCATGGATTTCGCCTTCTGGATCAGGTTTCCGCTCTCGAAATCAGCGCCTCTTGCCATCTGCGCTTTCATGATCTTATCTGTCTCCTCGATCAGGATCGGGATAAACCGGAGCGCAATGGACATCATCATGGACACCTCGTGGACCGGAACGCCGACCTTCTTTAAAAAGCCAAGGCTCTTTTCCAGACCGTCTGTCAGCTGGTTCGGCGTCGTTGTGAGCGTCAGGATCGTGGATCCCATAACGAGGTAAACAAGACGGATCGCCATAAATGCCGCAAACCGGAGACCTTCCCAGGTCATCTGCAGGAAACCGATCTTAAAGATCGGGGTACCCGGCGTCAGGAACAGGTTGAAGCTGACGCTGATGAGAAGCAGGAACACGATGGATTTTAAGCCGCGCACCATGAATTTTACCGGGACATTGGAGAGCTTGATGGCAGTGATCAGAAAGATCGTCGCCGCAAGGTATGCCCAGATATTGTCCGCAATAAATAGTGTTACAATGTATACAAGCGTTCC
Organism: Clostridium sp. AF28-12; assembly: GCF_003435225.1. NCBI lineage: Bacteria > Bacillati > Bacillota > Clostridia > Eubacteriales > Clostridiaceae > Clostridium > Clostridium sp. AF28-12. Next base: position 443,904 of record NZ_QWGJ01000001.1, on the reverse strand, counting down.
AAAGAGTTTTGTTCGTGGATCCAGCCTGTGAAGAAGGGAATCTACCGGGTAGTACTGTCCAAGCGTGATATCTCTTAACATGTCGTTTCCTCCCCGGCTGTCTTTTCTGTGATGTCCGCATTCCCAGAGGCTGTTCCAGTGGCGTTCCCATGATCTGCGTTCTCGGAATCCGCTCCGGCTGCGCTTACCTGCGCTGCATTTCCGGAACTTTTTCCATACTTTTCGCGCCAGATCTTAAGGATTGCATTCTTCGCCTCTTCCACCGTCGTGATATCCGGATCCAGCGGGATCCCCTTGTCGATCAGCTTGTGCACCACATAGGTGATCTGCGGCGCCGCAAGGCCGATGGCTTCCAGCTCTTTATAATGGCGGAATACCTCCTTCGGAGTTCCGTCGAAGACCTTCTCGCCGTGGTTCATGACCACAAGACGGGACACATATCGCGCCACATCCTCCATGCTGTGGGAGACGAGAATGATCGTCAACCCCTGCTCGTTATGGAGCTTTTGTACGAGTCCTAAAATGTCGTCGCGGCCTTTCGGGTCGAGACCGGCTGTCGGCTCATCTAAGATCAAGACCTCCGGCTTCATTGCGAGAACACCCGCGATAGCCACTCGACGCTTCTGTCCGCCGGAGAGGTCGAAGGGGGACTGCTTATAAAAGCTCTCATCGAGTCCCACCATGTCAAGCGCCTCTTTCGCGCGCTTCTCGATCTCCTCCTTCGGGAGTCCCAGATTCTTCGGTCCAAAGCAGACATCTGAGAATACATCCACCTCAAACAGCTGATGCTCCGGATACTGGAAAACAAGCCCCACATGGCTGCGGAGCTCTTTCATGGAATATCCCTCTTTATAAATACTTTCTCCGTTATAAAGGATATCTCCGCTCGTTGCCTTTAAAAGTCCGTTTAAATGCTGGGTCAGGGTTGATTTTCCGGATCCGGTATGACCGATGAGGCCGATAAACTCGCCATCATGGATCGTAAGATTTACATCCTTTAAGGCATACTGCTCAAAGATCGTTCCCTGCCCGTATATATGATTCAAGTGTTTCATTTCGATTGCCATATTTCCACCATTTCTCCACTATTTTAAGAGCGGAACAAGTTCATCCACAAGCTCGTCGATGGAAAGAATTCCATAAGGAAGATCCATTCCGGCTTCCTTTAATTCATCTGCCAGTTCCGTTACCTGCGGCACATCGAGGCTGTATTTTTTCAGTTCCTTGACTCTGGAAAAGACCTCTTTCGGGGTTCCGTCCATCACGACATGTCCACCGTCGATAACGACCACGCGGTCTGCGTCAATGACCTCTTCCATATAGTGGGTGATCAGAACTACCGTGATCCCTTCCTGACGGTTCAGTTCATGAACCGTTTTAATGACCTCGCGGCGTCCGTTCGGGTCTAACATCGCTGTCGGCTCGTCCAGAACGATACACCGGGGCTTCATCGCCATAACGCCTGCGATGGCCACGCGCTGTTTCTGTCCGCCGGAAAGCTTATTCGGAGACTGAAGTCTGTACGCTGTCATACCCACCGCCTCAAGGCTCTTGTCGACCCGCGCCCAGATTTCCTCCGTCGGAACTCCCATGTTCTCCGGTCCGAATCCAACGTCCTCTTCCACCACGTTTCCGATGATCTGGTTATCCGGGTTCTGGAATACCATTCCCGCCGTCTTTCGTACATCCCAAAGATGCTCCTCGTCGTCCGTCCTCATTTTAGAAATATAGACTGTTCCATCCGTTGGAAGCAGGATTCCGTTCATCAGCTTCGCGAATGTGGATTTTCCGGATCCGTTGTGTCCTAAAATCGCTACGAAATCGCCTTCCTTGATGTCCAGAGAGACGCCCTTTAACGCATGGCTGACCTCATCCTTGTCTTCCTCTTCATCGTGCCTGATATAGTCAAAGATCAGGTTCACTGCTTTAATGATTCCCATAGAAATCCTTTCTCGTTTTTCATAAACTTCAAGTGACTGCGGCGCCGCATACACCTTCAGGCTGCCGCGACAAATGTTTACACGTTTCTAAATTTTAGTTGATATCTCATAGTAAGTCAAGTGTTTTCGCATGGTTCCAGGAGCTTACCTTTTCAGATATGTGAAAACGGCATGCCACAGGATTTCTCCCATGACATGCCGCCCATCATTCCTTTCTAACTTACCCAGAGCCCCGATGCATCCAACGTATATCCGTCGATCACAGTGGACGCTGCCATCACTCCGTTCGCGTTCAGGTAATACCACTGTCCCGGTGCAGTCTGACGCCAGCCTGTTGCCATCGCTCCGTCGGCATCCATGTAGTACCAGACACCGCCAACCTGCTTCCAGCCGGTCACCATCTTTCCGTCACTTTCGAGGTAATACCACTTATTATTGACCAGTCTCCATCCCGTCACCATGTATCCGTTCTCGTCGAAATAATACCAGGTTCCAAGGATCCGGTACCACTGGGAGGTCACGATCTGACCATTCTCGTCCACATATTTCTTTCCATCCGCGTAATTCTTCCAGCTGCCCTCCGTGTCACCCAGGTCATCCAGGTAGCGGTCGGAGGAGACGATATACTCGCTGCTCTTGCGGTACTTCGCATCGTTCGTTGTCTTTCCCACCGCGCGGATCTCGTAATAGTAATTTCCCTCTCTTCCCATATACTCGGAGAGGTCCTTGCTGGTTCCCGTCGCATCGATGGTCCGGAGATAATAGTCATCCCGGTACAGGCGGATCTGATATCCCGTCGCGTAATCGACTTTCTTCCAGACCGCTTTCATATGATTCGAAGCGCTCCATCCGGCTTCATCCGGAGTTTCCAGCCAGACTACCGGGTAGTAAGTGACTGTGACCTTCAGGTCATCATCCACTTTCACTGCCTTACTCAACGTCGCACCGGAGATCTGGCAGGACTTTGAACCGTAGCTGGAGGAGAACTCTCTTCCGCTGGAGGAAAGAATCAGCGTTGCCGTCACTTTCGTTCCAGGATTCCATTTTTCTACATCCTTGCTCCACTCCACGGATGTGATCTCGATCCCGTAGCTGCCGCAGCTGATCTCCGGCTCCTCGATCACGCCGGGATCTTCATACTTGTCTTTAAAGGTGATCCTTATAGAATTCACCGTCGGCGCAGCCAGTGCAGGAAGAACCATCCATATCGTCATCGCCATCAGAATTCCTGCTGCCGCAAGCCATTTTCCAAAAGTTTTCTGTCTCATAAGGTGCTCCTTTCCTGTATTTTCAGTCTGCTGGAAAATATTCCGACGATTTTCACCGCATAACCGCATGCCCTGCAGGTTCAGATCTTTACTGCGGTTTTCTCCAGATACCGTCCTGATCTACATAGAAGGTATCGATCACTTCATTGACCGCCTTATGTCCATCCGGATACAGGTAGTAGATCTGTCCGTCGATGTTCTGCCATCCTGTGAGCATTCCGCCGTCGCCGCCGAGGTAATAAGCCTTATCACCCAGCGTGATCCAGCCGGTCACCATAGCTCCGCTCTCGGAGAGATAATACCAGGTATTGTTGTAGAGAAGCCAGCCCGTCTGCATCTTTCCGTCACCGTTCATGTAGTAATAAACGCCGTTCTTCATCTGCCAGCCGGTGAGCATCATTCCGTTTGCGTCAAATAAGTACCAGATATTTCCGATAAATCCCCAGCCGTTCTTTAAATAAGTTCCGTCCGGGTAACGATAATACCAGCGGTTTCCGTCGAGGATCCAGCCGACCACATTCACATTTGACGGGGCCTGCTGGGAATTTCCGGAATTATTTGTGCTGCTGTTGTTGCCGCTTGACGGCTTTTTCTTTGCCGCTCTCGCCGCGTCATTCTCATCGATATAGACCTCATCGGATATGGTCCAGTCGCTCTTTGACGCGTACTTGGATACCTCATCGTTTGACGGGAGCGCGCGCACCTTAAAGGTGTAGGTTCCCTTGGAGCTCATATACGGAAAGAGATCACAGCTGCTGGTGTGGATCTCGCCGCTCTTGTAGACGTTCTTGCTGCCGCGGTAGAGGTACACCTCGTAGGACGCGTCCTCAACGGCCTCCCACTTCGCGAGTCCGAGATCGGAGCTTCCGGACTTTGTGGTCTGCCAGTATGCCTCGCCCGGCGCGTCAAGATCGCCCTTTGCCGGTTTTGTCTTTACGGTAACCACCAGACGGTCGGAAGATGTTCTCGAAGCGCTGACAAAAGTTCCGTTCTTTACCTTTACCTTTGAGGAAGTGTAGGAGCTGCTGCTGAACCTATGGTCATTTAAAGTCTTTAAAGTAACTTTCATGGTGTAGGTTCCGCCGATCTTCACGTCGTTCTTTGTGGAAGACCACTTTGCGGATACGATATCATATTTATCGTTGTTCGGGATCGATACCTCGCAGTTATCAGAATTGTATCCCACATCAAGATCCGGCAGGGATTCCCCCACCGTCGGTGTCACATCCAGCGTGATGCTGACACTATTCACATAACTGGTCGCCGCAAACGCTGTCTGCGCCCCGGATACCGCAAACACGACCGCCATGACCCATGCGGCCATCCATGTACTTATTTTTTTCCATTTTCTTTCTGCCATAGGATTGCCTCCCCTCAAGTATCTTTCTTTAACTATATTATAAGGTTGGACAATATCTCCCGTCAACTTACGATATTCTGTCTTTTAGCGGCAAATCCGTGGCAGTTTGAGGCTTAGAATCTGCATTTTCCTATTATTCTTCCATTTTCCATATTTACCGTTGATCCTGTCATTTTCTGTGTAGTTTTAGTCTGTCCTCAGTGCGTCGATCGGATTCAGCTTCGCCGCCCGGCTCGCCGGCATGTAACCAAAGATCAGTCCGATGGCAACAGAAACGCTAAACGAGATCACAACTGCTGTCATGGTTGGCGGCGCGTCGATTCCCATGATGGCACCGATTCCCGTACTTGCTAAGGCTCCGATCATGATTCCGATGATTCCGCCGATGGAGCTTGTGACCAGCGCCTCGATGACGAACTGCAACATGATCACGCTCTTCTTTGCGCCGAGGGCCTTCCTGATGCCGATCTCCCTGGTTCTCTCTGTCACGGACACCAGCATGATGTTCATGACACCGACGCCTGCAACTAACAAGGAGATACCCGCGATACCGCCCAGCATCATGCTCATCATGGCAATCTGCTCATTTAAGGAATCGAGAAGGGAGCTCATTGCTGTCACCGTGTAGAGGTTTTCGCTCTTCATCTTTTCATAGAGAAAATTTTTAAGTTCTGTCGTACATGTTTCCGTGTCGTTGATGTCCCGCGATGTGAAGATATAGTTGTTGATCACAGCATTTCTCGCCATCTTCACAGCTCTGGAATACGGGATCCACACAAAGTCATCCATACATCCGTCATCGAACTCAGAGCTGCTCTCCGTCTGCCGTTCCACAACGCCTACAATGGTGTAGCTGTCACCGTTTAACTTGACCATCTCGCCCACGGCGTTCTGGGAGCCGCCGTAGAGCTCCTCCGCCACGTAGGCGCCGATGACCGCGACTTTTCTCCTTGCCTCCATGTCAGAGTACTGGAGATTTCTGCCATACTCGATCTCGTAGTCCTTGATTGCGAGATAATCCTCACTGTAGCCGCCGACACTGGTGGAATCCATGGTGTCAGAGTCATGTTTTACCGTGACGCTGACGGAAACGTTCGGGGACATGTTCTCGTAGAGGTCTGAATGTTCCTCGTAGAACTCATAAAATTCGTCCACATCGATGCTTCTTGAGGCCACCGCCTTGTACTGGACCGTGATCTGATTGACGCCCATGGAAGAAAAGCTCTCCACCATGTAGGACATATAGCCGTTGACGATGCTGACCAGGATGATCACCGACGCGACTCCAATGATGATGCCGAGCATCGTCAGAAAGGACCTCAATTTATTGCCCCAGATACTTTTTAACGCCATTTTAAATGATTGCAGCATACTTTTTCACATCCCCGTCGAAATTGATCTTTCCGTCATGGATCCGCACCACCCGCTTCGCCTCCAGGGCGATGGAGCTGTCGTGGGTGATCATGACGATCGTGTTTCCTTCTTCATTGAGTTTCTTTAAAAAGTCCAGCACCTCCCGGCCTGTCCTGGAGTCCAGGGCACCCGTGGGCAGTGTTAAGTTAGTACAAATATAAAAAGGCTACACACTGACTGTGTACCCCTCTGCAACGAACCCCAGCAAGCCTGCTGCCTGCCGGGGTTTTGTTATTCTCCCATATTGTCTGGCACGTCTTCTTCCGTGACCGTTCTTTCTCTTGCAATCAGCTTCAACGGCAAAAACGGACATTTTCTGTATGTTTCGTACTTGTCACCCTCTCTGCACATGAAGCAATTTGACCGCACGCAGTTTTTATTTGCAAATTCTGCCGCCGCTTCTTTGTTTATCATTCAATGCCCCATTCCTCCCGGCAAGCCTATCACCTGCCGGGAATGTCTTTTTACATTCTGCCTACAAATTCCAGTGTCTTTGTCTGGCGGTCAGCATAGAACAGCTTTTCTGCTGTTGCTGCTTCTGTGAAACCGTCCTGCTGTAAAGTGTTCATGTTAATCTGCGTGTCATACTGTGTAATCACAATCTTGCTTTTTGTTCCCTCTGTAATTCTCCACGCTGTCACTACGTTCTTGCCGCCTGCGAACAGGTTTCTAAATTCTTCCTCTGAAAAACCCTGCTTAAATTCTGTGAACGCTGCTGCCTTGATTTTGTTTAATGCTTTCTTTGTCATTTCTGCCATTTTGATTTCCTCCGTATTGAATTGTATTGACTTTTTGTGTTAAGCACTATTGCTTTAACTGCCTTTATTATATACTTACGGAAGTATATTGTCAATAGTTTTTTTAATTATTTTCCATTTATTGTCATTCTAACAGTTTTATTGCACTTCCTGCATTTCTGTATTGGTCTTGTTTTCACCTCTCCAAACGGTTTGCAGTACCCCGTTTTGCATACCGGGCATACATAGTAATTATGAATTATGCAGCACCGCTTTTCTTCCACGCTACTTCCTCCCCAGTTCTGAATTTATAATGTCAATCACATTATTATACATGAGGTCCATTCCATTTCTGAAATGCTTTTCTTCTTTGTATAGTCCACACCCTTTTAAATCTGTGTAGGCGTTTTCAACCTGTCTTTTCACGTTTTCCAGTGTTCCCGGCTTCCATTCTTCGCCCAGCACCTCTGCTCCTGCTGCCATTGCCGCTTCTCTGGCTTCTTTCTTCTGCTCCTCCAATGTCTTTGGTGGTTCCATAATATCTTTCATTCTATATTCCATAGACTATTCCCCCTTTCTGTTGTGTCTTCCTTGTGTAGTGGTGGCAATGGTGGCACGGTGCTTCTGCGTCATTGTAATATAAGCACTTTTCGTCTGTATAATATATACATTCCGAACCGTCCCAGCCATGCAGAAAGCCCTCTTCAAATTCCTGTTCTTTTACTCTTTCTGCCACGTTAATTCCTCCCCGGTGTCCCGCTGATACTTCTCTTTTACCGCTTCTACAACATAGTTATTCTGTGATGAATAGCCCTGTTCTTTTGCAATCTCTTTTATGCGGGCTTTCATGCCCTTTGGCACCGCAAGTTCCATGCGGTCATAATTATTGTCACGGTATTTGTTCTTTGCTGCCGTGGCTGCTGGTCCTCTCGGTATGGTCTTCTTTTCTGTTGTATCTGGCATTTTCTGCACCTCCTGTGGTTTTTAATCAGTATATCACACTTTGTTTTCTTACGGAAGTATACATTTTATACAATCTTACGGAAGTATATTTGTATATTTTGCCGATTGCTTTTATACTTCCGTAAGTATATAATAAAGACAGTTAAGGAAATCAAACACACGGAGGTCAAACGATATGGGAAAAATCATTTACATGGAAGATAGAATAAATGGGCTGCACTGCTACACCCCGGAAATGGGGCAGCGCAAGCCAGAAGTTAAGATGGAAGCCAGCCTTTCATATTATGGCAAACATTATTTTGTTGATACCCCGCTTGAATTAAAAGGCAGGGGCATTACAGAAATTGAAGCCCACTGGATTGATGGTTGCCAGAAGAAAATTGAAAACTGGCGCAGCTACCGGGTCACAAAGGCGGCTTTTGAAAAATTAAAAGTGCAATATCCAATTTCAATGGAATGTTGCCTTGACTAATAACTGCACGGGCGGCGCTGCTGCCGCCCAGAAAGAAAAGGTGAAATAATATGGCAAAATCTTATAACAGACGCTTTAGGAAGAACGGGCTTTCATTCATGGTGCAGGACACGCACCCGGCAGACCGTAAAACTGATACCGATAAATATTATCTGACAGTCAACCAGAATGGCATATACAAAATTGTGTACGATAATATCACATGGGAAATTCCAAAATTCCCAACCATCCACGCTGCGCAGTTCTGGGCGTTGACCAGTTCTGATTTTATCGGCACCATGTAAAATGCTTTTATCTTACGGAAGTATACATATTATACAATTATACTTCCGTAAGTTTGTGCATTGTGTCTATTGCATTTATACTTCCGTAAGTATATAATAAAGACAGTTAAAGAAATACAGAACACGGAGGGCAAAGCAATGACAGTAAAACTTCAAGGAATATATAACAAGCAGGAAGCAAAGGCAGTAAAGGAATTAAAGACCGGGGACGTTATCATGTGGAACTATGGCTATACAAGCACCGTGGTTGACCTTATCCCAAGCAAGACCGGAAAGACAATCACTTGTCTTCTGAAAAGCAATCAAGATGGCGTTGTCCGTGAAAGAAAAATGGGTGCAGAAAGACTGGTTGCTATTGCATAGCAGCCAGCCAGAAAGAATGGTGAATAATTATGAAAACAGATATTGTTATTTGCAGCAAGTGCAACGGCACTGGCAAGTATATTTACAAATCCGGTATGACTGGTCCTTGCTACCAGTGCAACGGCAAAGGCTCTGTGAAGCGCATACCTCACAAGTCTTTTCAAATCTCCATTGTGAACAATGACGGCGTGCGCATTGATTGGCTGAATGTTAATGCAGGAAGCGAAAATGCAGCCATCAAAAAAGCCCGTGTGATTGCCGCCCGTGGCTGCTATAAAGACCAGATAGACAGTATCAAAGCTGTTGAAAATGGCATTGACTACACATATAAACCGATATAACGCCGTATTTGCCCCGTAAACGCAAAAAGACCGCAAGTGGTGTATTTCTCCACTTACGGTCTTTTCTTCTCATTCTGGCTTATTCTGCAAAGCGTCAGCGGCATTATTTAAGGTCTTTCAGCGTGTTTCCCTCTTCGTCAACAATCTTCGTGACTTCTGCCGCCATCTTCTCTGCTTCTTCCTTTGTCACGCTCCCGGTAATGTTCCCGGCTGCGTCGTAAAGGTTCACTGTGCCGTCTGCGTTGGTTTCCGTGGCGCCCTCCGGCACATTGTCTGTGGCAATAGCCACTTTCTCTGTTGTCGTCACTGGCGCCGTGGTGTTAATCACTACCGTTGCAGCTGGTGTGGCTGTGAGCGCTTCCAGCGGTTCTGCGGTGTTGCTTTCTTTCTCTCCGGCTTTCATGGCATTGTATGCCGTCTGTGCAATGGCTTTCAGCTGGTCTTCTGTGACATTCAGCCCGGCTTCATCAGCAATCTTCTTCAACTGCTCCACAACTGCCGCCATCTTCTCTTCCCCGGTCTTGTCCTTTTTGAACTCTTTTGCCCATTCCACAAACTTTGCTGCCCACTCTGACAGTTCACCCAGCTTGTCTGTGACGGTCTTTGGAATGTTTGGGCAAACGTACTTTCCAATCAAGAACGCCCCCAGTGTTACGGCAAAATATACGGCTGCATAAATAACTTCATTCATGTTCTTTTCCTCCTGTTGATTATGCAGGCAGCTTCAATGTCTGCCCAGCGTAAATGGTGTTGCTTGTAAGACCGTTCATGGTCTTAATTTCATTGTATCTGGAACCGTCGCCCAGCTGCTTTGCTGCGATTGCCCAAAGGCTGTCACCGCTCTTTACTGTGTATGTACGCACGCCGCTTCCCGGAATTTTGATTTTCTGCCCAACACTAATGACATTAGGGTTTGCAATTCCGTTGTAGCTTGCTAACTTCTGGTATGTGGTGCCATACTTTGCAGCAATGCCAGAAAGTGTGTCACCTCTCTGCACGGTGTATACCTGTTCCCCGGCTGTTCCCTGCGCAGGCTGTGCAGGTGCCGCAGGCTTTGCAGGTTCGCTGGTTGCTTTCTTTGAGAAGTCCGGCACGCCATAACCTCTGATATAACGCCCGTTGACTTCCAGTGTTCTTCTTCCAACTGCATTGGACTTGTTGCCCTCAACAACTGTAATAGTGTTACCGTTGCAGCTTTCTACAACGCCCACATGGTCTGAACTGCCTGTGCAGTCACCAGCGCCGTTGTCGTCCCAGTCATAATAGATATAGTCGCCCGGTTCCGGCACCTTTGCGTCATTCTCGCACCAGCGCCCCATCTGCTGCCACAACTTAATCTGACGGTCACAGCTGCACTCCGTAGGGATAATATCTGTGTAGCCCGCTTCAATAGCAATCTTTGAACCAAAGGTTGCACACCATGCGTCACGGTATGTCACTTTGTACCCCTGCGCTAACGGCTTGTGGTTGTTGTAGGCGTCAATGATTGCGTGGTGTGCTGCTGTACCCTCTTTCACTCCCACATACGCTGCCGCCCTTGCTGCAAATTTCTTTCTTACTTCTGATACATTCATATTGCTTGTACCTCCATTCTTTTTATTGCTAACGGCTCCGGCTGCGTACTGGTCATAGTATTTCTGCCCATATCCTGCACGCTTTGTCTTCACCGTGTCGCTCTGGTCTGCCGGGCGCTCAAACTGTGTCAGCACTGCATTTGAAGCAACAATGACGGTCTGTGCGCTCTTTAATACTGACAGTGTGGCTTTGTAGCCCTCTGTCAATTCTTTCATAAGGAACCCCAGCTGTGTTTCAAGGTCGCCAATAGACTTCCCGGCGGCTTTTGCATATTCCAGCAAAGCGGCTTTTCTGGTGTGGTATGTCCACTGCGCCAGTCCATAGCCTGCGCCGTCCCTTGCAAAGTTTCCATAGCTGCCGTTGTCCACGGCTGCTGTGTAGCTTGCGTCAGTGTGTCCCAGCTTCTTTTCATAGCTGTTCTGCAAGTTCTGTGGGTTCAGCCCGCTTTCTGCATATAGGTTCCCCATCAATCCGGCTGCCCCACAACTGGACAGTCCTTTTGATTTCAGAAAATTCCAAATCTTTTCTGGTGTTGTTTTTCCTATTAGTCCCATGTCTTATACCTCCCGGCGCTACTGCGTCATACTTGAAAAGTCAGACAGCGTGCCAGACAACTCCGGGTATGCAGCTTTGATTTTCAGCAGGTTTTCTGCCTTTGCTTTCCAGCAATAGAACGCTACTGCGGCAGCAGTTACCCCGCCAACGAACGTCAAAAGGACTGATAACTGGTAAAAATCCTTTGTGACTACCACCCACACGCCCACGGCAAATGCTATGTAGTAAGTCGCCAGAATTGAAAAGATAATGATTTTTGTTGCGCTGGTCTTTCTTTCCGGGTGTTCCTGCAACTCTTCTTTTCTCTTCTTCCTGCGCTGTCTGAAATACTGTAAATTCCATAAAAAAAGCACTGCTAATGCCAGTGCAAATCCAATGATAAAAAATATTAAACTTTTCATGTTGCTGTTTTGTACCTCCTATGGTTTTTCTTCCGGCTTTGTCAAAGCAAAGTCGTTTGTGCGCATACATTCTTTGTAAATATCCACTATGTACTCATGCGCAACGTCAACTTGTCCGTTTGTCAACTTGTGGTCCTTAATATACTTGTCATACTTCGCCAATGTATCAATAACATGGTCAAACTCTTCTTTTGTATGGCGTTCATGGTTTATGCAACTGCTCTGGAATGATAGTATCTCCGTGCGCCAGCTATCAACCTTGTGTTCTATAAAGTCATTTTCAAGCTGGTTCAGCTGCTCTTTCAAGTCGTGGTTCATAAGATTTCCCAGCTGTTTAATCAACCAGCGAACGGGCTGTATTTTAATTCCCGGCGTTAAGTCAATAACAATCCCAATCCCCGCAAGCCATACAATAGCTTTTTGCACCATGTCCCAGACGTCCGCTGGGTTAAGCGTCTGCATTGCTTCCACTGTCCGTCACCTCCTTTTCTTCTGGCTGCTTGATGTAATCATCAGTGCTGCCGTAATATCCGCAGAATAGACCGCATTTGCTGGCTGGCTTCTTCTCCGGTTCTGGATATGGCTTGCCCATTTCCTGCAAGTACAGTTCGTTTAGGCTCTGGCGCATACCGTAGCTGTTGAAGTGCTGTAATATGCCCCGGTATGAAGCAACGGACCTATCCAGTGTATCTTTGTCAATCTCTCCGGCGTGATATGCTGCAAACATATATTTCAATCGTCGTTTCAGCTTCTTTGCCGTCTTCTTGCGCAATTTTATGTGTGTTGACCAAATGCGGAACCCTACAAACTCAATGCCCATGCTGGTTGGTCTTATGCAAGTTTTCTTGTTAAGCTGCAAATGCAGCTTGCTCCCCAGAAAGTCCGCAATCTTGTTCTTTATCTTTTCCAGATACTTTTTGTCTGGGTGTAAAATTATAATGTCGTCCATATAGCGTATGTAATAATGCAGGTGCAGTTTGTGTTTGCAGAACTGGTCAAGTTCGTTTAAGTACAAATTTGCAAACATTTGTGAAGTCAGATTGCCAATAGGCAGCCCAACTTCTCCCAGCAATTCATCAAACGCCACGTCGCCAATGTCGGCACCCAGCGGCAGACCAAAGTTTGTGTCTTCGCAGTTTATTATTACTGACAAGACGTGCAACAAATCTTCATCAGCAATCTTCTTCCGCAAAATACCCATCAATACTTCATGGTCTATCCGGTAAAAATACTTTGCAATATCCAGTTTCAAATAATAGAAACGCTGCGGCTTCCGGTCAGTCTGCTTCAACCAATCATGCAGGCGGTTGACTGCTTTGTGTGTTCCCCTGCCTACTCTGCAAGCGTAGCTGTCAGAAATGAACTGCTTTTCAAAATACGGGTTCAGCTGGCTATATATAGCGTGCTGCGCCACCCGGTCTTTGAAAGTGAGTGACATAATCATGCGCTTTTTCGGCTCATAAACATAAAATATGTTGTAGCGCCCCACGGTGTAGGTCTGCCAGATAAATTCATTCTGTAATTCAATCAAGTTCTCTTCCAGCTTATCCGTGTACGCCATCACATCTGGTCTGTACCTCTTGCACTTTATCCCGGCTTTGTACGCATTGAAAAGATTTTCAAAGTCGTAAATCATAGGGAAAATGTTTTTGATTTTGTGCAATTTCTTTTCCCTCCTGTTGTTAAAATCTGCCGTACAAATCAAATTGCGGTTCTTCCGCAACCCAAACGTGATATATACATTCAGTGCCAGTCTTTCCGGCTCTGACTTTCAGCCCTGTGGCTTACTAACTATCTTTACGGCTATTCAATCTTTTTCCTACGGCTCCCGGCTGGCAGCCTTTGGAATGGAAATAAACCCCTTTAACCCAGACGCACTGGACGTGTCCACGTATGGGCACGCCTACTGGCAGAAATGGGGTGAAGCGGAACGGAACGAAACATTGTTGTTGACGTTAGAACGGGCGTTGTTCAAGTTCAGCGCACCAGCGCCACCGTTGGAAGTGTTGTTGAAACTCGAACCCCGGATAGGCACGGCAAGTCCTCTATTAACGGCTTATTCCCATAATATAAAAAGCAGGTGTTACCCTGCCTTTTACCAGTCTTATTTTGCAGCACTCCCATTCCCGGAAGTGCTGCCGTTTAGTGATTTATAATAGCCGCCCACCATGCAACCTATTTCATTGATGTATCTTGCCATCATTTCATATTTCTTCATTGGCAGACACGGTTTTGCGCTTCTGGTATACTTTGTGCTTGCTGCAAGTCTTATCAAATGCCGCAGCACGTCAACTTTCGTGTCCAGTTCTCCAAGCGTTGTCTTTTTATAATGCTTATTTTCAAGCATTATGACCAACTCTAAAATATCCAGCATTGTTCCGTCTATCTTCTGTGCAAGTCCTCTTTTCGCTCTGGGAAACTCTTCAAGCTGTGGTCCTGCGTATTCCAGCATTTCCCAGACTTTATTTTTCATTTTGAAGTCTTCCTGTGTGGCGTTATCTCGCACATTGTCCAGCTGTGGCGGTCTTTCTTCTGTTTTGTTTTCCGGCATTTTCTAAACCACCTTTGTTATATTTTGTAGTATGGGGCTTACTGCCGTAAGCCCCGCAGTGTATCAGTTCCCAGTTTCCAGTTATTCAACTAAAGCGGAACGGAACGAAACACTGTTGCCGACGACAGAACGGGCGTAGTACAAGTCCAGCGCACCAGCGCCACCGCCGGAAGTGCTGTCGAAACTCGAACCCCGGAAAGGCAATCTTTCGCCGTTATTTCTTGCCCAAAATCTGCCCGGCGTTGTCTGTCCTGCGTCTGGATATAAACCGGACGCAATCAAAATCTGCGGAACGGTTACGCCGCTTACTGCCTTTGTATCTTTAAATGGTACGCTTGTGTCGTTGCTGTCCGTCGTCTGTGTTGTGACACTTGTGTTGATACGCAGTGTTGCGTCACTCGCACTGGTTCTGTCAATCTTTAATGTTCCAACCGTTCCCGGTGCTACAAGTGTGCCGTCCGGCTTAATTGCTTTCCACTCTGTACTTTTTGCACCCATGTTGCAGTCAGACTTCATGGCGTTTCCGTATGGGATAATCTGAATTTCACCATCTACAATGCGCATACCAGATACCCACTCCCAGCAGTTGCCGCAAAGGTCGGCAATTCCAGCCGGGCTGCCGTCATGGTTCCAAGTTACCGGACCAGAACCAGTTGCGGTTCTGCCGCCGCCGTGTGAACCGTCAATGTATGTGTTGATACCCTTTTCATATCCCTTTTCATAGCTTCTGTCCCAGTTTGTGTTTCCACGGGGTGTGAAGCCGTTTTTCATACACCAAAGGTTGATTGCAGCAAATACGCCGTTCTGGTTAAGGTGCCAGCCCTCACCCTTTCTGCGGCATACTGCAAGTGCTGTGTCAAAGTCAATGTATGCTTTGGGGTCTTTCATTGGCAGTGAGTATGCACGGTCGTTGACCACGACGTTAATATACTTCGATACCCAGATAACTTCTTTTTCTACTCCGTCCACAATCCACCACGGCAATGTTTCCTGTGTTCCTCCGGTGATAATGTCGGAATACTTCATTTTTGGAATACCCACCATAATTGACGGCATACCCAAATCATCAAACTTTACTGCATTGTTGCCCCCAAAGGAAGCAACCGCCATTGCTAAATCATCAAAATTAGACATAATTCTTTATACCTCCAATCCCCAAAGAATAAGTGTGCAAAGCGACATATCAAATGGGATAGGCACTGGAATTTCTTTCGGTTCTCCGTTTTCGTCCTCTCCGTCTTCGATAACATCATAGCGTCTGGCAGGAATAACAATCTGCGCAGCGTACTTCTGCGCACGTCCTCCGGTGCCAATCACCACGCCGTCTTCTTCGTCAATGCAAATGTCCAGTGACACTTCAAAATCTCTTTCACGGCTGGCAAGATTGATTGTTAATTCATCATCACCGAACGTGATTTTTTTACCGCCAGACAGTGCATATTCAATATGTGTGCCCGGTGTTTTTTCAACTACATTGATTTTATTAGTAGCCATAATACTTTCTACCTCCATTCTGGTTTCTTACTACCTCGCTGCTTCTGGCTGCGATAACCTCCGCTGCTTCTCTCTGTGCTGCTGTCCCGCTGCCCTGCACGCCAAAAGAACGCATAACCGCTTCTTCGTGCTGTCTGCGTTCCTCTGTCTTAATAATCACACCTGCCATTAGTAAAACCCACCTTTCACATAAACTTTTACGGTCACGCTTTTTGCGCTTCCTGTGTGTGCCATCTTAAAACCATTCAGCAACTTTTCTGTAATAACAATGTCGCCCGGAAAACCGCCCGTGTAGTCCACTATTTCTGTTTCCACGGTGTAGTCCATGTGGTTTCTTTCAGTCTTCAGCGCAACTGACTGTGTAGAATTGTTGAACGGGTACTGCTGCGTATTCTTCAAAGTCACCGTTGCTGTTTCTCCCTGCAAGTCAGCTATTGCCTGCTGGTGGTGGATTGTAGAAAGCGCCATAAGCGCTGCCGTTTCTGTTGCATTGGAAATACCGTTTTCCATGTGGTTGAAGTTGGTTGCGTTCTGCGGTGTGCCCTGCTGAATGATTTCCCCCTCAACTGGTGTGTGTGTGATAGTTCCATCATCATTTCTGCTTTCCGTGTAGCGGTCTTCAAACTCTGTTACATGGTCCTGCCATAATTTCTGTTCGTACATCTTTACACCTCCTTTTCTGTAAAATCAAAAGTAAAGCGGTACAAAACGCCCTCTTGTACATTGTTCAGCGGAATATTTACCGCCTTGTCAGCCCACAATTTGTTGTTCTTGTTGTAAAGCTGTACCCTCTGCACCGTGGCTGTTCCGCTTACCTGCGGGGTAATCTGTACATATACAGCAACCCTGCCGTCTTTCAGACGTTCCCGGCGGTGTATCACCTTTTTTTCAGAAACGCCGTTGACGGTTACTTTTGCATAGGCAATGATATTATCAATGAAATCTTTGAAATCATTGATTGCGTCTGTTGTCAACATGGCTTTTCACCTCCTTTATAGCTTCCTGCGGCTTCCGCACGGCTTGACGCCGTATGAAAACCCCATTGCCTGCGTGCTTGTCCCCACGGCGCCGCCCTGTGTCTGCTGCACCGTGCTTCTTTCCGGGACGGTTCCTGCTGCCGGGACTGTGAAGCGGTGTGCTTCCATTCTGTCACTTGCCGTGACCGTGGCACCGCTTGTCTGCCCTCTGGTGTTCCTCTGTGGCTGTTCTCCGGCTTTTATCCGTCCTGCTGGTGTATTTGTATAGCCAAACGTATTCAACGCCGTGTCTGCGTCGATATGCGCCGCCTGCTGTGAAAATACCGTGTTTCTGTATGGCTTTGTGCCTGCTGCTGGTGCCGTGAATATGAAGCCTGCTGCTTCCGTTCCCACAATATAGGTTGCAGCGCCTATCCCGGCTTTTGTGTTTCTCTGTGGGTATGTTCCGGTGTTAAGTCTTCCGGTCAGCGGTGTTTTATATCTGAAATACTCCCCGTGGGTGTATATGACGCCGTGGACCTGTCCTTGATAGGTCAATTCGTCCATGTGTGCAGATAATCTTTTATACATTTTCACTGCCCGGATAATAGCTGTGTAGTCTGCCGTTATTCTCTGGTTGGTCACATCAAGCACAATATGAAAGTGTCCGGGTTCTCCCTCATACTGGAACCACTCTTCCACTTCACTTTCTGGAAATAAGCTGCCCAGCGCTGTTTCAATGGCATATTTTGTGCCCATTTTCTTATGAACCTTGACACTGTTTTTCACTAAATCCCGTTTTGCTTCCAGTGGGTAATTGTAGTCGTACCAGTCAACGTGTAGGTCGTATGCCAAAATGTCCACCAGTTCTTCTGGCAATTCATCAAATCTGGAATATATCAGCACATTGTCAATTATCCCGGAAGCGTCCAGCAGTGCTGCTGCCGTGGCGTTTGCCAGTGCAACCATTTTGGAGTCTTTCTTTAGCGCTTCCGGCAGGCACTCTGAATAATCGGCATTGTAAATTGTTTTAGACATTTTCAATACCTCCATTCAGAACGCTTTTGTTTCCCAGCTTTGCAACCTTTATATCATCAACAACCGTGAATACTGGCTTTCTGACTTCAACACGTTTCACGC
Source organism: Clostridium sp. AF28-12 (assembly GCF_003435225.1). NCBI lineage: Bacteria > Bacillati > Bacillota > Clostridia > Eubacteriales > Clostridiaceae > Clostridium > Clostridium sp. AF28-12. The sequence continues at coordinate 426,091 of NZ_QWGJ01000001.1, read as the reverse complement.
CTGCTTCCATCAGCTTTGCTGTTAGGTATGACGGGTTAATATCCCGCCCCATTTTGCTTGTCTGCCATGTCACGTACTCTTCCACTGCCTGTGTTGCTGCCGCCGCAATGACTGTGGCGCTGGCTGCGTCTGGCTGTGGAATATAAAAGGTCACGTCAACGTCAAATGCTACCGTTTCCGGTGCAGATACCGTCACTTTGTCGGTCAGTGGTCTAATGTCGGAAGCGTTCAAGGCGTCTTCAATCTCTTTCAGCACCCCGGACGTTGCCTGCTGTCCATTCTGCAAAAGCACCCGGACGTCTACAACGCAAGGTTCCGGGCTTGTCACTGCCACGTCTGCCACGGCTGGTGATACGCTCTTTGTCCAGTATATGTACCCGTTAATAGGACCCGCCGTGCTGAAACTCTCCATACTCTCACGCATACGCTCATAATAACTGGCGTCGTCCTCTTCTTCTGCGCCGCCGCTGGTTGCCGTGATATTCTCTGCTTTCTGGTAGTAGTCGTATAGGTCAACCAGTTCTTTGACCTGCCCCGCTGCCAGATTGTTTCCAACGTCGCCCGCTGTTGTGCAAATTCCCTCAACGTCCCCGTATGTCTGCCCGGCTTTTATTTCCAGATTTTCTTTTGTTTCAAATAAGATGGCACCATCAAAAGAAATTCTGGTGCCCGCAGGAATAATCACTGATTGTTTCTGTGCTTCTGAAATATAAAAGCGGAACATTGCAGACGCCGGACTTGCTGGCAGTCTTTCCAAGTCCTTGAATAATTCTGCCAAGCTGTCCAAGTATTCACCGTCCGCATAGCGTGGCACGTTCTTTTTTGCTGTTTCATTGATAATGACACGCTGTTGCACAATGATATTTGCAACCCATGCAATAAAAAGTCTTTCCGGTGACGCCGGGTACACCTTGTAGCGTTCACGCCCCGGCACCTGCTGCACCATATTTTCATACAGCGCAATTAGATTGCTTTCTATCGTTTCTGTGTCGGTTTCCACAAAGTCAATGTCTGGGTATTTTCTGTCACTCATTGTCTGTTTCCACCTCCTCCAAATAAATAATAGGTATTGTGCGCCCTGTGGCTGCGTCGTGTTCAAATGTAATGTCTGCAACCTGCGCCCGTGGTTCAAATTCTTCTATCTGGTCGTACAGATAGCCTACCAGTATATTTTCAACTACTGGTTGCGGTCTTCCGTATAGGCTGCCGGGCAACCCAAAATCACGGAACATAGGGCAGGACCCCTGCACCGTGTCCAGAATAACCGCAATATTTTGTATGACTGCTTGATGGTCATTTGCTGGTGCAAGGTCAATTTCTGTCAATAGTGACCCGTCGCCCCTTATCACGTCCATGCTTTATCACCTCTTTGGATATTCTTTCAATGTCACGTCTGCTGTTGCAACCCAGCAGTTGCCTTTGTTGTCATAGCGTTTCAATGTGCTGCTAACGCCTGTTATCACCCACTTATAGGAACCGTATTTCTTGCCTCCTAAAACCAGTGTTGAAATATTGCCCTTATTGCACATTTTGTTTAATTTCTTAATTTCATTCAGTGGGTTTGTTCCGTGAAATACACTGAACGCCATTTTGAAACTGATTGTTCCGGGTTCCGGTCCCAAAAACTCCAATACGTCACGCTTAATGTGTCTGTCATGCGTTGCGTACTTTGCAGACACTTTCCAGCTTAATTCATCAAAGGTGCGCACGGTATTTTCTGAAACTGAAAAAACCAGACTTCCCAGACTTCCTATTTTTGCCATGCTCTACACCTCCCCTATTATGAAGCCGTCCCCGTCGCCATCTGGAACCATTATGCAAAGCACCATATCATTAACGCCCGGCGTCCACTCTGTCACAAATGCTTCATGGCTGTGGCTTACTTCCTTTAACATTTGCCCGTTGTAGTCATATTTCAGCGTTGTTTTTGCCGTCTGTCCCTCTGCGCCGCTTTCCATTGCTGGCACAACGTACACAGGGCGTTTTATAATCCTTAAATCACCGGAAGTGATACCGCCTTTGTCCTTGAACTTCACACGGGCTGTCATTTTGCTGGCGTTCACGCTCTGCACGGTGCCAAGCCGCACTATGTTTTTTAACTCTGTCATATCTGCCATTAGTAGCCCTCCAATACCTGTTGTAATTCAATCTGTGTTGTATATCCTCCCGTCAATTTGTGGGTCGCTTTGGTAATCTTGTACTTTCTGTCGAACTTCTGAAAGCCTTTTAATTTGACTGTGGCACCTGCCACCAGCTGCACATCACCAAGCATTGTGAAACTTGCTGTAAACTGCTGTGTGTTCTTTTCACGTAGCCGTTTTTTTGCCAGTTCGTATGCTTCATTTGTGCTTCTGACCTTTTCGTTGACTTCAAGTGTTTGCCCGGTTCCCTCTGTGCTGTCTGCCGTGTATGTGCTTTCAATCGTTTCTTTACTGTCCGGGTCCGTATACGAAACATGGCAGCTGGTGTATGCTGTATCATGCAGGCTGGTTCCCAGCTTGTATGAAATATAATCACCGCTGCCATATTTTATGGTTTTTATAGGTGGCTTGCTGTCATACTCTGCGGCGTCATAGATAACCACATTCATTGTGGTTACTTTCAGCGCAAGCCCTGCCGCTTTACATAATTTCTGTAAAAACACAATGTCCGACGTCTGTACCTGCTCTTTTCTTTTGTACTTTGGTATATTGTCCGCAATGTACATCAGTTTCAAGTTGCTTTCGGACGCTATCTGCTCCGCAATCACTTTCAAATTGATGTTTTCCCACGCCTTTGATTTTCTTTCTACTCTCATTTTGGAAGTATAAGGAATTGACGTGCCCTTTAGTGTGATTTTTGTTGGCGGTCCGCTGGCGTCTACGCTGTCCAGTTCAAATGTCCCACAGTCCAGCACGGCGTCTTTGCCGTTATCGTGCCAGTTCTTCTGGACAATCGTTGCTGTTATCAATTTAGGGTCAGACACTTTCTTTGTTGTTTCTTTCGTTTCTGTGACCGTCTGTGTTGCTGTACCGCCCGTTGTGATTTTGAAAACCTGCCCCGGATATATTAAGTTAGGGTTTTTAATATTGTTTTCAGAAGCAATCTGCGGGTATTTTGTACCGCTTCCCAGATACTTTTTGGCAATAGCCCAAAGCGTATCACCTTTTTTGACCACATAATTGACAACGCTTGCAGCTTCAACCTGCTTTTGCACCGTCGTTGTGGTCTTAATGAAAGTCGGCTTTACTTCCAGCCAGCTTCCCAGCCACTTTCTTTCTCTATCATCAAACGCAAGCTGCAAATCGTCTGCGTTGTCTTCGTCTTCATCAGTGAAAGTAAGGCTGCTTAAATATTTATTTATATTTGCCGGGACTTTTACGTTTTGAAATTTCAACCGCAGTTCCACCCGGCGTGCCATGTCTTTTGCGCTCATTCTACGTCAGCAGCCCCCTTTTCCACGGTGGCAGTTCCAAGTCTTCTTCGTCTTCCACTTCCGGGATTGTTAATACAACCCCGGCAGGGAAAACGTAGGTGCTGGCGTACTTGACATTGGCTTTCATCAGCTTATCTGTATGCAGGACACTTCCCATTTGTTCAAATGCTATCTTGTCCCACATATCCCCAGATATTGTTGTGTAGCTTTTAGTCATATTTCTGCCGCTTCTCCTTGTCTTCTTTTTCGTCCAGCAGGTCTTCAACGTCACGCAGCAACTTTCTGTTGTTCTCTTCCAGTTTTGCGTCCAAGTCTTCCGGCTTGTCCCCGTTGATAACTATTGTCGGACTGTTGTTTATAGTTACGTTGTTTGCACTTCCACCGCCACTTCCTGCGCCTGCTGTTACCTCTGGCGCTGTGTTGTAGTTATTCACCGTCTGCGGTGCTGTTGTGGTCTGTGCTGTTGGCGCTACCGCTGCCGCTGTTGTGGCTGCTGTATTCTGTGCAGCCAGAATGTTTCTTGTCTGGTCCGCTGTAAACACCGTGCGCCCCGGTGCGTTCGTGATTAACTCCGGTCCCGCTTCACCAGCAATGAACGTGTCTGGTGTGTTTTTTGAACCTTTCGCCAGCATAGGTATTTCAGATATGTTTATACCTTTTCCACCTACACCCGGCACCCAGTCTGGCACTTTTACTTTGTTCAATCCACGTATAACCGTGTTGACCGCAGATATAATGCCGTTGATAACTCCCGTACACACTGACTTGATACCCTGCCAAATTCCAGAAAATATTTGCTTTATGCCCTCCCAAGCCTGCCGCCAGTTCCCGGAAAATACACCAGTTATGAAAGTGATAATTCCATTCAGTACGGTTGCAATTCCAGAAATTACACCGGAAATTGCTTGAACTCCGCTTTGTACGATAGACTGGATTGTTGGCATTGCAAATTGTATTGCTGCTAAAATTCCTTGAATTATTGGTGAAACTATGTTCCAGATTGTCGTCAGTGCTGTTTGTATCGCAGGTAAAAGCGTTTGCAATACGTTTGTCACCACTGGCAAAATTGCTTGAATTGCTGCGGAAATTGCCGGAAGCACCGTGCTACAAATAAAGCTGAATAATTCTGAAATAATCGGCAAAACATAAGTTGAAATGAATGTGATTATTTCTGAAATAATCGGCATAAGACCAGCAATGAAACTTCCTATCACCGGAATAATTGCACCGATAAAATCAGCAATGCTTTGTATAATCTGCATAATGGTTGGGGCTGCCGCTTGAATAAAGCTAACAATCCCCGGTATTACCTGTGTAACAATCACCTGCAATACCTGTTCTGCAACTGGCACAACGTATGTGGTTATAAAGCCCACAACCTCTGAAACTGCGTTCTTTACTGTTCCCAGCACATTTACAAACGTGTCAAAGACTGCTGCGCCTTTATCTCCGAACAATTCTTGTATCTTGTCACGGGCTGCACCTATGTTCCCATCAGAAAACACATTCTTTATGGTGTCGCCTATGTTGGTAATGACTGAAACAATCTTGTCAAAGACTGCCAGTGCTTCATCACCAAAAGTCCGCTGTATAAATCCCCTTATCTCTTCAAGATGGTTCTTTACAAGCTGTATTACTGTAATAATTGTTGTGATAACGCCCACAACTGGCAGTATCTTTCCTGCAATACCTCCAAGCGGTCCCAGTGCTGTTTTTGCAAGGTTTCCAATAGGACCCAGCACCGTTTTTACCGCATTTCCCAGCGGTGCAATCAGTGTTGTTGCCTTGCTAAATGCTCCTGTAATTCCCTTTGTTATGAAGCCGCCTACTTTTCCAAGTGGGCTGTTTGCAATCGCACTGCCTACCGTTCCAAGTATCGGACCCAGCTTGCCGCCAATCAACGAAAATGGTTTCAGCATAAGTCCCAGCATTTTTGTTCCGGCTCCTGTCAATGCTCCGCTTGCTTTTCCTGCAATTCCTAAAAAGCCGCTGACAATGGACTGTTTCACGCCGCCCATAAAGCCTGTTACTGCTCCAACAACTCTGTTGCCACTGAATATATTACCTATTGCAGAACCTACGCCGCCCATAGCGCCTTTTACATTGCCAAAGTATGACAATATACCGCTTCCAGCTGTTTTCAGCTTTTCCGCAAAACTTACGCTTGTTGCTGCGTTTTCAATAAATCCGGCACGCAGTCCCAGCAGTTTTTTTGCCAGTGACAATATGCCGTCTTGTGCTGATAATGTAACCAGCTTTGTTGTCAACATTCCCACTTTCAATGCCGCCAGCCCTGCCGCTACCTTTAGGGCTGTTTGCACCAATTTTGGGTTTGCTGCTGCAAATTCTGAAACTTTAGTGACCACCACCGCCACTTTGTCTGCCAAATTTCCTACAATCGGCAGTAAGTTTTGACCAAGAACAATACCCAAGTTTGCTATACTGTTCTTTGCCTTTTCCATTTTGGCTTCTGTGGTGTCTTCCATTTTGGCAAATGCGCTGTCTGTTGCCCCAACGCTGTTTACCATGTCTTGTACGCTTGAATTGAAGCCGTCAACTCCGTTTGACAGAAGCGACATTGCCGCTTTTCCGGCTTCTGAACTGCTGAACATATCAGATAGGGCAAGACCAGACTTGCTGGCTTCTTCCTGTATACCTCCCAGAATTTCCCCAAGCGATTTACCGCTTGCCATCAATTCTGCAAAGCTGCCGCCCATCTTCTGCCGCAATAGCTTGTCTGTCGTACTTCCAGACTTTGACAACTCATTTAACATACTGTTCATGTATGTTGTCGTTTCTGCGGCTGCAATACCTTTGCTGGTCATTATTGCATATCCGGCGCATAACTGTTCCAGTGAAACATTGCTGGCGTTTGCAGTCGGTATAATTTTACCCATACTGCTTGCCAGTTCTCCTACTGTCACTTTACCTTTGTTCTGCGTCTGTACCAGCATATCTGATACCGTGCTTACTTTGTCCGCACTCATGCCGTATGCGTTCAATACGGTTGTTAATACGTCCAGCGTTTGCGAACTTTCCGCAAATCCGGCTTTTGCTAACTTCGTACTGTTTGTAACAAAGTTTACGGCGTCACCTGTCTTCTGTCCGGCAGATATAGCATTGTACACATCATCAGCAATGGCATTGGCTGCAATTCCTGTCTTGTTTGACAGTTCCATTATCTGTTGTGACAATGTGCCCAGTGGGACTTCCTGCGTATCTGCAATGGTTCCCACCTTTGCTATTGCTTTTTCGTACTGCTGCGCTGCCTGCACGGGTCCTGCATACACTGCGGCGGCTACGGCACTAATTGCGCCAATAGTTCCCAGCAGTTGTCCTTTTGTCTTTGAAATGCTCTGTTCTACCTGCTGTTGCTTGTCATTCAATTTCTGCAACGTCTGCTGTGAAGTTTGCAGCTTTTCATAAGACTTTTGCAGTCTTCCGTTGGCTTCTTCCAGATTATCCGTATTTACTCCGGCTGCTTTCAGTTCGTCGGCATAACTGTTTAATTGTTTTTCCTGTTCTTCGATTTTGGCAGTGGTCTGTTGTATCTGGTTTTCATTCTTTTCAAGCTTCTTCCGCAGTGCTTCTGTGGGTTCGCCTGTCTGCTGCAATTCCTGCTGTAATCGGTCATGCTCTGCGTTAAGCTGCGCCAGCCGTTCTTTGTTCTTATCAATAGCGGCAGACTGCTTTGTGTAGCCGTCAATCTTTGATTGCAGGGAATTGACATTTTTTAAGCTGTCCCGTAACTGGTTGTTGGTGTTAATTGCGCTTTTGAATGTGCTGTTAAAATTGCCACCCAGCGACGCTTTCAGCTTAAAAAGCAGTTCAAATTCCTTTTGTGACCCTGCCAAGCTGTTTCACCTCCCTACGCATTATTGCTGTTCTGTTTCTGCTCTTCCGCTTCTTCTTTTTCCACTTCATTTATGGTTTCAATCCATGCAAAAAGTCTGCGTATAGGCATTTGCAGCCAGAACGGGACGGGCGTATGTGAAGCCCTTGACATTTTGTATATCTGCTTTCTTATGAACTTTGCGGGTTCTTTAATTTTTAATAGCCCGCAGCAATTAAAAAATCCCTTGCTTTGTTCTTAATCTTCATGTAATCTCCTACCGGAAGACGTCTGATTTCATCAGAAGCAACCCCCGCAGCTTTTGCCGCAAGAATACACTGGAACGCAGAGGAAATTTCCGGTGAAAGTGCATATTTGTTCTGGTCTGCAAGTTCCTGTTCTACTGCTTCAATGTCTTCACCAGTCAGATTGTCAAAATAGAAAGTTAATTTTGTATACTTCTTTCCCTCAATCTCTCTGGGCTTTTTGAATGTGTGTGTATAATTCAAACTGCCGTCTTCTTCCTTGTCTTTCTTCTTGTCGTCAAAATTGACCACGCCGCTTGCCTGTGCTTCCTGCATTTCCTTTTCCTGCTCTGTTACCTGCTCCATGTTTTCAGTTGTATTTGTTGTATCTGACATTGTTTATTCCTCCATATCTTTGATTTTAGGCAGGAAAAAACCAGCGGTCTTCCCGCTGGCTCCTGCTGTCTTTTTTACTTGCCTAATGCTTTTCTGACGTCCTTTAAGTAATCTTTGCCATTGATAATGCACACAAAGTTTAACGGGTCAATTTCCGTTACCTTTGAACCGTCCAAGTACATTGCATAGTATGAAACGGCGTATTCACCGCTTACATCAGCTGTTGAAGCTGCCGCAACTTTTCCAAGTGCTGTCTTCTTCGGCTTTACTTTCATAATGTGCTTAACGCCGGACACTTCGTTTGCGCTTGTGCGCAGGTTCATTCTCTGCTGTGCAACTCGCAGGTCAATTCTGTGTACCCGTGGTTCCATCAGCTTGACTGCTGCCGCTGTGACAGTTCGGAAATTGAAAGTTGTTGACATTGCATTTAAGTGACCGATAATAATTTCTTCGATATTTCCCGCAATGCCTGCGCCGCTCAACTCTTCCGTCATGTACTCCAAGTCTGGCAGTGTCACTTCTGTGGTTCCCAGATACTCTACGGCGTCTTCGTAAATCGCATAGTTAATAACTAATTCGTCAACTTTTGACATTCTGTTTCACCTCCTGTTATGCTGCCACCAGTGCTGCAAGATATGACAAGTCATATTCAAGCACAAAGTCCATTTTCTGCATTGGTGATGGCGGCGTCATATAAATGTGAAAACGCACAATTCCGGCTGCAAGCTGGCTTGTGCTGTTTTCGCTTTCGTTGAACTCCACACGTCCACCAATGATTTTTTCATCAGTTGCAAGGCTTGCCAGCCAATCATTGATTGACTGCACAACTGCGTCAATCAGACGTCTTTTAATTCCTCTGTCAATGTAGTTCCAGTACGTCAAAATAAGTGTCTTTGCAACCCACTTGAACATACGGTTGATACAGTAGAAATAGTCCGTCACGTCTGTGTTGGCGGGATAACAAGCCGTATAATTTCCCCAGCTTACAAAGCCATTAAAGAAATTAAGTGCGGTCACAACGCCGTTTTCATTCAAGTAGTTTGCCTGCTGAATATCCATGACTACTTCCGAACCGTCCGCAGTAACCATTCTATCTGCCTGTATGCCCTTGTTTGAAGCGCTTTCGCAAGGTGTACCGCCGCCGTACTCTTCTGCATTGTCTACGGCTGACATACTGGCTGCAAGCTGTGTTGAAAGATTGAAAACTCTATCTCCCAGCGCAACTTTAGGGAAGCAGACAACTTCTGTTCTTTTTGTGAAGTTTTTCTGTTTCTTCCATGCTGGCACTTCCGTGTAGTATGTCGCCCCGGTTTCTGCTGTGCAGTCAATGTCCAGAATTGCTTCACCCTCAAACAGTCCGTTGATATTCTCTGCTTTTGCAGACATTACAGCTGCAACCTCTGCGTCATGTGACCAATTCGGACACAAAATAAGGTCTGGAACCTTTGTATAAAGCGGAAATACATTGTTAATCAGTTCAAGTCCGGTTGTCTTGTGTGTGCTTACGCTGTAACCACCGATAATATCACTTTTTGTGACCTGTGAAGCGTCCACGGCGTCATATTTCACAGTAAGTTTGCCCGTGGTTTCTTTTAAGAACTCCACAATGCAGTTTGTGTCACTGTAAAATACTTCGTAATCTTCCCCGGCTGTCTTTCCTGTGATTTCCACACTGTCTGCGATTGCTTCCGCAGGTAATACAATCTGACCGTCTACAACGTCCATCTGTGTTTCATCAACTGTTTTCTTGTGTTTCTTAGGGTCAAGAACATTTACAAAGAACACCTGTGCAGAATTGAACAATGTAAACGCTGTGTAAATCTCTTCACAAAGACTGTATTTCTTCCAGTCGTCGGAATATCCCAACGCCTGCACTGCTTCTTTGTAGCTTGAAGCCATAATAACTTCATTTACTTTTCCGTTTACCATCTGCACGGGTGCTGTTCCAACCACAAAATGTACGCCAGTATCTACGGACACGGGCGTGATTGCGCCATTGTTTGTTTTGCTGGCGTTTACTCCATGTGATACGTCACTCATTTGTTATACCTCCTGTTCTGCGTATGCAAGGGCGGCAGCCTTTAAGTCTGAATAATACTTGTTGTATACATTCCCGGTTGTCTTCACCTTGTCTTTCTTGTCTGCCAGTTCGGAAATGGGAACCAGCATTTTTCTTACAAGCGGGAACTTTTCAAGAATGAAAGAAAGTTCTTCTTCAATCTCTTTGTCTGTTCCCTCAAAAATCTTGTTGCATGGCAGCATTGCTTTTGGCAGGTTCGGTCCAATGTAAATCAGCTTTACTGTTTCCGACTGCGTATTTGCCGTTTTTACGGCTTTTTCTTCTGTTGTGGTATTTTCTACCGCCTGCACCTTTTCAGCGTCCTTTTCGGCTACTGTGGCGCTTGCTGTGGTCGCTTTTGCCATTTCGTCTTCCTCCTGTCTATAAATTGTGCAAAATCTCTGCCACATCACGTTGCGTGACTGGCATACTCCAATTTGTCACCATTTCGCCCATGTAATATGGCGGCGTGGTGTCTTGATATACGATATATTCCAGCGGCAGTTCCAAAGCAAATTGACCGCCGCCGATTGTCCCGGCTTTCTTCAATTCGCTGCGCACTCTCAAAATCAGATTAAGAAGTGCCAGTGGTCCGTCCTGCCCATCTTCTGAATACACCGCAAATATTATTCTTACTTTGCAGCTGTCTTCCTCTGGTTCGCCTGCTTTCTTGTCGTCCGTCCCTGTTAGGAACTTTAACAGAATGTATGGCACTTTCTGTTGTACGTCGTCTGCTTCCGGCAGCCCCATTTTATAAACTGCTGCTGCTCTTTCTTTTTCTTCGTTGCTTCCCGTTCTGGTTCGCACTGGCAAAATAATGTCAGACGTTTTGGAACTAATGAATTTCTGCAATTCTTCTAACAAAAAAACTGGTGTCATAACGCTTTACCCTCCATAACCGTTCAAAATCCTGTTCATTTCGTGTATAATTCTTTCGTTTACCAGTTCTTGTGCTTCCTTTTCCAGCCCGTCTATAATATCTTCGTTCCCTACCATCTGTGCTGCTGATAGTCCCATTTTCTCTTCAATCGGAAAACGCTTGCGCCCTGTCCTCTCAAATACTCCTGTGTGACCATTGCTTTTCATTTCTGCAACGAAAGCGTCTTCAAACGGGGTCCCGCTGCCACCTTTTTTGACTGCTGCCCGCACCTGTTTTCCAGTTCCGGGCTTCGTCGGCGTTACTTTGAATTTGTACAGCGGTATTTTCACGCCAGAAAACGAAACAAAGCCCGCAAGGTTTCCCGTGCTGGCTTTGGTTATATTTATTCTGGTTGCTTTCGTCAGTGCTGCGCCATTTACGGCATATACGGTTTTTACCTGCTTTATTGCCTGTGTCTTCACTCTGGAAATACCACGGTTCATAGCGCTGGCAAATACTCTTTCTGCACCTTTTGGAACGTCTGCCAGCAGGGTTCCCACTCTTTCTATTGCGTCAGATGTTATTTCAATCATTCTTCCAACATCTCCAATTCAAGAATTATTTCCCCGTCCTCGCAGTCTGCTTTTGAAATGTTATACATATTGATTGCCCCGGCTTCGTCAATTTCAAGCTGGCGTCCTTTTTTGGGAACGCAACCAAAATCATATAATGACATATAGACCAGACAAGAAGCACGGTTTATGCCCTCTGCATTGTCCCCGTTTCCTCTCTGCCGTTCGTCGGCTGCCGTGTGGTCAATGATTATGGGCAAATAGTGTTTCTTGCCTTGATACCATATATCAGTCATAGTTGCCATTTCTCCGCAGTTGTGAAACACTTTCATGTCACTGGCAAGCTGTGCTTTGAAGTCCATTAGATAGGCGTTGCAACAAACCAGCTGTCTACATCATGCGGAACGCATAACGGTGCAGAAGACAGATTGAGGAAGCGGCGGGCAGGCTTACGCTTTGTCCATGTGTCCGGTACATATTTACCCTCTACGGTCATAAAGTTGCCGTCCGGCTCCTTAATAAGTGTGATTGCTCCATAGTACATGGAATAATCAGCGTTTGTGCTTAACAGTGCCAAGCTGTCAGCAGGTACAAGCGGCTTGTCTTCCGGTTTGTTCGGGTTTGTCCAGTCGTCAAGATACCACTCATTGTACTTGTAAATATCAAGTCCCAGTTCGTGAATGGTTCCAAGGTATGTGACGCCGTTCGGTAACTGTTTAGGCTGTATAACCGCAAGATTGAAGTTTTTCACATCAAGCATTTTCTGCACCTTTGCATGATTTACAAACGCATTTGCAACGTCGCCACCCATAACGCAAATATCACAGTTTACAAATCCGGTCTTCTGTACGGTTTCGTGCCAGCGCTTCAAATCTGCGATAGGGTCGGAAGTGTCAGCAGTCCACTTCTTCGCTGCTGTTGTGATTTTCTCTTTGTTTGTAAAAGAGAAGTCAATCACTTCGTTTACTCCGTCGCCAATGATAGGGATTGTGCCAGTAAAAATGGTCTGTACGCACATTAACTCTTCACGGCGTAAAATCATTTCTCGCAGTTCCTTGAAATCATCAGCCATTTTAAGTACTGCACGTTCCGCAGGTGTTCTGCCAGAATAAAGGCTTTCACCCGGTCTGCGCTGTAAAAGGTCGTCAACCGTTGTGACCTTTTCCGGTGCAACTAAAGGCGGTGTGTAGGTCTTTGTTTCATAGCCAGTGTTTGGCACTACCTTTCCACCAATTACACGGCTGACAAACGGCGCAACCTTTCTGCTTCCTTTCTTGAAATCAACATCAACATTCTTTGTCACGAATGTTTCTTCATGTTTGAAAAATGTACTTCTGAAAAAAGTACGCACGGGCGGTAACTTCTGAACCACTCTGCCCATTGTTCGTGGTTCGTAAATAGATACTTCATTTGCCATGATTGTTTTATCCTCCTTACTTCAAAAAGATTGATACTTTTCGCAGTGCTTCTTTGATTTTTGCTAAATCTGCGCTTGCTTCAAGGTTTAATGCGTCAGCGAAAAACTCACCTGTCAAATAATATGTGACTGGCTCGCCCTTTCCTGCTGCTGCCGCAGAAATTCCGATTGCGTTCGCTTCTTTTGTTGCAGCAACCGGAATGATTTTGTTTTCGTTCTCTGTGTCAACCATTACTGGTGCATACTCTTTGATTTCTGCGCCTGCAACTCCCGTTTCCGGTACTGTTGGGAAGTCGCCAGCAAAGAAATTCTTTGGCGCTGTTTCTCTCTTCTCTACTGCGTATTCACTCATTTTGCGCTACCTCCTTATTTTGTATCTGGAAACAACTTGTCAATAGCGGCATTGAACGGGTCTTTTCCGTCACCGCCTGCGTTGTCCTCCGGTGTTACGCCAGATACGCTGTTTGCCCCGCTGTTCTGTGCGTCCTGCTGGCGGTTCTGAATGTAAGTTCCACCCGCTTTGTTCTGCTCTGCAATGATTTTTACTGCAAGTTCCTGCGCAGAAATAGGGTTTTCAAACTTTGCGTCTGTCGCAAGTGCTGCATAGTTGCCGTTTGCCAAGTCTTCAATGCCTTTAATTCTTGCGCGTTCTGTGGCTGCGGCTTCGTTCTGGATTGTCGCTACTAAATCCGGGTATGCGGCTTTTAGTGCGTCAACCGTTGTGATTTTGTTTTCTGGTGCTGCCATTTCTGGTTCCTCCTTTTCTTTTGGCTTGTTGATAGGTTCTGTTGCACTATTTACTAAACTACCCGGATTTTGATTGTGCGGGCTGTTTAATAACTGGGTTGGAATACTCTTGAACATGGAAACGTCAATAGGCACTGAATTGACAACGATTTTTGAAGAATTTTCAACAACTGTTGTGCTGTCTTCAAACATCAATTCATCACAAAAGCCGTTTTCAACGGCAATGTCGCCCGTCCACCATGTTTCATTTGACATAAGCTGTTCTATGTCCTCTGTCTTTTTGCCAGTCTTACTGGCGTATGTATTGACAATGCTTTGTTTAATCACTTTCAGTTCATCAGCCATCTTCAAAAAGTCTTCTGCTCTGAAAGTGTCCCAGACTGTCATTGCTGGGTCATGTATCATAAATACACCATTTCTGGCAATCTTGATTGTGTCGCCTGCCATAGCAATGATTGTGGCTGCGGAAGCTGCCCAGCCATCAATTTTGACTGTCACTTTCGCTGAACAATCTTTCAATCTCGTAAAAATCGCATTTGCTGCGAACACATCACCGCCGCCGCTGTTAATGCGCACGATAATTTCTGGCACATCACCAAGCGCCGCAAGTTCTTGATTGAATTGCTGTGGCGTCACCCTGTCTTCCCACCATGACTGCTGGCTGCTAATTGCTCCGTATAAAAGCAGTTCTGGCGGCTTGTCGCCTGTTGCTGGAATAAAATTCCAGAATTTATTCGTCGTCACTCCGTATGGATTGCCCGGCGTCCTGTTGTCCTGCTGCTGGTTCATTCCCTGCGCCTGCTGCGGCTGCTGTGGATTTTGGCTTGTTTGCATTGGCATTGGCAATTTTCTTCACCTCTCTTAACTCTTTTTCTTCGTGTTTCAACTGTTCAATATTGTTGTAGTAGCTTGTACCCGTCATTTGCATTGTTTCGTCGCTTCGTGTACTAAAGCCATTCTGCACACGCTTTTCTGCGGCTGTTGCTTCTTTTACCGGGTCTAACATACCCTTTGCCGGTCCGTTCCATTTCGCCCCGCAATACGCTTTTCTAATCACTGGGTCGGTAAAAAAGCCCGGCGCCTTGATACGTCTTTTTGCAACCGCTTCTGTCAACCACTCTTCATATACTGGTTGGCAAAAATCTGTTGCTAACCAGTCCCGGTACATATTAAACATTTTCCACGCTTCTTCCAGTGCGCCTTTGCTGGCTGTATAACTGGAATTAAAGCGCTTCATAAGCAATTCATAAGGTATTTCAAGGCTGGCGCCTATCTGCTGGCATATAGCTTCTACAAAGCCGCCAAAATTGGCGTTTGGTCTGCCGGGGTTCATGTCGTGTGCCTTTTCGCCCTCGTTTAAGTCGATAACGGCACCCGGCGCAAGTTCAATGGTGGTTTCGTCCTCTGCGTCCACCTGCACTTCTTCCGGTATAATGCTTCCTATTGCGTCTTCGCTGCTTGCGTCTGCCTTTTCAATAAACACCGTGAACATACCGGACACAACCGCTGCCACCAGTTCGGCGTCCGTGTATCTTCCAAGCTGTTTCAGACTTTCAATGACCGGGGCAAGGAACGGAACGCCCCTGCGTTGTCCTATTCGTTCACGGTTCATAAGGTGCAGCACGTTTCTTCTTCCTGTTGTTTTTCCGAACGCTTCCACCCTCTGCCAGCTAATATCTGCATAGGCGTAGGACAACGGGTGGTGGTCTGCTATGTGATACGCTACAACTTCCCCGGACTGGTCAACCTCCACACCTCCAACAATTTTATTGTCTATGGTGTCGCAGTTGTCCGGGCTGCATAGCCTGTCCGCT
Source organism: Clostridium sp. AF28-12 (assembly GCF_003435225.1). NCBI lineage: Bacteria > Bacillati > Bacillota > Clostridia > Eubacteriales > Clostridiaceae > Clostridium > Clostridium sp. AF28-12. The sequence goes on along the minus strand of NZ_QWGJ01000001.1, from coordinate 410,735 downwards.
TCTATCAGCTGCACACGCAGGTCATACGGTTGGTTTAGTCGTGGCTTGACCGGAAGCACTGCCAGACAGTCCCCAGAAATAAGCCAATTCAAAAAAGCTAACTGCTGCAACTCATAAAAGTTGTCAATTCGTGCCATGTCGCAATCTGTACTTTCTGCCCAGATATTCCATTCACGTTCAATCTGCTTTTCAAGCGTTCTTCTTTCCTCTGGTGATATGCCCAGCAATTCTGCGTCAATGTTAGGCTTCAAACGTAGCCCACGCCCAACAATGTTGGTTCGCATGGTTTTGACAGCGCCGTTTGCAATAGGCACGCCCATATATAAATCACGGGTACGCTGTCGCAGTATCGAAACATTGTCTTCTATGTCTTCACGGCTGCTGCCGCCTGCATGAAGCCACCCTGCAAGTGATTTTTTCACTACGCTGGCACCGTAATTGCTGTACCCACTGTTCAAAATCTGCAATTTTTGTCTTGCCGCAGTACGTTTCAGTGCTGTTTGCGGTGCCACAACTGCTATTGCTTTGTCAATTCCCGCTGCAATTCCCACGTTTTCACCTCCTTTATTGCATGAAAAAAGCAGCTTTTCACGGCTGCTTTTTGTCTTTTCTCACTTATTCACGCTACAATATTACCCCATTTTTGCGGGCAATGGGGGGAAATAAAGCCCCAAAACGGGCAATCACGGGCAATGTTTTATAAATCCCGTGGTACAAATCGTTTTGCACGGTTCCTGCCGCCGTATTTTGCCGCATTTTCAAGCGCAGTGACTTTCCCTTGCCAATATTCAATAGACTTCCTAATTTCGGTCAGATTTGCTTTCGTCATTGTTCTGCTGCCTATTGTGTAGGACTGGGCGTTTGTCACCGCCAGTTCCGCTTCCAGCCATGCGTCAAGGTGTCTTTTTGCTGTTTCCAGTGTAATTCCTGCCATTTATAAAATTCCTCCACTTCTTCTTCTGCCACGTTTTACAATTTTCTTTGCTACCGTGGCTTCTTTCTTTTTGTCCGGTTTCTTCAATGGTACATTGATAATTTCAATAGCTGCCGTTGCATAGTTCCGGCAGTCCAGCGCTTCATTTCGTTTGTGTTCGCCTTTGTCTTTCAGTTCCCACGCAAAATATGGTCTGCCCATCTTGTAACGCATTACCTTTTTTTCTGACGTTAAGCCCTTGAAATACTTTTCGTCATATCCCTTGTCCTCTTCTTTCGGAAAATGGCAAAAGCCGGGTCCCTCTTCCTCCAGCTTTAGTCTGTCCATAAGCAGGCTTTTTCCGGTATCAACTCCCAGTGTAAAAAGGTATGCGCCCTCACGGTTGCTTTTTGACGGCTTCTGGATATATGCTGCGGCGCTATCGTTTGAACCTTTGATTGCAAATACCCTGCGATTGAACCGGGCTTTGCAGAATTTATATACTTGATTGGTTCTGTGTCCTCCACTATCAATGCAGACACATGACAGTTTCATTTTCGTTCCGTCCGGCTTTTCAAAGGTTTGTAGCAAGAATGTGTCAAGGTCTTGCCACACTTGATTGTTAATATCTGAATTGTCGCCGTATATTGCCGCATACCTAATGCCCCAGCTTTCATATTCTGGACCCCAGCCCACAACTTCAATTTCAAATCTGTCGTCCTGCGTATCTACGCCAGCTGTCAAGTACAGCACTTCTTCTGGTACTTCGCACTTGTATTTCTCCCGGCGTTTCATCAGTTCGTCGTCCTCTATGGTTTCCCCGTCTTCTTCCCACGTTTGCCCCATTTCAGTATTGGTCCATACTTTCATCAGTTCCACATTGCCTTTTTTCATCTGGTCATTTGCCGTCAGAAACTTTTCAACAACTTCTTGCCATGCGGTCAATGTGGAAGCAAGCGTGTTCAAGTGGAACCCACGCACGGGGTTGTCTGGGTCTTCATGCACAAAGGTTCCGTCAATAAAGTGTTCTTTCCATTCTGCTTCACTGGATATGACGCCACACTTGCTGCAAGCATATCTGATTTCTGACAGGTCGTTTTTGTCAAATACAACATTTGACCAGACCAGCGGTTGCAGTTCTCCGCAGCACGGGCACGGTGCGTTCCATTCTCCCCGGCTGCTGTTTTCGTACTCCACTTCTATTCTGGAAGCCCCTTTGACCGTCGGTGTGGAAATGTCCACCTGCTTTTTATTCCAGAACGTAGTCTGACGCTTTGAAGCCAGCAAAAGCGGGTCGCCCTCTTTTCCTGCGCTGGCTGGGTATGCGTCTATTTCGTCCGCAAGCAATATTCTGATTGTGTGGCTTCGCAGTCCTGTTGGGCTGTTCGCTCCTGCAATCGTTATAAAGCCGCCCGGAAATATCTTTTGCATGATTGTATTACCGCTGTTGCGGCTCTTTTCGTTGATACGGTCCGCAAGTACGGGCGTATCACGCAGCATAGGTGACAGCTTTTCTTTTGAAAACTTCTCTGCCATGTCTATTGTCGGCTGTATAACCATAATCGGTGACGGGTCATAATGCACATAATATCCAATAGGGTTCAGCACCATTGCGTCTGTCTTTCCCACCTGTGCTGCCGACATAATCACAACTTTTTTTATTGTAATATCTGTTATGGCGTCCATAATCTCTTTTTGATACGGTGCCTTTGCCGTCTTCCAGTGTCCCGGCTCTGCGGAAGACCCGGCAGACAGTCTGCGGAACTTGTCTGCCCACTGTGAAAGTGTCATTTCTGGTGGCGGTTGCAGCACTTTGAAAATCCGTGTGAACATATCAACTGTGTTTTTCTTCATTGTCTACACCGTACCCAAACACTGTCTGGAAGTCTGAAAGTTCTTCCAATACTTCATCAATGGCGCTTTTCAGCAGCTTAAATATTTCTGTCTGGTCCTTTTTCTTTGATAGAATGGGGCTTAACTTTGCAGGTATAGCCATAAGCCTTGTTTTGAACCTAACAAGTGTGTCTGTCATTACCTGTTCCACGTCCTCTGTGGTGTGTACCTCATTTCTGCGCAGCTGCAATTCCAGTTCTTGTGCTTCTCTTTTTGCTCTGACCAGCTTTGCACGTTCTGCGTTGTAATCTATTGCGCTTTCACTTTCCGGGTTGTTTTTGCGCAAATAATTTATGTACTGGTGGTTTACGGTCTTCAAGTCGTACAGCCCCGGTCTGATTTCCGTTATAACCTTTTCGTCACGCAGCTGGCGCACTCTGCGTTCTGAAATATCCAGCCAAGCGGCAACCGCCTTTGAAGTGTACGCTTTCAAAAACCGCACCCCCTTTCTTTTGTGTCCGAATTGGTCACATTTTTTCTTTTTTTAGCCCCTACCCCTTTATTTTTTACCGGGTCGGAAGCGGAAATGAAATTTTCAAAATTATATCTGGGCAGGTTTTGGGCGTCGCCGTACCCGCAGTGCTTCCAGACCGCCGGAAGAACCTATTAAACGTCGTCCACAACGCCTGTGATTTCGTCGTTTTCGGCGCTTCCGTCCGGGTCAATCTCAAATTCGCCCGTTAGCTTCTGTTTATTCAATTCAAGTTGCTTCTCTGCAAGCTGCAAGCGTCTGTCCTCCAACTCATACGCCTTGATACTATCCAGCTGCTTGATGATACGCCCGTGCAGCTTGTTTAGTTCAGCTTCCACTTTCATTGCCCGTTCAAATGGGCTGGACTTAATGACAGACTTCATGGCTGTTTTATATGTTTCTGTCTTGCTTCCCTCTGGGTCTGCACACTGCTGGTGTTTCATGCCGCAGTCCTCTTCCTGCTGTCTTTCCTCCATGCTCTTTGGTACAATCATGTGTACTATTTTATCTGTGTAAAAGCCGCCTGCTTCTGGGCTTTCATACTCTTTCAATAGGCTTTCCAGATAGGCTTTGCGCAGATATAGCGCCTGCAATTCCTCCATCATTTGTGACATTGCGGACGGTGTGCCCATGTTCTGTATGGCTGCTGCCTGCTCCGGGTCTATGTCTTCATATCCCGCCTGTGCAAATGCCCCATGTGTTACGGCGTTTTTATTGCCCTTTTTTGCTGGGGTTTTTCCGGCAGCATTTTTGTTGCCTTTTTGACCCCCTCTTTTTTTCGGCTTGTTTTTCAGCGCTTCGTCCCAGCTGTCTTCTGACTTCCATTTTCTTATCCGCACTTCTGGCACCCCTGCCAGCTTCGCCAGTTCCGCTGTTTCAATCTTGCCGTCTGCGTCCAGATAGCGTTGCATTGACTTGTCCCGTTCCGGGTTCCGTGGTCTTCCCATCTTCTCACCTCTTTTCGTTCGTTTTCATTCTTTCCAACTCTTCCAGTTTACGGAAGTATAAAAAATTATGGGCTTTGTAAATTCAAAAAATCACCAAAGCCCACTATTGCCAACGTGCAAATATAACGGCTTAAAGCCTGCTTCACTGGCTTAAATTATACCAGTAAAACGCAGGCAATGGCGGGCAATGATTGCTTATGCAATCCTCTGAAATTGTGAAATAATCTGGTTCTTTTCAAACCTCTGTGAAAGTGTTTCAAGTGCTGTATCTCTGATATTCTTGCACTGTCTTTCACTGTATGAATTGCGTACCGCTACTTGTTCCCATTTGAGGTTGTGCATGTAAAAATCAAAAATAATGCGCTTTTCTTTCAGTTTCAGCCTTGAAACTTCCTGCAAAATCTGCGCCTTTAAGTCTTGCAACTGCTGCACCTTTGCTTCATACTCTCTGATTTCGCCGCTGACATAATCTGGAATATTAAGCGCCATATTTTCTGTTTGTCGTGATATATTATTTTTTCCTTTTGGTAGACCGTCGCATTGTATAGCGCCAATGGGATTATAGTATTGGTCCGTTAAGTCACTTATAATCTTTCTGTATATACTCACCTCCCCGTCTATGTCTTTGTAATATTCCAGCAATTCAATAACCCTGCCTTTTTCCATTGCCTGCGCCATTTGTTTTTCCTCCATTCTTTGTTTTTGCCAGTCTTTCCCGGCTTCTATCCGTCTTGCACGTCAACTGCGTTTTCTCCTGCTGCCTGCTGCCATTCTTTCTCTTCGTACCCCATGCACTTTATGTATCTTTCCGGTTTTCCGCAGCTTTCATAATATTTGCAGTCTACGCAAACATTTTCTTTCATTTGCGCTTCCTCCGTGATATGTAGCCTGCGCACTCCGGTTCCCCTCTCAATAGCCGCATTGAGCATGACCCTCCGCACTCATAAGCCTTTGTGATATGCTTTGCGCACTTTGTATTTGCGCACTGATTGCGGCAAAATACGGGCATATTGTCTGTATTAAGCATTATTATTGGTCTTTCCATCTGCTGCACCTCCGTTTCTTCTCACGAACTGGAAGCACCACGCTTCATCACGCATGGTTTTTATTGTTCCGTCTTCGTCAATGTATACTGCGTCAATAAACTTCGGCTTTGGTGGTTTCCCCTCTTCTAACGGTCCTGCAAAATCAATCATAATTTGCAATACGTTGTATACTCTTTCGTTGATAATCATTCTATAATCTGTCATGTTTATTGGCATTTTCCGCACCTCCTATGCTGTTTCATGCAAAATTATCTTTCTGAACATACTTTCAAATATCGGAACTGCAATGCTGTTTCCAGCCTGCTTGTATAGCGCCATTCTGTATCTTCCAGAACGCTTCTGGACTGCTTTTGCCCTTTCATAGTCCTTGTCTGTATATCCTTGCAGGCGCCAGCACTCCCGTTCTGTTAAATATCTATAACGCCCGTTTCCGCAGTCAATCACCTGTGCTGGTGTTCTGTCCTGTCTGGTCGTGATTGTGTATGCAAAATCTTTTATTACTGTTGCTCTTCTTATGCCTTTTTCTCCAATCACACTGTACACACTCGGTTGCGTCACGTCATACACTGGCGGCACTTCGTCGTTGTTCAGAAGAAATTCTGATATGTCTTTCATTGGCGTTCTGATTAAGTCTGAAAAGTCGAACTTTTCACCATTCAGCACCGATACCGTGAAAACCCTTTCCCGTGCCTGTGGCAATCCAAAGTCCCTTGCGTCTAATATTTGATAATTGCTTGTATATCCCAGCTTTTCCATTTCTGCTATGTATTGTTCAAAATTCTTCTTGTTGTAGCCATTTAATACATTTTTCACGTTTTCCCAGATAACATATTTCGGCTTCCATTCGCCCATATTTTGAATAATGTGTATTGTTTCCCACATCAGACTTGACCGGGTGCCGCTTCCTTTGTCTGCTCCTTTTCCTCTGTTTATCCTCCCTGCTTCCGCAGTTGCTTTTCCTTGATGTCCCGCAATACTCATATCTTGACACGGGCTGCCATGTATCAGAATATCTGGTTTGAGGTTCCAGCCCACCACTGATTGTGTTTTATGCTCTAATTCTTCCGCAAACATTGCATTGTATGACCTTACGGCGTTTTCGTCTATTTCCACATAGTCAATGGCTTTTGTTGGAATGTTCAAATTTCGCAAAGCACATCTGGGGGAACCAATTCCCCCAAATAGTTCTAAAATCTGTACCACGTCTACACCTCCTGCAACGCTATTACACAATAGCCCTCTTCAAGTGCGCTGCTGGTCGTGTCGTCGTCCATGCAGATAATTTTCATGTCTGCCGTGTTCCCGGTTGCTCTGCCCTCTGCAAACTCAATCAGCTTCACTGTGTCGCCCTCTCTGTAACCGTCATTTTTCAAAATCATGTATGGTCTTGTATGGTCGATTGCAACGGCTTTCATTTTGTCCGGTGATACTCTGATTGTTTTTTCTTTTCTTTCATCAGACGGCAAATGCTGCATTTTCTCTTCCTGCTGCATTTCACGCAGTTTCTTTTGTGTTTCCCGGTCAATAGCTGCCTGCTCTTCGTTGTATCTCTCTTCGTCCGTCTTCTGTGCTTCTCTGCGGTTCTCATAGGCGTTGCAGCTGGTCACGGTTGCTGTCTTGTCGTGGCAATCCTCATAATGCGTGCAACTGTAACAAAGTGATGTTATCTGCTCCGGCTGTGGGTCAACATATTCTGACTGCTGCCCGGTTGCGTCCTCTGTGCCCTCTGTGGCTTCTCCTGCTCCCTCTGCGGCTGTTTCTTCCTGCTGCCGGTCTGTTTCATTGCCTGTGGCACTTTCTGCCGTTCCTGCGGCTTCCTGCTTCTCTTCCATCTGGCTAATGTCCATCTGTCCCGGTATCTGCTGCGACGCTTCCCAGTTCTTCTTTAACTGCTTAATGTCTGATAATGTCAGCACTTCATTTTCCCGGAATACCTCTGCCGCCTGCTTCTGGTAATCTTCCGGCAACCCGGACGCTTCATAAATGACAGATACAACAATTCTGTTTGCCTTAAATTCTGCCATCAGTTCTGGAATGATATTGTTATAGATTGCCTTGTATCTTCCTACCTGTGCCGGGGACGTTTCTATAATCTCTGCCAGTAAATCACGGGTTCTGCCCGGAATGTTCATGCTTTCTTTTAATTCCAGTACCAGTTTTTCTGTTTCCAGTGCTTCTGTCATGCGTTCCCAGTCTGTCTTCTCACGGAAACGGTTTGCCATAATCAGTGCCAGTCTGTCCAGAATTGCGTTTTTCTTCGGCTTGATTAAGATTGGAACCCGTCTGAAACGCTCTTTTCCCTCGTCCACCAGCTGCATGACCGCCAGCCGTCTTCTGTGTCCTGCAATGATACGGCGCTTGCCGTCTTCCTCTTCATCAGTCACCAGAAGTGGTTGCAGCACTCCCAGAAGTTCAATAGACTGTTTTAAGTCCTGCACGTCTTCCACGCTGTAAAAATTGCCCTTTGACGGTATAAGGTCGTAAATATCGGCAGTGCTGCTCACGCCCTCTTCGGACGTGACAACCTCTGCGCCTGCTGCCGCCTGCTGCTGTTCTGTTTTCTGCTGCTCCCCAGCTTCCTTTGACCGCTGGTTTAATAGCTCTGTCAAGTTGAATTTCTTTGCTGCTCCTGCCATTGTCTTTCCCTCCTAACGTGTCCGAATTGGTCACATTCTCAACCATTCTTCCACTAACGCTTTATAGTCGGCACTTGCGCCGCAGCGTGGGGAATATAAAATGATTGGTAATCTTTCAAATGTGCTGGGCTTCATTTTTGGTGTCTTTCTGATATGTGTTTTAAACACCGGATATTCAAGCGTCTTCAAGAACTCTTCGCCCTGTGTGTCTGCTTCATTGGTTCTGTCGTACTGTGTGACAAAGCAACCGCAGAAGCGCAACTGTGGGTTTAAGTCCTCACGGGTGTTGTCAATCTGTTCTTTCAGTTCTGCCAGCCCATCTATTGCAAAATCATCAATGGTTATAGGCACCATGACGTCTTGTGAAGCTACCAGCGCATTTATGGTTGAAATGTTAATGTCTGGGGCGTTGTCAATAATGCAGTAGTCATATTCATTCTGTAAACCGTCCAGAAACTTTTTGAAGCGTGTCTGTTGCGGTCTTGACTGGTCCAGCATGACTTCAAGGTTGGCTGTAAGCAAATTCATGTTTGCTGTGATAATGTCTAACCCCTCAAAGTCCGTGTGCTGGATAACCTCTGCCGGGTCAATGCCCCGCTGTGTCATTACCTCTGCCGTGCCCTTATGGTCATAGCTGTGGCGGTTCAAAATCTTGCTGGCGTTTCCCTGCTTGTCATTGTCAATCAATAAGACTTTGCAGCCTTTGACTGCTGCCAGAATGTGTGCCATATTTACGCTTGAAATGGTCTTTGCCACTCCCCCTTTGAGATTGATAATTGATAATGTTTTCATGTGGTATTCCTCCTTGTATCTGGTATGAATTTATAGTTGCTTCCCAGTAATGCACGGGGCGGGACTTGAACCCGCACCCGGCAGCTTCGGTGGCTGCTGCGCTATCCATTGCGCCACCCGTGCTTTTAATTTTCTTTATAGAAAAACCTTAAATACCAAAGTGTCATATTTCCGTCTTCTTTGTATTCCAGCCGCATTGTCGCTCCTGCGTTCTTGCAAAATACCTTTACGGGGTCTGCTGTCTTTAATTCTTCCAGCCTTTCCATTCCTCTTTTGTTCTGTTCTTCAAGCGTTCCGTATTTTTCAAAATCTTCCTTGCAACTATTTAACCATGAACTTTTTTCGTTTTCTTCTCTTTGATACTCTCTGTCAACTAATGTGCCGTTGTCGTATGCTTCTACAATATCAATCCAAGTTTGACGTGTGCTGCATTTTTCGTCAGCTGCCCATTTACGCAGTCTGTCAATGTCTTTTCCCCATTGTTTTGCTGACCTTTTAGCTTCTTTCATTGTGTCTGCTGTATCTGCAAGCTGCGCTTCTGCTTTTTTTATTCTTGCTTCATGGTCCATTGAAGAAAAGAAACAAATTGTTGCAGTGCCTAACCTCTGTTGTTTAGCGTTCATTACGCAAGTGTAATTCAGATTTTGTTTTTTAAGCTGTCTGCTCATTTTTTGGTATTCTTTTTTGATTTCCTGCAATGTCATTTTGTGTACCTCCGTTTGCTTTACTTCTTTAACTGTCTTTATTATATACTTACGGAAGTATAAAATCTATTGACATTCTGCACAATCTTACGGAAGTATATTTGTATATTTTGTATACTTCCGTAAGTATTTGTTATTATCTGTCACGGCGTTTCAGTTCGTCTGCAAATTCTCTGACTGGAACTTTCACGGTCAATGGTTCATACTTCCCGCAGCCGTCCAGTTCATACAAGAACTGTGTTTCACCTTTTTTCAGATAGTGGAGCGTCGCAATGTCTGTAACCTTATGCAGTGCAACTGCTGCCGTTGTAATCACCGTGCAACCTTGCGGCAGATAAAGTGCTTCTTTTGCTTCTCCGTCCTTTGATACCTTGATTGCTACCGTGTCTCCAATCTCTAACGGACACACCGCCTTGAAAAATTCTGCTTTCATTCCTCTTTGTCCTCCTGTTTGTGCTTCTCCCTGTTCTGTCTTCTTACCTCCCAGCCAACTTCTCTGACTACTACAAAGACCAGATATAAAATACCCAGCCCCACGCAGACCGCAAAGAATGTTACCAGTGCTTTTACAATCTCAATCAGAAATGCAATCATTGTTCTTTCCCTCCCTCATTTTCTGTTTTGCCCAGCCAATAGCCCGGCTGCTTGCGTTTATCTGGTGCAGCTGGCGTACTCTGATATTATTTGTCTTTTCTTCTTCCTCTGCCTGCTGCCGTTGCAGCTGTCGGCGGTATAGCAATTCTTTTCCGCTGTAATACTTCCGCTTCTTTTTCGCCATCTTTATTCCTCCATCAAAAGAACTTTCTATGGTATCTGCTGCCCTTGCTTGCCTGTTTGCGTCGCTGGCGCTGTTTTCTTCTCTTCTGGTACTGGGCGTCTTCTGCTGCTGTCACCTGCCTTTTGACTGCTTCGTGGTCTATGTTGTCCACCTCTTCTTGCAGGACTTCCAGCACTTCAACTTCGCTGTCCTTGAAAGTGAATGTCATACCGGGGTCATACTCTCCGCTTGTCCAGTCTTTCTGGAACTTCTCAAAATTATCTCTGTATCTATACGGTGCCTGTGGGTGGTACTGTTCGGCTTCATATATGCCCAGCATAACTTCTTTGTCGTCCTTGTCGTCCCAGTTGTAAAGGTGCCAGCTTTCGTGGTTGTCCCAGTTCCACTTTGACAAATACAACACTATTCCGTCAAAGTAGTTGCCCTCACGCACCATGCCTTTCATTTGCTTGCAGGTGAAGCCCTGCCCCTTTAATTCCTCTTTGATTTTCTCATAGTCCCTGCCGCCAGTATGTAACTTTGCTTTTACGATTAACGGCAAATACTGTGGCTGTTTATCTTCTTTTCTTGCCATTGCTTGTCCTTTCCAGTCTGTCTGCAATCCTCAATATGCTTTCCATTGACTTTCTAATGTTTGTGTCTGTGCCCTCTGTGATTTTCAGCACGTCTGCTATGTCCCGCAGTTCTTGTGCCATTTCTTCTGTTTCCCCGGTCACAATGTCGTATTTATTGCGGCAGGTGGTGCAGACCTGCGAACCCTCCGGGATAACTTCACCGCATATCAAACAGCGGTCAACGTCGTTCATTCTTCCCAGCTTTCGTATTTCTTCACACGCCTTGTCAAGTTCTGCACCTGCTCAACAAGGTTTGCAACCTCATGTGGTGACAATCCGGTTTGTTCATAGTCATACAGTTTCTTTGCGGCTTGATTGACTGTGACGTGTGGTTTTAATATGGCTTTCTGCCCGTTCTGGCTGTATTCCGTCAGCGTCGTTCTCTTCTGCCGCTTCTGTGGCTTCTGTGGCTGTCTGAACGCCCCTGCACGCTTCATGGCGCTGTAATATGGCACTGTCTGTTTCAATGTGTGGTCCATTGCTCCCATTTACTCTTCCACCTTTCTTCCTGTCTGCTCCATAACTCCCAGATAAGCCGCTATTGCGTCCATTGCTTCTTCTGCTGACCAGCAAACCGCCGTTTCATATCCCTGCTGCCGCAGCTGTTCCAGCCACCAGTCCTGTTTCTCTGTGGTTTTGTTCTTTCCCCACTTCATTTCAACATAAAGCCCGTGTTTTCCGTTTCTGGCTACTGGCAAGCATAAATCCGGCACGCCTGCTTTTACTCCCTGCCGTTTAAGGTTCGCCGCTTCAAGCTGGTTCCTGCTGCCGCCGTTTGGGATATGGTGCAGCAAGTCCAGTTCTGGGAAGTCCTTTGCGTAGAACGTCGCCCAGTTTATAACTCTTTCCTGCTCTGTGGCTTCACTGCGCTTTCTGTAATATGCTCTACTCATTGGCTTCGTTTTCACCTCCTGTCTTTACATTCTCAAAGTAAAACTTTACTTTTCCGCAATTTTCTTTCACAATTCCGTACTTTTTCGCCAGTCTGTATATGAATACTTTTTCCAGCCGTTCCGGTAATGTTTCCAGCTGCTTTCTGAATTTTTCAACGCTCATTGTCGATTTATAGAAATTGCACGCCCGGCACGCTGGCATATAATTTTCAATGCTGTTTATCTCTTGTACTTTCCCGGCTTTCAGTTCCTTTTCGTGCAAGTACACGGCTTCTATGTGGTCAACCTGCATTTCTTTGATTGTGATTTTGCAACCGCAATACCCGCAGTGACCGTTCAAGCTGTCATACACCTGCTGCCGCATTGCCTTTGATATTGCTTTTCTTCCCTCTGCCATGCCTGCACCTCTTAATCATCAAATTTCAATTCTTCTGCCGCTTCCGGCGGTTCTTCTTTTCTCTTCCATTCGTCAAGGTCAAGCAACTGCCCGCATTTGCTGCAATAGTTGAAGTCATTTGACACATGGAAGTAATAGCCGTCTTCCCGGTCTTTCTTCATGTCCTTGTCGTATGCTGAAAACAAATGCTTTCCGCATACCGGGCAATAGTAGCTGTTAAGATACCCCAGTTGCCCCGGTAATGTTGGGTATTCGCTTTTCTGGTGTTTTGGTTTTCTTGCTTTCCTCACTGCCATGCTTTATCCCTCCGTTGCCGCCTTTATCAATCTTTGCTGTATTGCTTCAAAATCCAGCCGTAAGTCCCGCATATTCCAGTATGTACCGCAGCCCGTGCATTGTTCGTCCGTGTATGTGTACGGGCAGGCGGTGCAAATGTCCGTTTCTTCCTGCAATGTCTTTGCGACTGCTGCCAGCTGAAAAGCTATGCCCCAGAATTTCTTCAAGTCAATTTCTGAAATGTCCACCGGGACTGCTGCCGCCTTTTCAATTTCTGCGTCGGTGATTTTGTATTTTTCTTTCAACGTGGTATACATCACCTGCGCTGTCTGCTGCTCCCCGCCTATGCCACGTTCTGCCAGTGCTTTTATTTTCACCAACTTTGCAATGATTTTCTGTCTATCTTCCATCAGTCTTCTTCCTCCGGTTCTCCTATCAGTGCCGTTGGCGGTTTTCTCTTGTCCATAAAATTTGAATACCACGCAGCCTTTTTCAACATTCGCTTTTCTTCGTCTGTCCTCTCCGGCGCTTCTACGTCATTTTCTTTATAGCAGCGTGCCGTTTCGTCTGGGTATAGGTCGTTGCCGCACCTAAACGCCACCAAGAACGCTTCCAGTTCTCTTTTCAATTCCTCTTTGTAGAAATTGTAAAGCAGTGTTATTTCTGCCGCTTCAATCTCTGTGCAGTCACAACCACGCTTCTTCCTGCGGCTGTATTTTCCAGTGTATATGTGGTAACTTGCGTCACCTGTCACCTTGTAGAAAATCCAGCGCAGCACCCTTTCTTCCAATTCGTCTGCATATCCGAACCAGTGAAGCGTCACTGTGTCCAGCATTATTTCTTCGTCTTCCAGTTCGTATCTGGCTTTTAAGTCCTCATACATTCGCATTGCGGTTTCTTTTTCACCGCCCACGCCACGTTCTGCAAGGGCTTTTATTTTCTTTAGCTTTGCAGCTATCTTGTCACGTTGTATCTGGTCCATGTCTTTTACCTCACATACTGCCACGACTGCGGCGCCCGTTTTATTCCCAGTGTTTCAAGCGTCAGTGGCTTTTCATACTCTCTGACTGTGGAAACTTCCCAGCCGTACACCTTGTTTCTGCTCCCTGCTGCATAATTGTGAATATCATGTGCAGGAACCTTGCTTTTTCTCTCTGCTTCTTCAAAGTTCTTGATTTCCAGAACTTCCGGGCAGATAAATTCACCAACTATTCCCACGCCGCCCGTGACGTACACCAGCACCCGGAACGGCGCTTTGCATTGTGGCTTTGTCTTCCGCAGTTCCAGAACCTTTTCACCTGCTGCCATTTTCTGCCACCATTTCTGGTGCAGTGATAATATGACCACTTGCATTTCTTCCAGTTCCGGTGGTTCCCATTGCTGCTTCATGCTCTTTTCCTCCTAAATCTTCAATACCTGCCCCGGATATATCAAATCTGGGTTCTTAATGCCGTTTCTGTGTGCCAGTGCGTAGCAGGCGGCACCGTTTCCGTAGAACCTCTGCGCAATTCTCCAAAGACTGTCACCCTTTTGCACTGTATATTCTTTCTGGTCTGTTAAGTTTTTCCCTACAACCTCCGGTGGTTCCTCTGGCTTGTAGTAGAACGCTTCTGCGACTGACCCGCAATACTGGCACCGTTCGCCCAGTTTTACTTCTGCCCCGCAAAATTTACACTTCATGTTCTGACCCTCACTGTTCAAATTCGCTTTTCAATTCAATTCTGATATACAGAATGTGTTGCAGGTCTTCCACCCGGTATTGTGTGAATTGTTCAACTGGCACCTGCTCCGGCAGGCTGTCTGTTTTCTCCCAGTCCCACATTTGTTCCGTGGCTCTGTATGTTTCCATACCCAGCCCCATTTTCTTAATGCGTCGCTGCGGGTTCAATGTTCCATGCGCTGCGTTTGCAGCATATCCACGGTATACAACCTGTCTGGCTGCGTTATATATCACCACTCTGTCACTGGGCGTCAGCTTGTCCATAATGTCGCCCAGTCTGATTTCATTTTCCATCACCATTCACCCCTCATTCTTCTTTCAATTCTTTCTTTCGCCTGCTGCACCTCTCTTGAATACTCTGTTTCTGTCAATCCTTTGTTCCATACGTGTTCATAGGCACCAGCAACGCCGTAGTTGTAGGCTGTCAGCACTTCTGCTTCTGTGTCGAACCTCTCTTGCAGTTCTGCCAGATAATCTACACCGACAAGCACGTTGAAATATGGGTTTTCCACATTATCAACATTCAGTCTGTGCATACGTTCTTTGTGCCACTTCGGTAATACCTGCATATATCCGGTTGACCCCTCTTTGCAGCTGGCGTCCCATCTGTACCCGCTTTCTATCTCGATAATTGCCAGCACCAGCGTATATTCAACGCCATACTGCTTGCAGATTATGTATGTGTACTGCTGCATACATTCCGGTAAATACCCGCCGTTGTCTGCGTAGTCCTCCGGCACTTCATATCTTGTCCAGCCCTCTAATTCCTCACCGGACCAGTCAAGGGACATAAGGTTGAATGGGTATGGTTCCTGCTGCACTGCTTCCGTGGTCGGCGGTGTCGGTTCCGGTTCTTTGGTATTTTCCGGCAGGCTGTTTGCAGCTGGCTTTACTGCTGCCCCTACTGTAAACACAATCACAACCACTGCCAGCAGTCCTGCTGCAATGTAATTGCCGTATGCCTTAATTGCCCTTTTTATCCTCTTTCGCCTTAATATGCGGCGTATCTGCGATGTTCTTCCTCTCACGCTTCTTTCCTCCTGTTCTGCCCTTTGGCTTTTCCTTTTTCCACATCTTCAAGTAAATATGCCACCCGGTCTGCTCATAGTAGACGGGTTCGCAAGATACAATGTTGTAATTGCTGTATATCTTTCTGAACTCTTCCAGCCCTCCATCTGGTGACTTTGCCAGCTGTTCCACTTTGCGTTTGCTGTATTTAAAATCATTGCACTTTTCTTCCGGTGCTGTCAGATTTCGGCTATACTTCCAGTGGTTTTGGTCACGCTGTTGCTTCTCCCCGCCGTCCTCTCTGGTTACTTCCGGGCGGTCAAGGTTCCTGCTGCTGGAATAGCGTTTCTTTCCCTGTGGGTCCTTGACAATATATTTACAAAGACCCTCTATGCCGTTTTCATTCATTTGCAGGCGGTCTGCATTTACCCAGCCCAGCTGCTTTATACTTGCTCTGTATTCCGGGTCACTGGTCTTCTTCCAGTTGATACGGTCTTTTGTCCACATCATTTCCACGTCGTCACGGTCAAGTCCACCATTCATAATGATATGGTGGTGTATACGCTTAATGCTTTGACCGTCCTTTGTGTACTTGTATTCTGTTACCAGTATGTATTTAAGTGGTTCAAGTCCCAGTTTGTTTCTGCGGTACGCTATGCGGCGCAGGTAATTTGTCACTATCTTTTCTGCTTCTTCTACTGTGCCCGGCAGGTTCTCTTCACTGTATGTGCAGGACGTGTGCAGGTCCCCTATGCTGAAATTGCCATTGCCTAACTGTACCAGATAGCGTTTGGCGTTCTTGTCGTTAAGGTCTTTTTGCTTTGGGGCGTTGCTCTTTCTCTTTCTGCCCCTCTTCCCTCTGGTTGCCTGCTCTGCTGCTTCTGTTCGTGGTATTATGTCCACTTCTCTATAATTGGCACAGTCTGTCTTCTTCTCTCTGATAAACACCACTGCACTTCCTTTTCTGTCTGATACCTTTTTAGCGTATAAGGGTATACCAGAAGTGGTGGTTCCTATCCCCCATCAATCCTGCTTATTATCTCCATACCAGCATATATATAAATTTATATATTTCGTAGGAATGTTAATACCCCATACAAGCCCGTTTAGCAGGGATAAAACCCGCTATTTTCAAGGACTTTTCAGCCCTAAAATGTTTGACTTGTAACCGCCAATATGGTATAATAAACATGTATTGAATTATTAACATATTGACTTTTGAAAAGCCTTTGATTTTGTGTTTCCGGCACAGCTTCAAAGGCTTTTTGCTTGCCATTTTTACAATGCTCTGTACAACTCTTTGCGGCTCTCACCGCACCAGATTTTCTTCCCATCTTCCGTCTGTACGGTCACTATTCCGTCCCTAAATCTGTACCCGGCAATTATCTTGCCCCGGTGCCATTTACCGTCAAAATAGATTTCCGCTGGTTGTCCCTCGACGTATGGGAAATTATCTGCGCTCATTCGTTCTGCGCTCCTGCGTGTGCTTTCGCACCCGCTTTCAGTAAATCAGTTACCAGTTCCCAGCTTTCCAAGAACAAAGCGGAACGGAACGAAACATTGCCGATGACGAGAGAACGGGCGCCGTACAAGTCCAGCGCACCAGCGCCACCGTAGGAAGTGTCGTCGAAACTCGAACCCCGGACAGGCACGGCTTCTTCAAGTTCGTTGTCTGCCCATATTCCGGCTGTTTCGTTCTTCCAGTCATGCGGTACAATTCCCAGCTTGTACGCAATTTCTGGCATTTCTTCCAGTTCTTCCAGCTGCAAGTCCTTAATATGGCAGCCGTCCCATGCCACTTCAACGTCTTCTTTGGTTGAAAGTGTCACGCCGTCGTTTCCGTATAATCGCAGTGGCTTTCCGTTTGCTGTCGCAACCTGCCAGTCTGGGGCTTCTGTCGTGTAGCCGTCCACTGCTGCGTCATTGTTCTTTGTATACTCAATAACGCCGTAGTGCAGGCGTAAGCCCGTTACCCATTCATAGAAATTGCCGCAAAGTCCGAACACGCCGCCTGCGGTTCCGTCATGTGACCATGTAAGCGGGTCAAGTCCGGTCAGTGTGCGTCCTCTGTCGTAATTCACGCCCTTTTCGTCCGGGTTGTCTGCATTTGCTCCATAATTGGTGTTGCCGCCTATTGTGTGCCCCAGTTCTTCTGCTTCATGCAGTAAGTAGACAAATTCTGCATTTGTCATAAGGTGCCAGCCGTCACCCTTTCTTGCGCAGGCTTTGGCTGCGTCATTCATGTTGATTGTGTGCTTTGGCTGCTGGAATGGCAGTGATACTGCAACGCCACCGTCCAGCGTATCAATCACGGTGTTGTGATACTGTGAAATAAGGATTGCCGGGACAATCTTATTTCTAATCTTGAACATTTCCGGCACGTCCTCTTCTTTGTACGTTCCCGGCTCCATGTAAAACATGGTCATGTAGTTTGGCAGTCCCAGTCTGTCTTTGACAATGACCGCTTTTTTCTTCACAAATTCTTTCATTTGCGCTTTTCCTCCTTGTATCTGGTATGATTTATTTTGAATAGCTTTGCGCTACTATTCACATTTTGACTTTTGAAAAACCTTTGGTTTGTGCCCAGCGCTTATGCTGACTGCTGCTTTTTCTCTTCCGGCTCCGGCTGCTTCACAGTCACGGTGACTTTTACGCCCTCCCGCTGTGAAATAATCATTGCCAAAGTGTCAAAGAAGCGCTGGGCATTGAATGTTCCTTGCACTTCCATTCCTGCCACCTCCTATGCCGTCTGTGGCTGTGGTGTGGTTCTCTGTCTTTCCTGCTGAATACCCAGCATATAGCCCAGAATGAACATTTTGTTGTCTTCATTCAACTGCTGGAACTGCTGTGCGGTCTTCTCAATCATTTCTTTTTTCTTATCTTCCATTGCAACTGCTGCCATGCTCGTTTCCTCCTTTTCTGTGTTGTGGTCCTCTGCTATAAAGTGACCTGCTGCCAGATTGACTTTATGCAGTCAATCTTGTTTTTTCTCTCACTTCTCTTTCCACCATTTCTGCCAGTGCGTTGAATTTCTTTCTTAAAATGTCCAATGTTTCTTCCGGCAGTCCGTCCACTTTCAAAATCAATTCAGCGTGTGCATTTGGTTCGTCTGTCGTGATTTCTCTTTTGTAAATAACTTCATTGCGTGTGCGCTCAACCTCTGCCATCTGCTGCCACCTCCGTTCTTTGTGTTGTCAACACATTTTCTTTTCCTCAACTTCTGTTGATATACAGATATTATCATTTTATTTTCTGTGTGTCAACACATTTTCTATATTTATTTTTCTTTTTTGTGTTGACTAACAGATTTTTGTGTTGTATATTAAAATCACGATAAGCAAAGAAAGGGGGTATCTATTCAATGGAAATTTATGAAAGAATACGTGAACTGCGAAAAAAGCATTTGAAAATGAGCATGGAAGTTTTCGGAAAGCGTCTTGGCGTTAGTCGTGACACTATCAATAATATTGAATTGAACCGACTTGCCAGACCAGACCAGAAAATGTCATTGTACAAACTTATATGTAGTGAATTTGGCGTAAGTGAAGAATGGCTGCTGAATGGCACTGGTGATATGTGGGACAATAAAGAAGCTGAATACGGCACTTTGATTGACCGTGTAATGACCGGGGAAAATGAATTTGCAAAAAACATTTTCAAGACCTTTGCGCTTTTTGATGAAAAAGACTGGGAAGCGCTGCAAGCTATGATTGAAAAATATCTTAATGTTGCAAATGCAGAAGCCGTGCCGGACTATGAAGACATACCGGACACGCCGGAAGAATTAGAAAAGCAGTTCCCGCCAGTAGAAAAAGACGGCAAAAGCGACGTTGGGTAGTCCCCCCTTAATGGGGACGCCCAGCAGCCCCGCTTTATTTGTATATTATTAGTTGTGTCGTACCTGTGAAGCTAAGATTGATATACATTGTTTTATTGCTGCTGTAATATATTGCATATATTTTATTGCTGCGGTGATATATGTATTTTTTTCTCATTATCTCCCACGACCTTTCTTTTTGCGGAAAAGCTGGGCGCTTCTCAATTATAAAGGTGTGGCACTCTGAAAAATACTGTCAAATACTGGCATTTTATTTTGTAAGAAAGGTGGTTTTGTATGGGATTACGTTTTAGAAAAAGTGTAAAAATTGCCCCGGGCGTCCGTCTTAATATCGGCAAGAAAAGTGTCGGTATCAGTGCTGGTGTCAAAGGGTATCGAAAAAGTATAAATAGTAGCGGTAGGGTCACAACCAGCATAGGAACCCCCGTTGCTGGTGTTTCTTATGTCAAGACTGAAAATTTGAAAAGTAAAAAGAAAAAGGCAGCCAGCAACCGTGCTTCGTCCACTGCTGCCGTCGTCAATTCCTCTGTTGTCACGCCTGCTTCTGTTTCTTCTAAGGTTCATAAAGCAGCAGTGCAGTCAAAAGAGAAATTGCCAAAGACCACGGCTGTTTTGCAGGAAAGACCAGACGCCAGCTTTGTTGTGTTCGGCGTCGTTGCTCTGGCTGGTGCCGTGTTCCTCTTTGCTTCTTCTCATGTTATTTTTTCCGTTGTCGCTGCTCTGTTCGGCGTCTTCTGTCTGTATAGCTTCATACACATAAAGCGACACCCAGAAGACCCACGGTACATCACGGAAGAACAGCTGACACGTTGGGGACAGCTGGTACACTCCGACGCAAAGACCGTTTCTCAGCTGCAAAAAGCGTCCGTTCCTGTTCTGGTTGATTTGAAGGAGCGTGCAGCGTGGCATTATAAGCAGGTTTCTTCCGTCAGTTTTGGTCCAGATATTTCATACTACGGTGAAGCCTTGATTGATGTACAAAACCAGATTGTCGCTTTGTCAGAATTTGTTATTTTGCAAGGTGATAGCCCTAAGCAGGATTTAGAAGAATATTCTTCTTTTGTAAGCAATAAAATAGCAACCTTTACCAACGATATTTTGAATGTCTAATATAAAAACACCCGCAGTGCTGGGAACACTCCGGGTGCGGTGCAAAGATATATCATACCAGATACAACATACCGTCTGCATTTATTATATTACCACCTGCGGACGGGAAATTAAAGGAAATTGACAAGAAATGTGGTGATATTGTGTATAAAAAAGAACTTGCCCCGGATTTAGTCCGGGTTGCTTTATATATCCGTGTTTCTGGTGAAGAACAGAAAATAAAAGGTCTTTCACTGGAAGCCCAGCAAGAACGACTGGAAGCATACGCAAGGGAACGTGGCTGGGTCATTGTTGGAATTTACATTGACGCTGCCAAAACCGCCAGAAAGAACATTCACAAAAGAACTGAATTTCAACGCATGATGGACAGCGTGAAGCGTGATGAAGTGGACATTTTGCTTTTTGCCCGCCTTGACCGCTGGTTTCGTTCCGTTGCTGATTATTACAAAGTTATGGAAATATTGCAGGCGCACAACTGCGACTGGAAGACCACTGATGAAGAGTACGACACGACAACCGCAAACGGGCGTCTGTATATCAATGTGAAGCTGTCCATTGCGCAGAATGAAGCCGACATAGACGGTGAAAGAATAGACGTTGTGTTTGACAGCAAGATTGCACACGGCACCGTTGTTTCCGGCTCTGCTCCGTTCGGCTTCCGTGTGAATGAAGAAAAGCGGCTGGAAGTCGTACCGGAAGACGCAGCCATTGTGCAAGACGCTTTTAATTATTTTGAAAACACAGTTTCCCAGCGGGCTACTGTCCGTTATGTCCGGGAAACATACGGCGTGAACTGGTGTGACGCCACGTTTCGGCGTATGCTGAAAGAAAAGCTGTACACTGGCGTGTATGACCGGGGCGGCAGATATAATGACCAGTTCTGCCCGGCAATCATAGACAGACAGCAGTTTGACCGTGTGCAAGCACTTCTGACACGCAACGTGCGTTCTGCTCCATCTGGCAAGGTTTATATTTTCACTTCCATTCTGACTTGTGCTGAATGTGGGCACAAACTTGTTGGCTACAAATCCAGTGATTATTTTTATTACCGCTGCAACCAGCATTTCCAGCGTGGGCGCTGCTCTCATAACCATTCAGCCCGTGAAGACGTCGTGGAACAATGGTTGTTTGAACACTTAGGGGAAGAACTGGAACGCTGCCAGCTTGAATGGGACGTGGAAGCAGCCAAAAAGAAAGCGTCCGTTGCCCGGACTGACAAAGCCGCATTGAAACGGAAGCTGACTAAATTAAAAGAATTATATGTGAATGACCTTATCGACATTGAAGACTATAAAAAGGACTATCAAATATATGTTTCTGCACTAAACCAGATACCGGAACCAGCGCAGGAAGCACCGCCAGACTTTGCAGCTGTGCGCAGGCTTCTTGATAATAGCTTTAGAACCATTTACGATACTTTGACCCGTGAAGAAAAACGCACGCTTTGGCGTTCGGTCATTAAAGAAATAAGGATTGACAATGACCAGAATATCACGGGTGTTGTTTTTGGGTAGTGTTGTACTAATTGAACACTACCCGTGGGCTCATCCGCCAGGATCAGGGACGGGTCCCCTGCGAGAGCCCGCGCGATGGAGACTCGCTGCTGCTGGCCGCCGGAAAGCTGGTTCGGAAGATTCTTCCATTTTTCGTCGAGACCGACCTTTTTTAAGGAATTCATGGCCCGCTCCCGCCGTTCTTTCTTGTCGTAACCGGCGTAAAGGAGCGGGAGTTCCACGTTCTCTAAGAGATTTAACTTTGGAAGCAGGTTATACTGCTGGAAGATAAAGCCGATCATGCGGTTTCTGATCTCCGCCAGCTCGTTGTCGGACATATCCGCCACGTCCTCGCCGCCGAGGAAATATTCGCCCTCCGTCGGGACATCCAGGGCTCCGATGATGTTCATCAGGGTTGATTTTCCGCTTCCGGATTTGCCGACGATGGCGACGAACTCGCCTTTGTTGATGGAAAGGCTGATGCCGTCGTTGGCGTGGACTTCCTCGTCGCCCATGTAGTAGATCTTGTAGATATTGCGCAGCTCTATCAGAGGTTCCTGCTTTTCCAACTTCTCATGAACTTTTGAAACTGCCTCTTCCTGTTTCATCGGCTCTTCTGCGGTATCTATTTGTATTGAGAATTCAGTCTTTTCCATACAATTTATCTCCTATACACTACTGGGATCTTCGTCCGCTGCCACCGTTGCTGCCGCCAGGACCTCCGTTTCCGCCAGGACCGCCCGGTGCGCCTCCGCCCATATCACCGCCAGGACCGCCCATGCCGCCCATCTGCATCTGATTGGTCTGCGTCGAGCTTCCGGAATCGGAGGAAATGTAGACCTCGTCCCCCTCAGAGAGACCGGAAAGGATCTCCACATAATCGTCGTTGATGATTCCAGTTGTCACCTGGACCGCCTCGAAGCCGTCCGGGACGTTGCTGCTGCCGGATTTTCCGGAGCCGGAACTCTTCTTCACATACACTCTGTTTCCACGCATCAGCGCGCTGGCCGGGATCACCAGCGCATTCTCAGAACTGTCGAGAATGATCTTCGCATCCACGTTCATGCCCGGAAGAAGACTTCCCGTATCGTCCAGAGTCACTGTCACCGGATAGTTTGTGACACCGTTGGAGTAGCTGCTCTGCAGACTCACATTTGTGACGGTTCCTGTGAATGTCTCACCTTCCACCGCGTCTGCCATAATCTCCACAGATTGTCCGACCTTGATGCTTGAGACATCGAGTTCATCCACGGACATCTCCAGTGTCATGGTGGACAGGTCGTAGATCACCGCCATGGTGGTCGTTCCGCTGGAACTCTTGGAGATCTTATCCCCAACCTTCGCGTTTTTCGTGATCACTGTCCCCGAGATCGGCGCTGTGATCGTGTAGTCATCCACGCTGTCCTGGGTATTGCTCAGTTTGTTCTCCGCGTTTTCCAGACTGTCATCTGCGCTCTCCACCGCGTCCTTGAATTCCTTTAAGTACTCTTCCGCCGTCTTCGCGGTCACCTGGAACAACTCGGAGTTTTTCTCCACATAAGAACCTTCATGAATCAGAAGGTTCTCGATCTCAAGGCTCTTGTTTCCGGAGATTTCCACGCTCAGGGTCGTCTCCGTCTTCGCCGTGAATGTTCCCTCGGCACTGCACACAAATCCGTCAACGGTCACGGATGCCGCGGTGTCTGTCGTGAGTCCGCCTGGATTTGATACCTCGACCGTCACGTTCTTCACGAGGCGTCCGCCGGAAAGTGTTTCCTCCATGCTGCTGACAACCGTGACGGTTCCGGAGATCTGCTCGCCGGTGTCCTCCAAAGTCACTGCCGCCTCGTCACCTACGTTGATCTCCGCCGCCTCGCCTGAGAGGAACGGGACTGTGATCTTCATAACGGAGTCATCATAGAGATCCGCGATCTTCGTTCCATTATTTACCTTATCGCCCTCTTTGATATAGAGAGTCTTGATATATCCGGACGCTGTGGAGCGGTATGTATTTCCGGCGATCCGCGCTATCTCCTCGGCGTAATCGGACTGTGCCGTCTGGGCACTCTCCTTCGCGCGCTGGAGACTTGTCTCTGCGGAGCTCAGGTCAGAGTCCATGGAAGACGCGTCGATCCGGTAGAGGATCTGGCCTTTTTCCACCACGTCGCCCTCCTCAAAGTTCGCCTCGATGACCTCGCCTTCCACCAGGGATGTCACCTCGTAGGTGTCCTTCGGTGACAGGGAGCTGGACGCCGTGAGCTCTGAACTGATGTCCGTCCGCTTCACTGTCGCCGTTGACACGGACTGGTCACCCTGACTTTTCTGGCTCGAGGTTTTTTTCTTATAGAGGAAAAATCCGCCAAGCAGCGCTGCCAGAACCACTATAAGCACGATCACGATCCTTCCGCTTTTTCCTTTCCGTTTTTTCCGCTTTTTCTCTACGTCCACCTTTTCGTTCTCCATACTCGTTCCTTTCCTGTCTATTGAAATCTTCCGCTTCTCTTAACTATGTTCCAGATCTGAATTTCCTTGCCTTAATTTTCTCACCCGCATTCCTTCTGCGGTATTTCTATTTCATGTATTATATGTATATTCGTAACTAATCAATAATCTCCAACAACATCTACAACCGTATAAGTCGCATTTTCGTCGCTTCCGCTCTTCTCCCACACGATTGCGATCTTGTCACCCACCTCAAACTCTCCGTAGACGGAGAACAGATACTGGAGCTCCGACCCGCTGATCTGGAACTCATCGCCCTCACCGCCGTTGTCCTGGTAATCGGTGTTTAAGACCACCTTCACCGGTGTGAACGGGTCGCTGGAATCGTAGTAGATTGCCTTGATCCGGCCCTCCGTGGCGCCTTTGTTCTCGCCGCCGTTGGAATAGGCGAAGATCATCTTTGTCTCCTCGTGGTAATAGATCACGGTGGCGTAATCGTTGATCTCGCTCTCATCGGACATCTCGCCGTTTAAAAACATGGTAGCGTCTTTCATGGAAAACGGAACAAGACTCTTTAAGTTCCGGCTGTCATTGTCTAAGATCTTCGGTCCCTTTAAACTGTTATCCAGGATCGAGGATGTGTTGATCTCGCCGTCGGAATTGTAGGTCAGGTCAAATACCTTGCTGCCATACTGGTTTCCTTCTTTTGTCTTCGCCTTCATCAGGTTATAGAACAGGTTGATGCAGTCTTCCCTCGTGAGGACCTCGTCAAGATCACGATAGATCCCAGAATCCAGGGACAGGGACTTGAACTTCGCAAGGCGGCTCTCCTGAAGACTTCCGGAGAAATCCTCGTTTGTGTATCCTAAGACTCCCAGGACTGCCTTGATGGCATCCCGCATCGTAACTCCCTCGTCCGGCTTAAAGTTTCCGCCGAGATAACCGGACATCCAGGAGTTCGTCGCCGCCGTGCGGATCGCCGCAGAATACTGGGATTTTGAGGAGACATCCGCGAATACAGATACGGTTCCCGCCGCGTTTGCCGCCTCCTTGTAGTCCGATGCCTTTACGAGGAGTTCCGCAAATTCACCTCTCGTCACATTCGCCTGGTAATTACTCGTCGTTATAATTCCAAGCAGGCTCACCGCTTTCTTCCTCATTTCAAATGTGGTGCTGGCCGCGTAAGCGTTCACCGTCATTCCGGCCCCCACCGCACAAACCGTCAGACTGACCGCTATTATCTTTCCTCTTCTCATTTCCGTTCTCCTTTCATCCGCCTTGACCGCCAGATCATCAGCCCCCTGCAGGTCATCTCTTTCCAGATCCATTGCCTGATTTCCATTGACTGCTGCGTACACTCGTCATCACGGGATCTTTGTACTTTTAAAGTACATATACTCCTGGTTCCTTGCATTTTTCTTACTGTTTATTACGTTTCTGCAATAAACTCTATCAGAAACTTGTGATTCCTCTGTGTTCGACCTGTGTTCAAACTGTGAAGGATGTCACACAAAACAGGGCATATCTGCGGCAAAATTGTGGCATGAAACAAAAAAGACCCAGAACAGATACCACTTTCGGTACCCGCTCCAGGTCTTCTCCCTATTCTCACACCCCCGGCAGCCGCCCGATCACATCGATCCCGGCGAACACCAGAAGTCCGTTTTTTATGATAAAATTTAAGATCACGATCCCCGCCGCTGCGTAAGCGATCCGGTCATCCAACTCCGGTCGGAATCTCCTGTTTCCCGTGGCAAAATACAGGATCCAGGAAGCCGCAGCCCACACAGCTACCGATGCCATATACGGCACCACCGGATGGTACAGAAAGCTTAGTACCGGATGCCCTGAAAGGAGTGCCCGGACGGCTCTCGTTCCCCCGCATCCCGGACAGTAAAGCCCGGTCATCATCTGAAACAGGCATGGCATCCGGAACCATGTCGGGATCATAATCTGGCTGCGATCTTCTGGCGCAGTCCACCGACCTTTGCTGCTGCCGAGTCGAACTCTCCCCCTGTCATCTCACCGGTCAGAACCGCGAACTCATCTGTTCCTTCCAGTGTCACAAATTTCACGTCACCGAAAGCTGCCGCAACGGCCTCTTTCTTTGCTCTCTCAGAACCCTCAAACCGTGCAAAGTACTTTCTGGAAAGCTCAGCCGCCGGATGTACCTCAAGCTTCTCGCTGCTCCAGCCGATCTTCTCCGGCTCATCGCCGAAACGGACTGCGGAGATCATATCCCCGACAACGGCACTGGCGGTCGGCAGTTTTCCTGCTCCGCTTCCATAGAACATGGACGCCCCCAGCATATTTCCCACAACAAGGATTCCGTTAAATACATCTGTCACCGCGTACAGCGGGTCTTTCGCGTCCACAAGGACCGGTGAAACCTCCAGATAGATCTTTCCGTCTTTATTCACGCTGGTTCCGAGGAGCTTGATCGCCGCCCCCATATGTGCCGCATAACTGGAATCCATGAAGGTGATCTTTGTGATTCCCTGGGTCGGGATCTCCTCGTAGTTCACTTCTTTTCCTGTCGCCACCGCGGTCAGGATCGCGATCTTTCTGCAGGTATCATATCCCTCAATATCCGTCTCCGGGTTGCGCTCCGCGTAGCCCAATTCCTGGGCGCGCCTTAACGCCTCCTCGAAGCTCCATCCCTCCTCATTCATCTTTGTGAGGATGTAGTTTGTGGTTCCGTTTAAGATACCGGAGATCTCCAGGATCTCCTCACCGCCGAGACACTCCACAAGCGGGCGGATGATCGGAATACCGCCGCCGACACTCGCCTCAAACAAGAAGCTGATGTTCTTTTCCGTAGCGATCCGGATCAGTTCTGTCCCATGGGCCGCAACCAGTGCCTTATTGGAAGTCACCACATGCTTTCCCGCGAGCAGGCAGCGCTTTACAAACTCGTAGGCCGGTTTTGTCCCGCCCATGGTCTCCACAACGATCCCGATCTCCGGGTCATTTATGATCTGTTCCACATCGTGGATCACAAGCTTCTCCACCGGGCTTCCCGGAAACTCCCTGAGATCCAGGATATATTTTACTTCGATCGGCTCTCCAGCTTTTTTTTCTACGCTTTTGCAGTTCTTATCAAGAACCTCATACACGCCGGAACCGATGGTTCCGTATCCCATAATCGCCGCTTTCATCCGTCTATTTCTCCACTCCTAAAATTTTCACATTCTGTACGCCTTTTAAGTGCTCGATCTCCTCAACCATACCGGCAACATTTCCCGTGTCGGAGAGGACTTCCACGCTGAGCGTTACCGTCGCGGATCCGTTTACCGGGATCGTCTGGTGGATCGTAAGGATGTTCGCGCGGTAATCCGCAACGATGTGGAGCAGGTCAGACAGAAGCCCCGGTTCATCCATCATCTGGATCACAAGAGTCACGGTCTTTCCTCTCGTGTTATCGGAAAACGGAAGAATATCATCCTTATATTTATAGAAGGAACTGCGGCTTAATCCCACCTGCTCTGCCGCCTCCTGCACTGTCAGTTTTTTGTCCGCCTCAAGCAGACGTTTCACCTCAACGACTTTTTGAAGGACTTCCGGCAGCGCTTTGTCACGTACCACATAATATTTGTTTTTTTTCTCCATATATCAGACCTCGCAAGCTAAAAATTTCTTTTTTATTACCGAAATCATACGTTTCATCGATTGCTCTGGCACGTTACCATATGTGCGTCCCAGAAAAACATGTGTACGCAAGAATCTTAGCATATTTTGGATACTTATGCAAGCAGATGTTCGCTGTCTGGCAAAATCCACAGTTATTGCGTTACTGTACACGCATGCGTGTACAGTAACGTGATTTTGCCGATGCTTCGCATTCCAAATCGGCAAAATCTGCTACCAGAAGTGTATCGTACGGAATTTTCAGTTCAGAAAATTCCTACCCGTGTACAGTAACGTTATTGCTCTTAAAACAAGAAGGGAGAACCTGCAGATCAGGTTCTCCACTTTTTTATTTCCATTTCGGATCGTTTTTACCAATTTTTCAGTTTTAATTCCAGTTTCAGAATTTTTCTCTTTTTACAGATGATCTTCCAGCTCACTGTTCCTATGCACCCCAGTGATCGCATACTCTGCCCACTCCGCGATATTTGTGGCGTGGTCGCCGATGCGCTCGTAGTATTTGGCGATCATGAGGATGTCCAGGATCTGTTCCTGGGTTGCCCCGCCGTTTAAGATGCCGTCTGCCAGTTCTTTCTTTACCTGGGAGAACATATCGTCGATCACGTCATCGTAGGCGATGACTTCCTTTGTCTTCCTGAGATCCTCGTTTGCGAAGCTCTCGATGCTCTCGCGGACCATGGACGCAACGGCTTTTGCCATCTCGCCGAGTCCTGTCGCCTTTACCGGCTCAAGAAGGTCTGCGGTCTTGATGATCTCCGCGATATCGCCCGCCTGGTCACCGATGCGCTCCAGGTCTGTGATCATTTTTAATGCGGAAGAGATCTTTCTTAAGTCACTCGCCACCGGCTGCTGCTCTAAGAGAAGCTTCAGGCACTTGCTCTCGATATCTCTCTCCTTTAAGTCCACGTTCGCATCGTCCTGCAGGATCTTCGCCGCCTGCTCCCGGTCCATGTTCGTCAATGCCTCGTAAGTCCCGTCGATCATTTTCTCGCAGAGCAGTCCCATCTCCGCCAGCATCTTATGCAGCTCTTCCAACTGCTTTAAAAACGCATCTCTCATAATCAGCCAAACCTCCCTGTGATGTAGCTTTCTGTCCGTTCGTCCCTCGGGTTCGCAAACAGATCACCTGTATTATTGTACTCGACGACCTCACCTAACAGAAAGAACGCTGTCTTGTCAGAGATACGCGCCGCCTGCTGCATGTTGTGGGTGACGATCACGATGGTGTATTTATCCTTCAATTCCATCGCCAGATCCTCGATCTTCGATGTGGAGATCGGGTCCAGGGCGGAGGTCGGCTCATCCATCAAGATCACCTCCGGCTCCACCGCCAGGGTTCTCGCAATGCAGAGTCTCTGCTGCTGTCCGCCGGAAAGTCCCAGGGCGCTTTTATTTAAGCGGTCCTTAAGCTCATCCCAGATCGCTGCCTGACGCAGGCTTCTCTCAACGATCTCGTCGAGATCTGCCTTTTTCGTGATTCCGAAGATCCTCGGGCCGTAAGCGATGTTGTCGTAGATGCTCTTCGGGAACGGGTTCGGCTGCTGGAATACCATGCCGACCTTGTGGCGCAGTGTGATGGCGTCCATATCCTTAAAGATGTTCTGTCCGTCAAGCTCCACTTTTCCGTCGATCTTTACATTCTCCACAAGATCGTTCATCCTGTTCAATGTCTTTAAAAATGTAGATTTTCCGCAGCCGGACGGTCCGATGAACGCGGTGATCTCATGGGCGCTGATCTGCATGTTGATGTCCTTAAGCGCATGGAACAAGCCGTAATGCAGATTCAGCTTTTCGATATCAAATTTCGGTTTCATATCAGTCATATATTTCTTCATTCCTTTCGCTTCGCTCAAGGCACAAACAAGTTATGAAAAATGTTGTGCCCCTCCACTTTTTGAATTATAATTCTTATATGGAATAGCAATACACTACAGAGCACGGGAGGAGGAGTGGCGATTTTTTTTCGACCCCGCATATATATATGTGCCGTCATCCTTACAAGCACAAACAAGTGGGACTTTGAGCCCGGACTCTTATCATTGGTAATAAACCATGTTTATTTAGTCGCAGGATGACAGTCAATGTTGCTATTCCTTTTTTATTTAAGGTGGTGATATACCTATGATGAAGTTAAAATACTCCATCTGCTGTGGGCTTGATGTCCACAAAAATGTTATCGTTGCAACTATCGTAACTACTAACTCACAAGGAATATCTGAATACCTTCAAAAATCTTTTTCTACCATCAACTCAGATATTCAAAAGTTTCACGACTGGCTTATTGAGAATAATTGTTATCACGTTTGTATGGAATCCACTGGAAAGTATTGGATTCCTATTTTTAATTATCTCGAAAACGACATTGAGGTGTGTCTTACACACCCTAAATACGTCAAAGCCATCAAAGGCAAGAAGACTGATAAAAAGGATTCCAAATGGATCGCTGACCTTTATAAATTCGATTTGGTCAGATGCTCCTTTATTCCTCCGAAGGATTTTCGCCAGCTTAGAGAACTCGCAAGATACCGCTTCAAACTGGTGTGTATGAAATCTTCTGAGAAAAACAGAATCCAAAACTGTATGACCGTTTCCAATATCGGCATTGCAAGCATTCTCTCCGACCCTTTTGGTAAAACAGCCACTGAGATTATGTCTTATTTGCTGGAACACACCTCAGAATCTATGGACGAAAAAGCAGTCCGTAAGCTCATCAAAAAAGGAGCAAAAGCAAAATCCGATGAAATCATTGAAGCTATCAAAGGTTACAATATCGAAACGGATCAGGCTAAAAAACTCGAATTGGCTCGTGCCCATTTGGATTATCTTGATGATATGATTACCCAAACAGAAGTGGAACTTTATGTTCGTATCAAGCCTTATTATGAGTTTGTTGAATTTGTTTCCTCTATGCCTGGCATGACCGAACTCAGCTCCACGATTATACTGGCAGAAATCGGTATCAACATGGATATCTTTGACGATGTGAAACATCTCTGCTCCTGGTGTGGGCTTTCACCGGCTAACAACGAATCTGCCGGCAAGAAAAAATCCGTCCGTATTGCAAAAGCTGGTGCCTATTTGAAACCTATGATGGTTCAGTGTGCTCTTGCAGCGATCAAAAACAAAAAGGAACCTTACTTTGCAATCAAATATGGGCGAATCAAGAAACGTCGTGGTCATAAAAAAGCCATTATTGCCATTGCACGAATGATGATGGTCTGCATCTACCACATGGTTTCCGAAAAGAAACCTTTCTCTCCTACGGATTACGAGGAATTGATGGACCCTCAAAATCATGTAGAGAGAGTTGTATTAAATGAAAACAATGTTTTCGCTTACCTTGAATCTCTTGGGTACGATAGTTCTCAGTTAGTAAAACGCAACGATTACTAATCTCTATTCTATAGTTTTTCAAATGGGGGAATTATGTCCCCTTATTTAAGTGCGTCTCAATTTCTGCTTTATTTTCACTCTTGTTTTCCTCTCTAAAGCTCTCATATGCCATCCTCAGAGTTTCATTACTTCTCCCTCAAGAATCTGTCATTGAGGTCCTTTTCCGAATGTTTCTTACGCTGCCTCGCCGGAGCTCTTTTTCTTCAGGTGATGGCTCCACACGTTCGCGCCAATGCTGAATGCCAGGACCAGGATCATAAGGACCGCGGAGGCGGTGTTTGCCAGTGCCTTGTCCTGACCGTTTACCTGAAGGTTCCAGATCTGGATCGACAATGTCTCTGCCGGGCGGAACGGGTTGAACGGGCAGGTCGGGGCTGCCAGGTTCCAGTTGCCCCAGCGCAGGTCGCTTCCGGATCCTGTGGTGTAGAGGAGCGCCGCCGCCTCACCGAATCCACGTCCTGCCGCCAGGATGACGCCTGTCATGATGCGCGGGAGACATGCCGGGAGAAGTACATGGAAGATGGACTGCCATTTTGTCGCTCCAAGACCTAAACTCGCCTGAAAATATCCCGCCGGGAGTCCCTTGATGGCATCCTCGGTGGTCGTCGTGATAAGCGGAAGTGTCAGGATCGATACGGAGAGGGCACCCGCCATCAGGCTCTTTCCCATTCCGAAGAATACGAGGAATACCAGGTATCCGAACAGGCCCACAACGATGGACGGAAGGGAAGAAAGTGTCTCGATACACATTCTCAGAAACTTTGTCATTTTTCCCTGTTTCGCATACATGGCCAGATAAATTCCGGCGCAGACACCGAGGGGGATGGATACCAGCAGGGAGATAAATACGAGATAGATCGTGTTGAACAACTGGTTTCCGATGCTTCCTTTTCTCGCGAAGCGGAACATCTCCGGCTTTGCCCCCATGAGACCGCCGATGATGACCTTACCCGCAAAGCCGATCAGAAGAGCGAAGAAGAAGATCGCAACCAGGTAGAAAATGACTGTCATAACACGGTCCACATCGCGTGAACGTCTGATCTTACTTTCCATGGTCTAATTTTCCCCCTTTGCTGCGAACTGCTTTACCGGCACCGCGGTCGTGCTTATTTTCACGGAAGTGCTTGTTTTTTCTTCTTTCTCCGGCTTCACCGCTGTCACATGATGGATCAGGAAGATGAAGAACAGGGAGATTGCGAATAACAGTAGTGCCATGGTCCAGAGTGCGGATTTCATCTCGCCGCCCTCCATGGCGTTGCCCATCTGGGCCGCGATCTCGGTGGTCAGAGTCTTTGTCGTTGAAAAAATGCTTGTGGGAAGCGCTGTTGTCTGACCGATGACCATGGCAACCGCCAGGGCCTCACCGAAGGCTCTCGCGAGACCTAAGATCACGCCGGAAATGATTCCAGGCGCTGCCGCCGGAACTACGATCCGGTATATGGTCTGCCAGCGGGTGGAGCCAAGTCCGTACGCTGCCATTCTGCATTCCTTCGGTACGGAGTGAAGGGCATCCGCCGCAACACTTGTGATCGTCGGGAAGATCATGACCGCGAGGACCAGCCCCGCTGCCAGGATAGAATGTCCCACCTGACGGTCAAACACGGTCTTGATCGCCGGTACAAGCACTGTGAGTCCCACCCATCCGTAGACAACCGATGGGATTCCGGCAAAGATCTCGACTACCGGGCGGTAGAATTTCTCTCCGAACTTCGGGGAGATCTCCGTGATGAAGATCGCTGATCCCAGGGAAAACGGAGTCGCGATAAGAAGTGCCAGGCCGCAGGTGCAGAGCGACCCAGCGATGAAGATCAGCGCACCGATGCTGCCGCCGCCTGCCATATTATCTTCCGGTGCCCAGTCTGCAGATCCTAAGAATTCCAGGAAGGAATGTCTGTAAACCAGGAATGTGGATGATCCCTTGTATACAAGGAACGCGCCGATCACGATCGTCAGAAGAATTACGCACAGTCCACAGACGGTCATCAGATCCCGCCACAGATATTCTCTGACGAACATGCTTTTTTCTTTACCATTCTTCATAAGTCCTCCTGCTTCCGATATTCGAAGCAAATTCTATCATAAATCATATCGGGGCGGGCCAGATTCGTCTGCCCCGCCCCTGTTTCGCAGCTCTCTTGTCCATGTCCTCTTTTTTCTTTCATCCGGTCGGATCATGGCTCACTGCCCGGTCTTAAGTTTTGTCTCAATTAATGCTCAGTATTTGTCATCTTGGAAGATACGCCGTATCCTAAGGATTCCATCTTTGCTCCGTACTCATCGGACATGATATAGTCAAGGAATGTTTTTGTTACCTCGTCCGGCTCACCCTTTGTATACATATGCTCAAATGTCCATACCGGATATTTTCCAGCGTATGTATTTTCAAGTGTCGGCTCTGCGCCATCGATCGCTACAGTTGCAACTCCCGCATCACCTGTCAGATAGGAAAGTGCTACATATCCGATCGCACCCTTTGTATCTTTTACATTCTGAAGAAGAACACCGGAATCATCTGTTTCCATGGAAGTGTTGGAAGCTTCCTCGTTTCCGTCGAGAGCGTATTTCTGGAAGGTTGCTCTTGTACCGGAAGATGTCGGTCTTGTTACAAGGACAATGCTCTCATCCGGTCCGCCAACCTCTTTCCAGTTTGTTGTCTTTCCTGTGAAGATGTCGATGAGCTGCTGTTTTGTAAGATCCTCAACGCCGCCTTCTTTTACATCGTTGTTTACGATCGGAGCCATTGTGACTACGCATACCTGATGATCAACAAGCTCTTTTGCCTGTGTCTCGTCAAGCTTTGCGGAGGCCTCAACATCGGAGTTACCGATATTTACGGTTCCCTCGGAAACCTGCTTTAAGCCCTCTCCGGATCCTCCTGCGTCGATCGTGATGGAAACGTCCGGGTATTTCTCGATAAACATGTCTGCTGCATCGTCAACCAGCGGTTTTAATGCGGAAGAACCTGCCGCTGTGATCGATCCTGTAAGATCTGCTTTTTTCTCTGCTGCTGTTGTCGCTGCTTCTTTTGCTGTCTCTGCTGCTGCCGCAGTTGTTGTCGCTGCTGCTGTCGTGGATGCTGTACTACTGCTGCTTCCGCATCCTGTCATCATGCTGACTGCTAATACTCCTGCACCTGCAAGTGCCATTACTTTTCTTGTTTTCATAATTCTTTTCTCCTCCTCAAAGGTCTTTGTTTTTGTTTTTTCGTAACTGTTCAGTAGGTCTGCGCACTTGCTGCGCTGACCGTAAGAAAACATAGGCTGGAAGGCAAAAATCCCATCAGCGAAGCTGATCTGGAATGGATTTTTGCACGTAACTATGAAGGTACTGAATAGTTACGTTTTTTCTTTCTCTGTACAGTATTATTTTTATCACGAATCCCCGAAACCAAAAACCATGGTTCGGTAACTACTTTGTATAATCTATGTAAATTGTAAATTCAGATTTTCGTTTGAAAATATAGCCGGGTAAAACCTTTCCACTGTGCCGGACTACCGCGAATTCAAAAAAATCAGCCATTTGTCGAGATTTTTCACAGTAGTACCGTTATCGCACAGGTATGGATATGGCCCGCTGCACGCAAAAAAAGACGCACCATCTGGTAGTCTGGAATATTTCTTCCAAATCAATCAGACGATGCGTCTTGATCCTTAAGATCCTATATTTCCTTTATAACCTTTTTGCCTGGCCCTTGTTCCTAAACTCCAGCAGCCGGACCTTCCGGTGCAACTGTTCCGCCTGGAACAGTCACAGAACTCGGTCCTTCTGTCTGGGCTGCCGGGCCGGCGCTTGTGGTCGCCTCCGGAACAGCGGTGGACTTTTCATATCCCGGTCCCACCGGATTCTCCGCTGTGGTCTCCTGCGGATTTGACGGACGGAACTCCTCCGTGGAAGTCTCCGCCTCATCTGTCGGGCTCACTGCGTGACTCTCTGTCGGCTTCACATAGATATTTCCATGCTCATCCGTCTCATAAGCGGCGCTGGTCTCATGGCTTCCGGAAGAAGTTTCGATCGGCTTGCCGTCCGGTCCTGTCTCAGTTTCACCCGTGCTCTCAGATTCCTTCTTGGATTCTTCGAGCATGGACTCCATCTGGGATTCTTCCTGACTCTCTTTCTTACT
Source organism: Clostridium sp. AF28-12 (assembly GCF_003435225.1). Lineage (NCBI taxonomy): Bacteria > Bacillati > Bacillota > Clostridia > Eubacteriales > Clostridiaceae > Clostridium > Clostridium sp. AF28-12. The sequence continues at coordinate 375,623 of NZ_QWGJ01000001.1, read as the reverse complement.
CTCCTCTTCAGCGGAAAGTGTCGTGGCCTCCGTCTCGCCCTTCGGGATATATCCCTGATCCGTCGCTACATGATCGATTTCCTTGCCAGCCTTATTCAGTCCAGTAAGTTCAGCGATCTTATTGCTGATCGTCTGGACCGTGCTGGATGGCTTGTAGTCCTCTTCACCATAGAGGAACTTGTGAAGGCTTGTAACATTGCTCACGAGTGTCTGCGGGATAACACAGGACAATTTCAGCTTGCCGATCTTCATCTTCTGCTCTCCGCGGGCTGCCGGGAATCCGGTCGTCTCACCGAGATGGTATTTCGTGACATTCTTCGCCATCGGAAGGATATCATTCATATTGATATTTGTCGCGCACATCGCGGACATATTGCCGATCAGGCTGTTTAATGTCGCAAAGTCTGCCTTTTTCGCCTTCTCGAATGCCTTCTGGATTACAAGTCTCTGGCGCTCTGTACGCGCATAGTCACTGTCCATCAGACGAAGACGTCCATAGGCAACGGCCTGTACGCCATCCAGATGGTTCACACCTGCTTTCTTTAACTGTACAGAACCAATTCCGGTACCTTTTACCGTCTCTGTGATGAACGCGTTGATGTAGTAGAACTCGGACTTACTGATATCGATGTCGACACCGCCGAGGATGTTGATCGCTGTTGCGACTGCCTTCCAGTTGAACGCTACATAGTGGGTGATGTTGAGATCCAGATTCTTATTCAGGGCTTTTACGGCCTGTTCCGGACCACCCATCGCATATGCCGCGTTGATCTTATTGTATGTGTTCTTGTCGCTCACATTCAGGTAAGTGTCGCGGAATACGGATGCCAGCTTGATCTCTCCGGTCTCACGATTTAAGTTCACGATCATGATAACATCGGACTGGTTGCCTTTTCCTGTGGAATTGTCACGGGAGTCCAGGCCAAATACCGCAATGGTCCAGTAGCCTTTTTCCATCTTATCTCTCATTTCCAGAGAGATGTTCTCATTCCGAACGTCCGCAATATCAAAATTATTCTGTCCGTTCATCTTTCCGAAGTTGTGCTGGATATAGCCGTATACCGCTGCGGCAAAACCCAGGACCAGAACGATCAGGGCGATCAGAACACCGATGATGATCTTTTTCTTCTTGTTTCCGTTTTTCCGTCTTCTGTGATTGTAGGAAGCTGCCCCATGGCTCTTTGCTGCGGCACGGCCTGCACGGCTTCCCGGGTCAGCACTCATAGAATACAGATCTTCCGTCCTGTGAGTGCGGCGTTTTGCGGACGTCTCACTCTCGCTCTCACGCCGTCTGCTCTTTCTGGCGCGGGAACGGTCTAATTCGTCTTCATAATTCATGTCATTTGTCCTCGTCTTAGTAAGCGTTTTTATTGATGAATCCCTTGAAAACCGTCAGGAACATGATCTTGAAATCAAGACCAAGTGTCCAGTTCTCGATATAATAGAGATCATGCTCGATCCGTTTAATGATCGAAGTGTCTCCACGGTAACCATTCACCTGCGCCCAGCCGGTAAGGCCCGGACGGACCTGATGCTTGATCATATATCGCGGGATTTCTTCCTTAAATTTTTCAACGAAAAATGGCCGTTCCGGTCTCGGACCCACAAGACTCATATCACCAATCAGGATATTAAAGAACTGCGGCACCTCGTCGATGCTTGTACGGCGGATAATTTTTCCGATGAGAGTTACACGGGCATCTCCCTTTGTTGTCCAGCGGCTCTTCTCCTTGCCCGGATCCTGAACCGTCATGGAACGGAATTTATACATTTTAAACGGCCGGTTGTGAAGGCCGACTCGTTCCTGACAAAAAATGATCGGTCCCGGAGATGTCAGCTTGATGAGCACTGCCACGATCAGCATGATCGGGGAGAAAAGTACGATCCCCACGATCGCACCCACGATATCGACGGCTCTCTTTACCATCGCGTTCATCGGATCATTCAACGGAACGCGGCGGATATGGATCACCGGCAGGCCCTGGAGATCTTCCATATACGGGATCGTCGGGATAATGTTCCCGTAATCCGGGATAAACTTCGTGTGCACGCCGGATTTTTCACAGAGAGCAACGATATGGCGGAGTTTTTCATACTCGCTCAGGCTCAGTGTGACGGCGATCTCATCGAGACTGTTCTGCTCTAAAATATAGTCGAGGTCCTCGATGCAACCGATGACCTTTACTCCCTTATACTCACTTCCGCGTTCCTTCGTATCATCAATGATCCCGCGGATCGTGTACCCCCATTCCGGATTCTTGTTTACCCGGTCGATAAACCCTTCCGCTGCGGAAGAGTAACCAACTAACAGGATATGTTTCTGATTGTATCCTTTTGAGCGCATGGAACGAAGCACGATCCGGATTCCATTCCGCTCAATGGTCATAAACGCCACGTTCAGCACATAGAAATATACGACCAGTCTCTGGGAGAAGTTGTAGAGATGCGGCTCTTTTCTTCCAAAGTACAGGATCAGACCAAAAATAAGGAGTCCGATCGTGTTTGCCTTGAATATCTTTCCGAATTCATTTCTGCGTCCGAGTACACGCTTCGGCGTGTACAGTCCAAAAAAGGAGTACAAAAGCAGATACGCCGGAATAATGACAAGGAGCGCGCCAAAATAAAAACCGACCTCAAGTGTCCGTTTTCCGAGCAGGTTCGCCCATCCGCTTCCGATTACGATAAACCATGCAAGCAGATAAGAGAATGCGGTCACGAAGGCGTCAAGCACAACGTGAAAACGGTTGAGGCTCTTCTGATTATCTTTGATCATATAATTTTCACCCTGTTTTCCAAGGAACATGCCGGTCAGAATTCTTTCCGTGGTCAGCGCATGCACAGCTGCGCCAGCCAATTCCCCACGGCAGGTATTTTCAACTATACCATGCCCCGGCAGACTGCCTTTCTAAGGTCACTCCTCCGGACATAGTACCGCCATCATAAAAAATATGCATACATAGTATACATAAAATTTACCCATTTGCATATAAACGATTTCTTAAGAAAATCTGAGATTTCCGTAAATTATTCGTTTATTTTGCATAAAAGCAGCCGTTCAGCCTATCCGCACTGAGCCGGCCCCACAGCGTCCGGCGAAGAATCTCAGACTTTCGCTCCAAGCTTCGCCGCCTGTCTCCTGGAAAACTCATAAACATAGACTGCGGTTCCGGCGATCAGCTCAAGCTGGATCCCGATCTCCCGCTGTATTCTTCCTTTAAAGGAAGGGACGCGTTTACAGTTCTTTAATGTTCTGATCCCCTCAAGGAATCCGGACACATAGTCTTTTCCGAATCCCATCTTTTTAAAAAACAGGAACTTTACAAATGTTCCCGCGAGAAGACACGGAGAATTTAAAAGTAACTGCCAGGTGCGCATATTTTTGTAATTCAGATACACATTATTCCTCGCGGCAAGCTTCACCTTAAAGGAATTATACTTCGATCCGCTTGTCCCGCTGCCTACATGGTACACCACAGCTTCCGGGCAGAATACGTTGTCATATCCGTAAAGCTTCGCCCGGTATCCCACATCGATATCCTCGAGGTAGGCGAAATGCATCTCATCGAAGTATCCGATGGTCTCAAACACTTCCCGGCGGTAGATTGCCGCACCGGCACACGCCGTAAAGACGCGGCAGCTCTTTTTATAAAGCTTTTCCGGACGCCCGACGCCCCGCTGGAACGCCCAGCCGAGGACGCTGTACATGTCTCCGGCATCGTCCATGAGGTCCGGATGGTACATCTGGATCATCTTGCTGCTGACGGAAAAGATCTTCTCCGACCGGTCCATGGCCCTCTCCAACGCTTCGACGTAGTGGGGAGCCACTTTTGTATCATTATTTAATAAGATCACATAAGGCGTATCTGCCGCCCTAATCCCCACGTTTACCGCACCGGAAAAGCCAGTGTTTTCCGGAAGAAAGATCGACGGGATCTCCCGCTCCTTCAGCCACTCCACGCTGCCGTCCATGGAACCGTTGTCCACCACCAGGATCTTGAAATCCTTTGTCGTCTGCTTTTCCAGTGCCTCAAAGCACGGTTCCATAAACGAAAGTCCGTTGTAATTCGGAATTATGATCGTTGTCTTCATTCGTCTAACGGTACCTCCAGTTTATATGGTTCCCCGATTTTTTCCTTTTTCAGGTCACGCAGCGCAAAATTTGATTTTCTCAGTGTCAGGTTCGGATTGTAGTACGGATCTCCGTCTCTCAGGATCTCCGGCCAGCGCTTCGCGAAGGTGGCGATCTCACGGTTAAATCGCTCCACCTTCTCCGGTGTGTCCTCAAGTCCGCGGGACTTAGATTCATAGTGGTGAAGCACCGCATAAGGCGCGTATACTACAAGTTTTCCGAGCTTTCTCACCTTCATGCAGTAATCAATATCATTGAAAGCCACCGCGAGCTCTTCTGTAAATCCCCCCACAGCGTCAAATACGGAACGCTTGCTCATCATGCAGGCCGCTGTGACCGCGCTGTAATCCTGGGCACACATCGCGCGATTGAAATAGCTGTTCTCGGATTTATGAAGTCCGATAAACGTATGACCGGCGATACCGCCGAAACCGATAACAACACCGGCGTGCTGGATCGTGTCATCCTCGTAGAGCAGTCTCGCACCGGCGATCCCCACGTCCTCCCTCTGGACAAAGCCAAGCATCTCTTCCACAAAATTCTTTGCGATCAGTTCGATATCGTTGTTCATAAACAGAAGGTACTCGCCCTTTGCGTGCTGTACGCCGAAGTTGTTGATCGCGGAGTAGTTGAACTCTCTCTCCCAGCGGACAACGTGCACGTTCGGGAACTCCTTCTGGATCTTCTCGTAGTAATCCCAGGTCGCCTGTTCCGTACTGTTGTTCTCCACGATGACGAACTCCAGGTTCTTATAGGTTCCCTCCGTCAGCATCGGGCGGATGCAGTTGTCGAGATCCACGGTGTGGTCCTTGTTCGGGATAATTACAGAGACAAGCGGATCATCCTTGATCTTAAACGTCGTGTGATAGATCCCGTAATCCACGCCCTTTTCTACCTTTTCTGCCTCAATTCCTACTCTCTTATAGTGGTCCATGATGGCACGGGAACCGGCTGTGAAGGCATAAAGCTTGCTCTCCGGGTTGCTCGCCGTGGAATTTGGGTGGCAGCGCCAGTGATAGAGCACCTTCGGGATATGGCAGATCTGCTTTGCATTCTCTGTACAGCGGAAAATAAAGTCGTAATCCTGAGCTCCGTCATATTCCGCCCGGAAACCGCCGACTTTATCGAGCAGTTCTTTTTTCACCACAAACAGATGGCAGATATAGTTGACGCTCGTCAACAGGTCCGGATTGAAATCCGGCTTGAAATGCGGGTCGAACAGTTCATCCCCATCCATGTCAAGCTTGTCCTCATCGGAATAGAGGACATCGCAGTTTTCATTCTCATTCAGTTTTTTCGCGCACTCAAAGAGCGCGTTCGGTGTCAGACGGTCATCATGATCCGCAAGAACAATGAAATCACCTTCTGCCATCTCAAGGGCGGCGTTCGTATTTCCGGAGATACCGCGGTTTTCCCCCAGTACCTGATAGCGGATCCTCGCGTCTTTCTCCGCATATTTCTTTAAAACAGTCTCGACACTCTCACCCGCCGGGCTGCCGTCCGCGATGCAGAGTTCCCAGTTCGCGTAGGTCTGCTCCACGATGGAGTCCAGCATTTCCTTCAGGAATTTCTCCGGAGTCTTATAGACCGGGATCACGATCGAAAATTTCGGCATATAATCGAACTTCTTTTTCTTCTGCTCTTCCAGCTCTTCCTCTGACGGTTTCGTGAGATTCCACCACTCTGCGTAGTCGTAATCGTCATCAATCCCCTGGATCTTGTGCTTGGATTTTAAGATCAGGGCTTTCAGGCCATTTTCCTTTAAGAAGTCCCAGGCAACATGGACTGTCTCCATGTTCATAAGGTTCATGAGCTTCTGTACCTTGCGGTTTGCCGCGCCGGTCTTTCTGCGGATCGTCATATCGCTGTATTTCACACGGGTCGTCTTCTTCCCGCCGCAGATCACAAGATAATAATTCTTTCCATGTTCATACGGAAAACGGATATCAAAGCCGAGATCACGGTCGATGATCTTCTTATAATAGATCTGGCTCACGTCATCTCTTCTCGTCGGAACGATCTTTGCCTCCACCGGCTGTCCCACTTCATCCTCGACCCGGTAGGTGATCACGGAATCCGGGTTGCTCTCAACAGCCCAGCCATTTAACTGGATCGTCTGCTCCCGGACTCTCATCACTTCAACACTGTACCTCATACTTCCTCCTGTGCACCGGCCGGTGTATCAAAATTGATGCGCTCCTCCTCCACAACGAGCGGGCGGTGCATCACACGGGTATTGATGCTCATGATATACTCGCCAAGCAGGCCGATAAAGAAGATCTGGACAGATCCAAGAAAACACATTCCGATGAGAAGCGGCGCCATACCTGCCATAAAGCGGTCCCAATATAAGAGTTTCATGATCAGATATATGACTGCTACGATAAAGCTCACGCCACCGCAGAAGGCGCCGAAAAAGGTTGCCAGGCGCAGGCCCGCTTTTGTGTAGGACGTAAAGCTGAGCATCGCCGCGTCATATAATTTATAGAAGTTATTGTGGGTCTTCCCCGCGCGGCGCTTCGGCTGCTCGTACGGGATCTCTTTTCTCTTAAAGCCCAACTCCGCAACAATCCCGCGAAGGAACGGGGTCGGATCGTTTAAGTTTCTTAAGACCTCGATAAACTGTCTGTCGTAGAGTCCGGAGCCTGTAAAGTGCTCGATCTGCTCCACGTCGGATAATTTCCGGATCAGTTTGTAGTAGCAGCTTCTGAGCCAGTACATCACCGGGTTCTCTTTGCTGCTCGTCTTGATTCCGATGACGATCTTATAGCCATTCTCCCACTCGTGGACATACTTCGGAATCAGTTCCACCGGATCCTGGAAATCCGCCACCATGGAGATCACGCAGTCACCGGTTACCTGAAGGATTCCATAATATGGAGAATTGAACTGTCCAAAGTTTCTCGCGTTGAAGATCGCCTTGATCTTCGGATTCTTCGCGCAGAGCATGCGGAGCAGTTCTCTCGTCTTATCGGTGGAGTCGTTGTCGATGAAGACCAGCTCATAGTCGTACTGAGGCAGTTCTTTTGTGATAATGCCGATGACAGCTTCGCTGATCGGAACGACATTCTCCTCCTCGTTATAGCATGGAATCAAAACGCTGATTTTTTTCATGTTATATTTTCTTCTTCCTTAAATTTTACCTGACCGGTACCTTCGGGCACCTTTGTCAGTTTCTTTCAGCAGTGCGGCGGGCGCCGATCTGCTGAACTTTTTTTCTAAATTGTTGCCTAGTCTTTAACTTTTATCATTGTAACCATTTTTTCTGTTTTGTCAATACTCGACGTATTTCGCGGCATTTTTTCCCAATCTGTGATCGGTCTGCATTTTCAACTGATTGCTGCCCTCTCTGCCACCCCAGAATTGCTTTCTCGTTCAGTTAAATGGTTCTCTTTCTGAGCGCGATCATCCTTGTAATTCCGGTCTTGAAATCGACCTCTGGCTTCCATCCCGTCACCGTCTCCAGCTTTTCGATGGACGGCATCAGATTGATCAGACCTTCGGCGTTCTCCCCGCGGGTGTTGTATTGGCTCTCGCCCTGTCCGCCGCAGAGTTCGTGGATCTCCTCCACAAATTCCTTTAATACCTTTGTCTCAGCACCGCCGAAGTTAAATACAGGATTTTCAAGTCCCTCAAACGCACTTTCCGGGGCTTCGCAGAGTGCCGCCATCCCTCTAGCCAGATCGTCGATATAGAGGAAATTCCACTTCTGGGTACATGCCCCCAGGGACATTTCCTTATTACTTAAGAATATGTCCAAACAGGACTCCACTAACGTCCACGGGTGGTCCCCGGGGCCGTAGGCGCTGAAGATCCTGGCGTGAATGTACCGCAATCCCAGTTCATCACAGAGTTTTTCTCCCTTTTCCCGCATGGCAAGCTTCGCCTCTCCATACAAGGATTTCGGCTCGCAGACCGTGTTCTCCGTGATCAGATCCTGGTGCATTCCGTACTCCGCCTGGGAGCCGGAGAACAGGAACTTTTTACAGCCTAGGGCTTTCGCCGTCCGAATCGTCTCCAGGGAGATCTCCATATTCTTCTCCTGAAGCGCCTTGTCCGTTCTTGACGCGCTCCCGGATCCTCCCCAGCCGAAATGGCAGAACACGTCCTGCGGTTTTGTCACTTTTTCTAAAAGTTTTTCCGGCTCGGAAAGATCATTTTCCGTCACGAGAAGACGCCCGGATAAAAGTGCCTCCTCATTTCCCTCAAGGATCGTATCAAGTTTTGAGGATTTGGGGCGCACAATGGCGGTCACCGTGTGCCCTCTCCGTAAGAGTTCCCGCACCGTTGCCGCGCCGACAAAGCTCGTCGAACCTGTCATGATGATATTCATATTCTGCTGCCCCTTTCCTCATTTAACACTGATCAATCATCCATCTTATTCCCGATTGCCAGTATATTGTACATGATGTTACTGTACACGGGTAGGAATTTTCTGAACCATCTTGCATTTTCTTCTAAGTTCCATGTCCCAGGCACACTGAACCTTCTTATTTATTCTCTACTAACGGAATAATCATATTTTCCTTCAGCTCTTCCTCCGGAAGGAACGGAGCCAGATCCTCGAGCGGTACGGATACCATAGTTCCGTCCGACAGCATCTTTGCGGCTGCCTTCGGCTCGAAGCCCTGTTTCATATCTACGAAGATCTCACAGATCACCGGACCGTCCATGGCAAGTGTCTTCTCCACCGCCTCGCCGAGCTCGCTGTTGTGGTGGGCTGCCACATACGGATAACCGTATGCCCACGCAAGCTTCTCCATGCTCGGGAAGCTTAAGTCGTGGCTGTCCACGCCGATTCCCACTAACGGCTCATGGAAGTGGGTCTTCTGGGTCTGGCGGATGGAGTGGTAACCACCGTTGTTGATCAGGAAGATCTTGATTCCCATATGATGGTGAACGATGGTCTGGAGCTCCTGAAGATTCATCTGGATACTTCCGTCACCTGTCACAAGGATGATGTCCTTTGTATGGTCTGCGACCCAGGCACCGATGGCTGCCGGAAGATCGTAGCCCATGGACGCGATGGCAGAGTTGCTGATGAACCGCTGTCCTTTCTTCATCTCATAGGCATGTCCGCCTACCACGCACGCGGAGCCATTTCCCACAACGGTGATCTGATCTTCCTCGCCGCGCCTGCTGATCTCCTTGATCGCCGCGTAAACATTTGCTGGCTCGTCATCTCCAGCCTCATAGTGTTTCGGAAGAACGACCGGATATTTTTCTTTCCATTCCTGACATCGTCTGATCCACCAGTCTACGGCTTCTTTGTCCTTTGCTCCGCCGTTCGGATCGAACTCTTCCTCGTCGAGGACGAGCTCCAGCTTCTCAAGAAGATCCTTGACGTCCGCATGGACCGGCATGTCAACATGGACCGTCGGTTTCTTTAACTCCTCGGCGTCGATATCATTGTAGATCACATAGGCCTCTCTCGCCCAGGTCGGGTAGTTATAGCCCACCTGACGGATCGAGAGACGGCTTCCCAACGACAATAAGAGATCGCTGTTCTGTACTGCAAAGTTTCCGGCACGGTCACCCATATGTCCGGCACGTCCCACATAGAGCGGGTCTGTGTCATACATGCAGTCGATGCTGTTCCAGCCAGTGACAACCGGGATCCCAAGCTTCTTTACGACTCTCGCGAATACATCGAACGCCTTTCCGATCCGGATTCCGTTTCCGGCATTGATCACCGGGCGCTTCGCCTCGCGGACCTTCTTTAAGATTTCTCTCGCCTGCTCTACTGTCACAGGATCCGGCAGTTTCACACGTTTTTCGCCCTGTCCGCTCACATCGGACGGGATCATTGCCGGTTTTCCTTCAACTTTATTCATCATGCAGATCGTACATCCGGAACATCCGGTTCCGTGACCGGACCAGCCGGTTCCGCCTGCTTCGTAATCGTCCTTATCAAATCCGAGAAGCGCTTCCGTCTCAATGTAAGCCCCCTGAACATTCAACGGAATATCGAGCCAGCACGGGCCCGGTCTTCCTGTCTGCGCCAGATAAAGCGATTTCTCCAGACAGAAACGGATCCGCATCGGATCCAGCACCATCTCGCTGTACTTTGTCATGCAGTCGATCGCCTTTGTGATCTCGAATTCCTGATCCCCCATCGCACGGATCCCCAGTCCTGTGCTGTGGGCGGTCGTGTCATAGCGGACCTGTCCGGATAAGACGAGCATCGGGATCGAATCGAGCCATCCGCCGACTACTCCGGTGATCGCGTTTGTTCCGCCAGGACCTGTTGTCACGCAGAGAGCCGCGATCTTGTTATGGATTCTCGCGTAGGCCTCGGCTGCGATGGCACAGGCCTGCTCGTGATGGTTAAAATAGCAATGCAGTCCCGGCTGGTGTCCAAGCCCGTCATCCAGGTGCATCGCGCCTCCACCCGTCACCATAAACGCGTCGGTGATGCCCTCGTCTACCAGCTTCTGGGCAATATAATCAGAAACCTTCATTCTCATAAGTGAAACCTTCTCCTCTCTCAAATCGACAAATTCAACCCTACAACTCTTCTCGTTTTCATTTACCTGGGTGCATGGCTGAATTTGTACCAAATATACCTTTCTAGATTATACCATGCGGACCGCATACCGTCCAGTAGATCATATTTTTGTAAGGTTTTCAGTAACTGTTCAGTAGGTCTGCGCACTTGCTGCGCTGACCGTAAGAAAACCTAGGCTAAAAGGCAAAAATCCCATCGGCGTAGCCGATTTGGAATGGATTTTTGCATGTAACTGTGAAGGTACTGAACAGTTACGGTTTTCGCAGGTCTTCCCCGGCGGCACTCTCCGCCTTAATTTTCCGCATTTTCCATCCCATGAAATGCTTTCCACGGCGTTCCAGATATGCCAGGAACCTACACTGGAATCCGGCCTCCACAGCCTGTTATAATCAGCCCGTAAACGAAAACACCACGACAAAACATTTCAATTTTCATATCAAAAAGGAGAGAAAACGATTATGAAAAAACAGACAAAGATTGCTGCGGTCTTGTCCGCGGCAGCATTTATGATGATGGTCTCCGGCCTGCCGGTCTATGCGGCATCCTACGGCTGGGTGACAGAAGGCGACGCAAAGGTCTACTACGATGAGGACGGGTACCTCACCACCGATGCCTGGAGAAAGCGCGGAGAAGACTGGTTCTATCTCGGTGAAGATGGACAGATCGTAAAAAGCGCGAAGATCGACGAGTACTATGTGGATGACGAAGGAAAGATGGTCACAAACGCATGGGTGGAGTTAAAGAATGAGGAAGATCCGGACTCCCCGGAGACACCGGATACCTTCTGGTACTACTTTGAGAAGGACGGGAAGTCCGCTGTCTCCAAGTGGGTGAAATTCGACTCCAAATGGTACTATTTCGATGAATCCGGCCATATGGCAACAGGAAAGACGGAGATTGACGGGGCGACCTACTACCTCGGAACAGAAAAAGACGGTTTCATGCGGACCGGCTGGATCCGTTTAGAGGAAAACAGCCACGCACCGGGCGCTTCCGAGAGCTGGTACTACTTCAATTCCGACGGCAAGATGGTGACCACCCAGTACGATAAGAAGATCGACGGAAGCTACTACACCTTCATCGACGGAAAGATGCAGACGGGCTGGGTCCTGATGCCGTCCAAGTCTGACGTGACAGACAGCAACGCCGCATCCCCGAAGATCACCGACTACCAGTACTACGGAACAGCCGGGGACGGAAAGCGCGCCGAAGGTTTCCGCTCCATCGAGGGCATTTCCGGGATCCACGCTGCAGATGAGGTCTACACCTTCTACTTTAAGGCCGGAAAGCCGTATGTTTCCGATAAAAAGGGAAATTCCCTGTTCACCATCAACGCGAAAAAGTATGCGTTCAGTGACCTGGGAATCATGCAGACAGGCAGACAGATCGCGAACGTGGCGAACGATGAGATCGCAAACTTTTACTTCGGTGAGGACGGTATCGTAAAGACCGGAAAACAGGCGATCTACAACGAGGAGACCGGTGAGACCGAGAACTGGTTTTTCCACACCGACGGTGACAAGAAAGGACAGGGCTACCACGGGCTCCGCGACGGCATCCTCTACGTCTACGGAAAAAGACAGGACGCCACCGCCGACCAGAGATATGCACCGGCCGTCTTAAACGGTGTGACCTACCTCGTAGGGACCGCCGGAAACGTGCAGAAAGCATCCGCTTCCTCCACTTCCTCCGAGAAGCCGGAGTTAGGGCGCGGATATAAGGACATCAAAGACGCGAACGGCAAAATCTGGACCGTGGATACGACCGGAATCGTGCAGTAACGCTGACCATCCACACCATAGATAAAGTTTGAGTCCTCTGGGACTCTTACAAAATGCATAATTGCAAAGGTGCCGGACTCTCTCGCTCAGAGTCCGGCACCTTTTATCTCTATACTGTAATTATCCTTTTATCTTCCTGCTTCTTCATCCCAACTGCCGTCCTCTTTTACAAGCCAGCCGTCCGGAGTTCTCTTCCTTGCGCACATAATTCCTCTGGTTCCGTCGGAGACAGGATTCAGATAATACCACCTTCCATCGATGAACTGCCATCTTCCGCTGATCTTCTCCCAGTGATACTCGCCTGCGCTGCCTTTCCTCACTATTTACTTTCCGTAATATACTCTTTCACCAGGCGGTTCAGTGTGCATTTCATCTGTACCACAATGTCCATCAGCCTGTCGTTCTCTTCGCGAAGCCTTTGGTTTTCTTCTTCCAGAGCATTTTTGCAATGTCTCTCCATGCTCATTGTTTTCGTCCCCCTTACGCCTCGTCAGCAGCCGCCCTTTCCTGCGTCCACTTCCTTTTACTTAAATATATAATACATTTTCCGGCAATTGAAAAGTGGTTTTTGAACGCAAGTTTCGACACGGTTCGAAGGACACACGATATGCATGGACAAAGTTCTGCGCCGCAAGACTCCTGCTGCCCACAAACGGCAGACCTCGTGCAACAGCGAAATCAATATAAAAAAGAATGTGCCTTGGCACATTCTCGCGCCTCGCGCGGTCGCTTGCGACAATCTACATCTTCGCGCGAGTGCGCATCTTTGGCACGTTAGTGCCTTTTTATGTAACAGGGAATTCCTCGGAATTTCCTGTTACATAAAAAAGCGGCAGTCCCGCCAAAAAAAGCAAGACTGCCGCCAGATTTTCTCTTATATGATATGAAGCTGCTCAAACGCCCAGGCGATCCCGTCGTCTTCGACATCTTTGGTGATGAAAGTTGCGTAGGGCTCAAGCCCCTTCGCATGTTTCTCCATAATAATGCTGTTTCCGGCATACCGGATCATCGCCAGATCGTTCATGCTGTCCCCAAAGGCGTAGGAATCTTCCCTCGCGATCCCATATCTCTTTAAGATCACTTCCATCGCCGTCGCCTTATCGTACCCCGTCGGCACGCACTCATAGAGTCCGTGTCCCCGGTCGATGGCGGTCACGTCCGGTGCCAGGATCTTTAAAAAACCTTCCTCGTCACTGTTCTCATCCGCAAGAACACAGAACTTATCGAAATCCACTAACTCCGTATTCCAGTCCGCGCTGGCCAATCCCTGGTTCTTGTAGACCACATTTTTCACATGCTCGATCTCGTCCATGTGGGAGACACCGACCTGCACCGTACACGCCTTCGGTCCCTCTAAGATTCCGTCAAGTTTACACTCGAGGATCGCCTTCTGGAGCTCCCAACGGCGTTTTGCGGAGATCTTTCTGTGGAGCAGGGCTTTTCCCTCCGCCTCTATGTAGGTTCCGCAGCCGCAGAGGTAGCCGTCCACCGGTACTTTTCCCTCAACATCCTTCATCAGGCATCTCGTCCGGCCGGAATTGATAAATACCAGATGTCCGGCGCGGCGCGCCTCCGTTAAAGCAAGGGCCGCGCTCTTCGGGAGTTCCTTCGACGCATCCACCAGGAGCGTCCCATCGATATCAAAAAATAATGCTTTTCTCTTCATGATCTCCGTATTAGTTCACTGCGGAGCTGCTCTCGCTCTCCTCTGCAGCAGTCTCTTTCTCTTCGAGAATATTCTCAGCCTCTGTTGTCTCGGCTTCTGTCTCCGGTGCCTCTACATATGTGGAGTTGTCGATCAGGTAGTAGTAAACAGCGCCCATATCGAAGATCTGGTTTGCGGAATCCTCGCCGTAGGTCGTGATCATCTGCGCCGCGTTCTTGAAGTAGTTCATAACAGCGAGCTTATCTTTCTGTTCATCTGTCGCGGAAAGGTTCTCCTCTGCCTGGATCGCATTTAAAATGATCTGCTGTTTTACAAGGTTCTCTGCTGTGTCGCGGAGTCCGTCCTCGTCCGTTCCCAGGAACATGCTGAGGAACTGATCGAACTCAAGTCCATAGCTGCTTGCATAGCTGGAATATGTGCTCTTTAACTGGTTGAACATATCATCAACGGCATCCGGGTCTGCTGTAACCTCGGAGTTGTTGATGACCTCGTTTAAGAGCTCGCTTCCTGCCGCGTTGAAGAACTGGCTGTCAGCCTCTGCCTGAAGCTCCGCACGTACTTCCTCTCTTAACTGGTCAAGAGTTGCTGTATCGTCGTTGTAGTAACGTTTTGCGAGATCATCATCCACCTTGCTGTCAGACTCAGATTTTAACTGGTTTAATTTTACATGGAACACGACTTCCTGGCCTGCGAGGTCAGCGCTGCCGTAGTTGTCAGGGAATTTTAAGTTTAAGTCTTTCTCATCGCCGACATTCATGCCGATGACGCCGTCCTCAAAGCCGTCGATAAATGTGCCACTGCCAAGCTTCAGGTCAAAGCCCTTTTCGGTTCCGTTTGCAAATGCCTCGCCGTCCTTTGTGCCGGAGTAGTCGATATTCGCGGTGTCACCTTCCTGAGCCGGGCGTCCCTCGATGGTTACCGGGTACTCCGCGCAGAGTTCTTTTAATCTTGTCTCGATCTTGGCGTCAGTAACTTCCTCTTCCTTTGCGGAGAAGGTCAGGTTCTTGTAATCTCCGAGAGTGACGCTCTCCTCGTCGTGAAGTTCTTCCTCAGATTTTGTCTCAGTCTCAGTTGGCGCGGATGCTGTCTCCTCTACAGCCGCGGAGCTGCTCTCAGCATTCTGATTCTTATTTCCGCATCCTGTCATGATCATTGCAGCTGCAGCAACACAGATGCCTGCTTTTATAATTTTTTTCATGTTCTCGTTTCCTTCCATTCTGTCTCAATTTCCCCGCGCACCGCCCATTTTCCGGGTCACCCGCGCGTGATATTTATTCTAACATACCGCCACGCGAAAAAAAAGGGTGTTCACAGAATTTTAAGATATTAGTGTCCAAAGGTCTGAAGTCCGCCGCAAGCTTGTTTGCAGGAGGATTTTGGATCTTGGTATCAGAGAGGTCAAAAGACTTTTTGACCTCAACATCATTTTAAGAGAAAATCAAAAAGCATCCTGTAAGGATCATATCATCATGATCCCGCCAGGATGCTTTTTACTATCTCTTATTTGTAGAACGCACAAAACGCCTTATATGTATTGTACACATCAAGCTTCGAAGCCAGCTCAAACGGCGCATGCATGGAAAGGATCGGAACACCGAGATCCACGACATCCACATCCATCATCGCCACAAACTGGGCGATGGTTCCGCCGCCACCCGCGTCAACGGCGCCGAGTTCGCCAGTCTGCCAGTAAACGCCATTCTCTTCCATGATACCGATGACCTTCGCCATGGTCTCCGCGCTGGCATCACTGCTGCCGGATTTTCCTCTCGCGCCTGTGTACTTTGTGAGCACACAGCCTTTGTTTACATAGCTGGAGTTTCTGTTCTCGTAAACGCTTGCGAATGTCGGATCATATGCCGCGTTTACATCGGAGGAGAGGCAGATGGAATGGCGCAGAACGGTCTTTGTGTCCGCCCCAAAGCTCTCCGCAAGATCCTCAACCGCATGGTGGACGTAGTCAGAGTGAAGTCCCGTATTTCCGACGGAGCCGATCTCTTCCTTATCTGTAAGGATCGTGAATGTGGTGTGTTCCGGGTTCTCCGCAGCAATCTCCGCCATCAGCGCTGTATACGCGCACACACGGTCATCCTGTCCATAGGAACCGATGAGGCCGCGGTCCAGTCCGATATCAACGGCCTTGTATGCCGGAACCATCTCGATCTCCGCACGGGTGAAATCCTTCTCCGTGATTCCGTAGCGGTCATTCAATAACTTCATCGCAAGGAGCTTCGCCGGATTCTTGATCTTCTCGTTCTCCTCGTCATGGTACGGGATGGAGCCGATGATGATGTTCAGCTCCTCGCCCTTTAAGCCCTCGCCGAGCTTTCTTCCGTTCTGCTCTGCCGCAAGGTGCGGGAGAAGGTCTGTCACGCAGAACTGCGGGTCGCCTTCTTTCTCGCCGATGGAGACCTCAACAGTCTCTCCGTCCGCCTTCATAACAACGCCGTGCATGGATAACGGCACAGTGCCCCACTGATATTTGCGGATTCCGCCGTAGTAGTGCGGCTTTAAGTAGGCGATCTCGTCCTTTTCAAATAATGGGTTCGGCTTTAAGTCCAGGCGCGGGGAATCGATATGGGCGCCGTTCATGCGCAATCCCTCGTTCAGATCCTTTGTTCCGATGGTGGAAGCGATGATCGCTTTCTTTCGGTTTACCCAGTAGATCTTGTCGCCCGGCTTGTAGGACGCCTTCGGGTCAAATTCCTTGTATCCGGCGTTCGTTAAGAGCGATACCGCTTTTTTCACACATTCCCTCTCGGTCTTTCCCTCATTTAAGAATGTCTTGTATCCCTCGCAGAAATTCTGCGCCTCCGGAATCTGTTCCGGCGCTTTTTCTCCGATGTGCGGAGCTTCCCAGAGAAGTGCTTTTTCCAGATCTTTGCCGTTCATGCTAAAAACCTCCGTATGTGTATTTTATGAATTATAACAACTCACTCACGCTGCCTGGTCCGAATCAGTCTGTTTTATGGAAACCATTTTCGACCTGGACACATGTTCAAATCCCTGCATGCAGCTGTCGTGTCTTATCTCTTACTTTGTAAGCAGATCTTTACTGTCGAGCATCAGTGTAAATGGACCATCGTTTAACAGGTCCACCTTCATATCTGCCCCGAACTCCCCATGTGCCACCTTCTCCACATGCATCCTGCACCGCTCCATAAAATATTCATAGAGGCGGTTCGCATGATCCGGCGCTCCGGCGTCAGTAAAGCTCGGGCGGTTGCCCTTTCTGCAGTCCGCGTACAGCGTAAACTGGCTCACAACAAGGATCTCGCCGTCCACATCCTGGAGCGAGCGGTTCGTCTTTCCGTTCTCATCCTCAAAAATGCGGAGCTTGCAGATCTTGTCCGCCATCTTGTCCGCAATGCTCTCGTCATCCGTGTCGGAGACGCCGAGAAGGATCAGGAATCCCTGTCCGATGGCTCCTGTCTCCCGTCCGTCCACATGGACCGACGCATGTTTTACTCTCTGTAATACGACTCTCATGTTTCCTCCGGCGCTCTGCCTGTGCTCCATTTTCCGTACCGGCAGATCCGCCCATAAATTTTATATTTTCGCTGTTGGAATTACCTGACTTAACACGAACGGAAACGGCCTACGTTGGACCGTTTCCTGCAAGTTCTTCCTGTCTTTTTTCTGCCTTTTCCCGCTCGCGGCGCTTTTCTTCCTCAACACGCCGCTCTTCCTCCTCGACCGCCATGATCGCCTGGTTTAAGGAGAACATCTTCATGTCCAGCATATCCACCATATCGGCACAGGACTTCAACTCCCGCTCCAGATAATCCGGCGCTTTTCCTTCAAATTTATAAGCGATCTTGTGCTCTAAGGATGCCCAGAAGTCCATGGCGATAGTCCGGATCTGGATCTCGACCTTCGTGTCCCGCTTTCCTTCCGACAGATAGACCGGGATCGTCACTACCATATGGTAGCTCTTGTATCCGTTCGTCTTCGGGTATTTAATGTAGTCCTTGACATGCAGGACCGTGATATCTGCCTGTCTTGCGATCATATCCGCGATCGGATAAATGTCGGACATAAAGGAACAGATGATCCTGATTCCCGCGATATCATTTAAGTGCTCCACCATATTGTCGATCGAGACTTCACATCCATCATTCTTCAGCTTTTTCACAATACTCTCCGGTGTCTTCAAGCGGGAAGTGATATGCTCGATCGGATTGTAATTGTATAACTGGATAAATTCATTGTTTAAGATCTCGATCTTCGTGTTGATGGATTTTAACGCGGAGCTGTATAAAAACATTGTTGATTTCCACTGATCGATCTGATCAAAGCCTCCAGACTCTTTCGTCATGCTGACGCCCCCTTTCTTTGCAGCCGGGAACGTTCCGTCCATGCGACCATGTCTTCACGCGTTCTCTGCTACAGCTTCAGACCCTTTAAGAGATCCGCAAGACCTGTGCTTGCCTGACCTTCTTCCTTATATCCGTAGGTGTCCTCAGCTTCTCTCTCCTCTTCCTCCTCGATCAGCTCCTTCATAGACAGACTGATCTTGTTGTTTGCGGTGGAGATAATTTTTACACGTACTTCCTGTCCCTCTTTCAGAACAGCGCCCGGATGTTTGATCCTCTTTGTGCTGATCTGGGAGATATGGAGGAGACCGGTAAGTCCGTTCTCAAGCTCTACAAATGCGCCGTAGTCCTTTAAGGTCTCGACGGTACCCTTCATGACAGCGCCGACTTCGCATTTTGCAATTTTTTTGTTTGTCTCTTCCTGTTTCTTCTCTCTGGCTGCCTCGCGGCCGGATAATACGAGGCGGTGTGTCTCCTCGTCGGCGGTGATAACGGTTACCTCGATGGTCTTTCCGTCGAATTCCTTTAAGTCTTCCACATACTCGTCGCTCAGGCGGGAAGCCGGAATAAATCCGCGGATTCCTTCCAGGTACGCAACGGCGCCGGCGTTTACGATCTCTGCGATCTTTACCGGGACAACGGTGCGCTCTTCCATCATATTTTTCAGCTTATCCCACGCGAGGACCTGATTTGCTTCCTTCTTTGAGAGGACCATATTTCCCTCGCCGTCGTTTGTCGCCATCACGGTGGCTGTGATCTCGTCGCCCGGATGGATCATCTCTGCCATGTTGAAATCAGGATCTTCGCTCAGGTCGTCCTTGCGGATCACGCCGTCCGCGTAAGCCTTCAAGTCCACGATCACCGCGTCATCTGTCACATCGATCACGGTACCTGTCACAACATCGCCAACTCTAATTTTTTTAAGGGAGGCTTCCAGCTCCTCTTTGTAATCGTCCATGGATTCCATATGTCATCTCTCCTTTTCTCACCATCTGCCCTTACGCCGTCGGACGGCATAATTATGAATAGTAATTCCTTTCTCTATTTAACCATATTCTGTGAATATTTGCCATAGTTTTCACAAAAAAATCATGATAAAATGTGCATAGTAATTACTGTACACGGGTAGGAGTTTTCTGAGCTGAAAATTCCGTACAATACAGTGGCGGTAGTGGATTTTGCCGATCTGGAATGCGAAGCATCGGCAAAATCAGTTACTGTTTGCGCAAAGCGTGAGCAGTAACGCATAGTATATATTTTGGAGGCACTCACCATGAAAGATTATGCTGACCTGCATACCCATACCATCGCCAGCGGACATGCCTATGGAACCATCACGGAGATGGTCCATGCCGCCGCTTTAAAGGACCTGCCGATCCTCGGCATCACCGAGCACGCCCCGTCCATGCCCGGAAGCTGTGGGGAGATGCAGTTTTGTAACTTCAAAGTGATCCCGCCGGTCTTGGAGGGCGTCCGCCTTTTATTCGGCTGTGAGTTAAATATCGTAGATTATAAAGGAACCATCGACCTGTCGGAAAAGATGTTAAAGCGGTTATCCTACACCGTTGCCAGTCTCCATGACCTCTGCTTAAAGCCGGGAACAAGGGAAGAAAACACCTTCGCTGTCGTCACAGCATTAAAAAATCCATATGTCACGATCCTCGGACACCCGGATGACGGAAAATTCCCGCTGGACTACGAGGCGGTAGTGAAGACCGCAAAGGAGCACCACCGGATGATCGAGCTCAACAACACATCCCTGACCCCGGGCGGATCCCGCATCCACGCATACGAAAATGACCGGATCATTCTTCCGCTCTGTGCGAAATACAAGGTTCCGGTTATCATGAACAGCGATGCCCACTTTACGACGGCTGTCGGGGAACATGGACGGGCGGAGGCCCTCTTAAAGGAGTTAAACTTTCCGGAGGAACTGATCGCAAACTATCATCCGGAGATCCTGAAGGAATATATTCCGGATTTAGCTGACTTCCAGGGTTGAATCATCTGATAAAAGGGGGCTTGCCTTTACTGCTGGCAGCATATTTCAGCTGTCTGACAGCACAAAAAACGGCTGCGAAGTTTTATTTCACTTCACAGCCGTTTCCTCTTTCGTAAAAATCATTCCAGAATTACTTCAGCAGTTTGTCGACCTTCGCCCACAGTGCCTGCAGTTCCTTCTGATCGCTCAGACGGTCTTTCTGGATCCGGATAATATTCTCCAGCGCCGCATTCGCGCCGTCCGCATTTAACTTCTCGTCACAGGTCTTCTTCGCCTTTGTGTACGGGTCCATGCTCTCCTGATCCTCTTCCTGCTCTGCCTGGAGCTTCCGGATCTTCTCCACAAGCTTTACCGCCTCGTCCGACGGGTTCTTTACATCCTGCCAGTTTAAAAGGTGGGTGTTGTTCTCCGCGTTGATCGTATCCAGTGCAATACTGTTCTTTAACATCGTTTTCCAGTTGTCCGAGATCGCCGTCTCATACGTCTGCTTCGCAGTCTTATTATCCGCAAAAGCTGTCAACGGCATTCCCGCAAGACATACCAGAAGACCGAATAAAAATAAAATCCTCTTCATCTTCGTGTCCTCCTCATTGCAAGCTGATAATCAATCTCTTGACACTTTCGTGCTCCCGAGATACTAAAACATCTGAAACCCACCCGATTTTACTTTTTATTCAATAGGTGGATATTTTCCATGTTCCGTTCATTCAAAGAATATCTGCAAATGTCTGCTTATCACACTTACAAGTCCACTCTCTGAACTGTTATCATCTTATCACACTTCTGTCCATTCTTCTACGGCAAAGCTGCGGCAATCCTGCGGCAGTATGATCGTAAATATGGCACCTTCCGGCGAGGCTTTTGCCGCAATATCGCCTCCCATGTACTCCATGGAGCGTTTTGCGATGGAAAGCCCCAGCCCGTGATTTCCGTTCTTCCCTTTATAAAAGCGATCGAACAGATGAGGAAGATCGTCTTCTAGGATTCCCGGCCCGTCGTCCCGGATCGTGATCTTTAGCTGCTCCCCGTTCTCCTCCACGGAGATCCAGACCATCTCCTTTGCGTATCGGATACAGTTTGATGTCACATTCGAGAACGCCCGGCCTAAAAGCATCACATCCGAGATAATTTTATGCTCATCCCCCGGCAAAAATTCCAATTTTATTTTTTTCTGATACGCAAGTCCCTCAAGGCGCTCGATCTGGTCCTCGATGTACTCCCGGATCCCCATCTCCACCGGCACAACCTGGTACCGCATCTGGTCCATTCTCGTCAACGTCAGGATCCCGTCAACAACTTCCGTCAGGCGGCTGCTCTCGTCCAGGATCACGCCTGCTGCCTGAGAGACGTCCTCAAAGACGCCTCTCTGGATTCCCTGGGCATAACCGCTGATGGACATAAGCGGCGTTCTGAGCTCATGGGACGCGTTCTGGAAAAACACACGCTCCGCCTCGTCCGCCTTTAAGAGGTTATCCTGCATCTGGTTGATCTCATTTTCCAGCTCGTAGAGCTCCTTTACGTTGGTTCCGGTCTCGACTTTCTTAAACTTCTTCTCACCGATTCCCCGCGCAGCTTCGCAGAGACGGCTCACCGGAGTCGAAATACTTCCCGTGACGAACCAGAACAGCACAATGGACACGCCCGCCATCGCTCCCATGATCATGAACACCAGTCTCGACACCTCATTTAAGATCACGCTGGTATCGTGGATCGGACAGTATAAGAGCACATTCTGGACATGACCGGGCCGGTTCTGACCCACATCCAGGAAATAGAGCATATATTTTGTGTCACCGATGGTCTCCTCCGTGATCTCCCCGCTCTCGAACGCCGGATCATTTCCGGTCATTCTCGTCAGGAACTCCGAGTACATCTGGGTCATCTCCGGCTGGTCATCATAGTTTTTCGGATACA
Organism: Clostridium sp. AF28-12; assembly: GCF_003435225.1. Classification (NCBI taxonomy): domain Bacteria; kingdom Bacillati; phylum Bacillota; class Clostridia; order Eubacteriales; family Clostridiaceae; genus Clostridium; species Clostridium sp. AF28-12. The sequence continues at coordinate 353,307 of NZ_QWGJ01000001.1, read as the reverse complement.
GCACCCGGTACTTGTTTCCGATCACCAGCATCTTCGACTCCCCGGACTCCGTCTGGGCCGCGTTCCGCAGGGCATTTAGGAGACTTCTCCTGTCATCCTGCGCATTTGTCTCGTCCGGCACGTCCAGGTTCCTGTACTCGTCCGCCAATTCCTCCACCGTCTTCACCATCTGCCCCAGGTCACGCTTCGCGTTGTAGTTCATATGTCCGTCCAGCGCATAGCTGAACACGAACCACGCCGCAACCGGGAACGCGATCAGAAGAAGCATCACCGGAAGGAATATCTTCATCCGGATACTTAATTTCATGCCTCTCCTCCACTCGTCAGGCGGAATCCGTAGCCCCATACGGTCTCGATCTTCACGGTGCTCTTCTGGTCCTTCAGTTTCTTCCTGAGACGCTTCACCATGTCATCCACGGCGCGGGTGTCAACTTCCCTGCTGTCCACCTTCCAGAGAGATTTTAACAGGTCATCACGGCTCGCCGCATGTTCCTGGCGCTCCAGCATATGGCACAGGAAGTCGAATTCCAGCGGTGTCAGGGCAAAATCTTCGTCCTTTAACTTCGCGGCACGGCGCTTCGGGTAGAGCTTGATATCCCCGATCTCATAGGAATCCTTCGCCTCTTCCTCCTGTCCGGAGAATGTGTCCACGCGGCGGAATAACGCCTTGACTCTCGTCACAAGTTCCAGCGGCAGGAACGGTTTTACCATGTAATCGTCGCTTCCGAGAGTGATTCCGGTGATCCGGTCTAATGGGGAATCCTTCGCGGAGACAATGATGATCGGAACATGGCTCGTCTTCCGGATCTGGGTGCAGACCGTGAGGCCATCCATCCCCGGCATCATGATATCGAGGATGCAGAGATCCGGCGCTTTTTTCTGGAACGCGTCAAGAAGGGACTCGCCATCCCCGAAGCACTCCACCTCATATCCCTCTTTTTCCAGGAAATTTTCTATCAGAAAACAAATGTTTTTTTCATCATCCGCCACATAGATCAGCTTTGGCATAATTTTCCCTCCTGTATTTCTATTATCTGCCAGGATGCGCAGCCCATTCCGCCGCCTTTCGGCAGTCTGCGTTCCCGAGTTTTAGCTTCTTTGTTAACGCCCATTATACCATGCCTTTCCTTGCATGGTAAATACCTGCCGCAGAATTGCCGCACGACCGCCCGGAACAGAGGACAAAACTTCGCAGAAAATTTTCCGCAAAACTTCTTTTTCCATTGTACTTTTCCGCAAACTGTTGTAAACTAACTCTATATCACAGCGCAGTGTGAAAGAAATAATTTTCCCACTCGCCATCCTAAATTTTCAGAAAGGAAGGAATCTCACATGAATAAAGACCTGGAATTTCTCACCCGCGTGATCGACGAAAAATCCGCGAAGATCCTGGATGCCAACGATAAGATCTGGGAGTATGCCGAGCTGGCGTTCCATGAGACAAAATCGGCTGCCCTGTTAAAATCAATCTTAAAAGAAGAGGGCTTTGCCTTGACGGAAGGCGATGCCGGAATCCCGACCTGCTTTACCGGAACCTTTTCCTACGGAACAGGAAAACCTGTCATGGGAATCCTCGGCGAGTATGATGCCCTGTCTTCCTTAAGCCAGAAGGCCGCTGACCCGCACAAGGAACCTTTAAAGGAAGGCGCTCCGGGACATGGCTGCGGCCACTGCGCGCTCGGTACCGGCGCTCTCGCCGCTGCCCTGGCTGTCAGGGAATACCTGATCGCCAACAAGAAGGACGGAACCATCATCTACTTCGGCTGCCCGGCTGAAGAAGGCGCAGGTTCCAAGCAGTTCATGGCCCGCGCAGGCATGTTCGACGATGTCGATTTCGTATACTCCTGGCACCCGGCAACAAAGAACGCCGTCGAGTGCAATCACAGCAACGCCATCATGGGCGCAAACTTCTATTTTAAGGGTGTTGCCTCCCATGCAGGCGCAACCCCATACCTCGGAAGAAGTGCCCTGGACGCCGTTGAACTCATGAACGTGGGCTGCAACTACCTGAGAGAGCACATGATCCCGGAAGCGAGGATCCACTACGCTTACATCGATGCCGGCGGAACCGCCCCGAACGTCGTACAGGATCACGCGACGATCCGCTACGAGGTCCGCTCTCCGTGGGTCTACCAGGTAAAAGAGCTCTTCGAGCGCGTAAAAAATGTTGCCCGCGGTGCATCCATCATGACCGATACCACCTTTGAGTGCGAGCTTTCCATGGCGTTCACCGAATATCTTCCAAACAACGCCCTGGCGGCGGTTGCGGACGAGTGTTTACAGGAAGTCGGCGCTCCGAAATGGGATGACGCGGATTACAGGATGGCAAAGGAATTCTTAAATACCTACCCGGCGACCACCCTGGAAAACATCAAATCCCAGATCATTGAGACTTACGGGGAAGACCGATTAGAGGAGATTCTTGAAAGGCCGCTGGATTCCGAGATCCACCCGTTCAACCCGGATAAGATCAAGCTGACCGCCGGCTCTACAGATGTGGGTGATGTCGGATACGCCGCCCCGACCTTAAATATCAATATTGCCACCGCATGTGTCGGAAATGTCGGACACTCCTGGCAGATGGTTGCCCAGTCCTGCAGCCCGTTAGCCCACAAGGGACTCCTGACCGCAGCAAAAGTCCTGGCTCTCTCCTGCATCCGCACCATGGACCGCCCGGATGTGATCGAAGCCGCAAAGAAAGAACTCCACAAGAGAAACGGTGGACACTATACCTGCCCGCTGCCGGATTCTGTTGAGCCGCCGTTAGATACATACTAAATCGTCGATTCACGGTTCTCCGCAGACTCCATCTTTCACAATTTGAAACTGCTTTATCTGTAAAATCTTGTCTGCGTGAGTTCAGTCTTTCATACAAAAAACGGATATTTTGTTACAGTTCAGCCATGCGCTGGTTTGAATGAGAAAGTGTGTTGCAAGCTTGCTTGCATAAGCACTTTTTCATCCAAATCAGCATATGGTGGAACCACCAAGCTTCTTGTTTTCATGAATATGAAAACAAGAAGATGTAATGGCTGAACTGTAACGATATTTTTCAGTAAGTTGATCAGGGTACATGTTCGTACCCTGATTTTCTGTTATAATGATAATATTTCAATAGCCTGTTCCTATACGGAACTAACCGGAAAGTATAAGCTCTCGACTTAAAATCCATGCTTTATCAGCCACTCAATACAGTGGTTCTACTGTGTATACAAGGGAGGAATGGAACATGAACATACTGATCGCCGCAGATTCCTTTAAGGGAAGCTGCTCTGCCAGACAAGTGACCGATACCATTGAACGTGCCGCAAAAAATGTAATCCCGGATGTGACCATCACAAAGATTCCTGTCGCTGACGGCGGAGAGGGAACCGTTGATGCCTTGGTTGCTGCCATGAAAGGAACAAAAGTCAGCGTTCCTGCCCATGATCCTTTGGGGCGCCCAATAACCGCCGAGTATGGACTTCTCCCGGACGGCAGCGCCGTGATCGAGACCGCTGCGGCGTCCGGACTTACCTTATTAAAACCTGAGGAGCGGGATGCCCTGCACGCGTCCACCTTTGGAACGGGCGAGCTGATCCGTCACGCCCTGGAACATAGAGTTAAAAAGATCATCTTAGGTCTCGGCGGAAGCGCCACCACCGACGGCGGTGCCGGGCTGGCAGGCGCCCTTGGAATCTCGTTTCTCGATAAGGATGGGAAGGAACTGGAACCAGGCGGTGTCCACTTAAGGGAACTTGCCTCGATCTCCACGGATGGGCTTTTGAGGGAAGCCGCCGGATGCGAGTTTTTGGTTGCCTGCGATGTAAAAAATCACCTTTGCGGAGCCCTCGGAGCAGCTACCGTGTTCGGACCTCAGAAAGGGGCTGATGAGGAGCAGGTGAAGATTCTTGACGCGGCGCTCGCTCACTATGCCGCAGTTTTGAAGGATAAACTCCACTGCGCTGCCGCCGACACCGACGGGAGCGGAGCGGCAGGCGGCCTGCTCTGCGGAATTCTCCCGTATTTCCCGGTGACGATCTGCTCGGGAATCGACCTGGTTCTGGATCTCACGGATTTCGATGAGCATGTGAAGCAGGCGGACCTTGTAATTACGGGCGAAGGACGGATTGACTTCCAGTCCGCGCTGGGAAAAGTTCCTGTCGGTGTCGCGGAACGCGCAAAAAAAGTCAGGAATGTTCCGGTGGTTGCCATCGCCGGGGCGAAAGGCGACGGATGCGAAACGCTTTATAATTTCGGGATCGATGCGATCTTCGACACGGTTCCGGGCGTCATGTCGTTGGAGGATGTGATGAGTCATGCGGAGGAGAATCTGCTGAATACTGCAGAGAATGTGCTTAGACTGTTTCAGATTGGAAATTTAAGATAAATATAGCGGTCTTTGATTTCTTTCGATGGTTTTTATAACCTGTAGGCACTTCATAACCGAGAAAGACTACCGGGAATTGGGAACTCAAAATTTTTATCAGCCTCAAATCAGGTGCATGAAACTTATATTTTCACTTTCTGAGCCTTTTGGCGGATACTCTTCTGTGTTTTATCTGCCCACAATTTTTTCAAAAAAGGAGACGATTATATATGAAGCTTGTAGTTTTAGATGGATATACAGAAAACCCGGGCGATTTAAGCTGGAACGCGTTAAAAGAATTCGGTGACCTCACCGTCTATGACAGAACTTCCTTCACAGAATCACCTCTGATCACTGAACGTATCGGTGATGCCGAGATTATCATCACAAATAAGACCCCGATCTCCCGTGAGACCATCGACAAGTGTCCGCGTATCAAGCTGATCGCGGCTCTCGCCACCGGCTACAATGTCATCGACTATAACTACGCCGCTGAAAAGGGGATTCCTGTCGTAAATGTTCCGACATACGGAACCGCATCTGTCAGCCAGTTCTCCATCGCTCTTCTCCTTGAGATCTGCCATCACATCGGCCACCATGACAAGACTGTCCATGAAGGAAAATGGGCTGAAAACATTGACTGGTGCTACTGGGACTATCCGCTGATCGAGCTGGAGGGAAAGACCATGGGCATCATCGGCTTCGGGCGCATCGGTCAGGCTGAGGGACGCATCGCGAAAGCTCTCGGCATGAACGTCATCGCCTATGACCTCTACCCGAATGAATCCGGCCGCGCGATCGCGGATTACGTTACCCAGGATGAGCTTTTCGCGAAGGCTGACGTGATCTCCCTGCACTGCAATCTGACCCCGGAAAACGCAGGACTCATCAACCGGGAAAATATCGCGAAAATGAAGGACGGCGTGATTCTTCTGAACAATGCCCGCGGGCAGCTTGTCAACGAGGTGGACCTCGTAGAAGCGCTTGCTTCCGGCAAAGTCGCTGCCGCCGGTCTCGATGTCGTTTCCACTGAGCCGATCAAGGCTGACAACCCGCTCTTAAAAGCTCCAAACTGCATCATCACCCCGCATATTTCATGGGCTCCGAAGGAAAGCCGCAGGCGGATCATGGACTGCACTGTGGAGAATATCCGGGCGTTCTTAAACGGAAAACCGGTTCATGTAGTGAACATGAAATAATTTTGACTGGGCATATCAGGCTTTTTAGCGCCACTGTGTCACAGGAAATTATCTGGAATTTCCTGTGACATTTCATTTCAAAAATTCCTGTCGTCATTTGCTATCCAGGAGAAAGGAAATGTTCCGATCCTTACGATACTGAACTACATTTAAAATTATGAATGAATCGATCCACAAATATTTCCGCGTCGGTGCGCTCCAATGGATGAGTTTTCCCGACAAAGCCTCCCTCATGGAACCGGCTCCATACGCGGCAAAATTCGGCGCCGAGATGCGGATGACCCACAACAATTTCGGTCTTCTCGTAGATCTCTCCCACATCCCGGTCACCCCTGAGACCAGCCAGTTCGTCTTCCACACGCTCCGCCCTTACATCACCCATTTAAAAATACGTTCCATCCCGGTGTGCCAACGGTTCTTTCTAAGCTCTGGATGAAAGAATCGTACCTGCCGTATATGGAACGTATTTTTTCGCTTTCTAGTCATTCTACTTATTTTTTCTTTCTGAATTTTTCGCACGTCAAGTGCATAAATTTGTTAAACACTTGCAATTGTTTATCTATTTTCTTCCTTCTCCGCGCTTCTCACCGTATTCACCATATACCGGATGACTTCCACCGGGTAATCTCCGACCGCAGTCTCCCCTGTCACCATGATTGAAGCAGCGCCATCCATCACAGCATGGAAGATATCATTTACCTCCGCACGGGTCGGGACAGGGCTACGCTCCATGGAGGCCAGCATCTGGGTCACTACCATGAACGGCTTTCCCGCCGCCCGGCACTTCTCGGAGATCTGGCGCTGGACACCCGGAAGGTCCCAGAGATGAACGGCATTTCCAAGGTCACCCCTGGCGATCACGATCTCATCCGCCGCCGGAAGAAGTTTCTCCAGTTTCCGGACGCCATCCATGTTTTCGATCTTCGCGAAGAGCCTGATATCCTCCGCTCCCGCCTCCCGAAGCGCCTCTTTTACGCGCTCCAAATCACTGTGATCTCTCACAAATGGCTGCATGACACCGGTCACGCCCATCTCTTTTGCGATCTTAATGTTTGCAAGGTCAGAATTTGTCAGCGTCGGCGGATAGATCTTCGCGCCCGGAAGAGCCGCGCTCTTTCTGCTCTTTAGGAGACCGCCCCAGAGGACCTTTGCGAAATAACGCTTTTCCTGAGTGTTTTCTCCACCATTCTCGGTCACATTTTCCGCTTTTTCCACAATTTTTAAATGGATCTTCCCATCGTCCAGAAGAACTTCCTGACCCGGAATCAGGTATGGGAAGGTGAGTTCCGGCAGCATGATCTTCGCATACTCTCCAGGTGCTTTCACATGGTCACGTTTATTTTGGGACCGATCAGCGTTTCCAGAACCTTTTCCACATATATTTTTCTCAGCTGGTATTTTCTCGATATCTTTATTTTCAGATTTCTGTGCGATTTCTTTTCTATCTGCCCCACTTACTGAGGAATCCTTCACTTTTTCTGGGATTCCGCATATCTCTACAATGTCCCCATTCTTCAACGAAACAGGCTCAGAGATGGTTCCAGTTCGCAGTTCCGGTCCCTGAAGGTCCACGAGAAGCTGCGGTTTTACCCCGCATTTTTCTGCTGCGCGCTTCATCTTTCCAATCAGATCCCCTGACTCTGCGAGCGTAACATGGGACAGGTTCAGCCGCATTCCTGTCATTCCCAGTGAAAACATCTCCGCCAGCACCTTCTCGCTTGCGCATGCCGGTCCCAGCGTTCCGTATATATTCACCATCTAAACGTCCTCCTGATCCTTATTCTTCCTCAAGCATATCATAAGGCGACGGGATTGTCATCCAGTTTCCCGGCGGGAAGAACTTTTCCCGACTTTCCTGGCTACAGAACCTGCCACCGGCAGCTTTTTCCAGATGCATGGCAATATAAAAGGTGCGCCAGACCTTTTTTCTCTGTCCGCCACACCTTCTTTTATCGAAGATCCCATTCTTTATTTATCTTTCAAAAACCTTAAACCTGGATCCTGTCCGCAACTTCACATCCGATCGCGACTCTGCACATGTCATTTCCAATGATCATCCAGTCATTGTTCCGCAGGATCACATCGATCGGGTTTCCCTCGCAGAAATCGTGGCGATGAAGAAAATCCATCACCTTCTGGTTTCCGAGCATCCACTTAATTGTATAACGTTCCCCTGATTTTGCCGTTGATAAAGCCTGCATAATAACGCCCCCTGATCCTATGCTTTACAATTGTTTTATCGGATATTGTCTGTAAATTTATATGAATTTATTTATTTTGTATCTTCTTTTTATAGAATACTCCTCAAACTATTGGTTAGTCAAGCGTAAAATCAGTTAGGTGCATGTAATCTTTTCGTCTACGGCAAAATCACAAATTCGGTACTGCTAACATAGCATATATTGTTTTTGTAACAGAAAAACCCGCAGAACAAAGTTCTGCGGGCATCTTGCGCTTGGACACAAATATCTCACGGAGATACTATATTTATTTTTTCGGTGCAAAGCACCTCGGTATTAGATTCGTTGATTACTCGATGATTGTAGCAACTCTACCGGAACCAACAGTTCTGCCGCCCTCACGGATAGCGAAACGAAGACCCTGCTCCATAGCTACCGGATGGATAAGCTCGATTGTCATCTCAACGTTGTCGCCCGGCATGCACATCTCTGTACCTTCCGGAAGCTCGCAAACGCCTGTAACGTCTGTTGTTCTGAAGTAGAACTGCGGACGATAGTTGTTGAAGAACGGTGTATGACGGCCGCCCTCGTCTTTAGTAAGAACGTAAACCTGAGCTGTGAATTTCTTGTGGCACTTTACAGAACCCGGTTTAACAAGGCACTGTCCTCTCTGGATTTCAGTTCTCTGAACACCACGAAGAAGAGCACCGATGTTATCACCAGCCTGAGCCTGATCAAGAAGTTTACGGAACATCTCGATACCAGTTACAACTGTCTTACGAGTCTCCTCGTGGATACCAACGATCTCAACCTCATCGTTGAGTTTAAGAGTACCACGCTCTACACGGCCTGTAGCAACTGTACCACGACCTGTGATTGTGAATACATCCTCGATCGGCATAAGGAACGGCTTATCTGTGTCACGAACCGGGTCCGGAATGTAGCTGTCAACAGCGTCCATAAGCTCCATAACCTTGTCGCCCCACTCGCCCATCGGATCCTCAAGAGCCTTAAGAGCAGAACCCTGGATGATCGGAGTGTCGTCTCCCGGGAACTCATACTCGTTAAGAAGATCTCTGATCTCCATCTCTACGAGCTCAAGAAGCTCCGGATCGTCAACCATATCGCACTTGTTCATGAATACTACGATGTACGGTACGCCTACCTGACGGGAAAGCAGGATGTGCTCTCTTGTCTGAGCCATAACACCATCAGTAGCAGCTACAACGAGGATAGCACCATCCATCTGAGCAGCACCAGTGATCATGTTCTTTACATAGTCAGCATGGCCTGGGCAGTCAACGTGTGCATAGTGTCTCTTCTCTGTCTCGTACTCAACGTGTGCAGTAGAGATAGTGATTCCACGCTCTCTCTCTTCCGGAGCTTTATCGATGTTCTCGAAATCTGTAGCTGTATTACCTGCAACTCTTGCTGCAAGAACTTTTGTGATTGCTGCTGTTAATGTTGTTTTACCATGGTCAACGTGTCCAATGGTACCAATGTTACAATGCGGTTTGGTTCTGTCAAACTTAGCTTTTGCCATTTTAAAACGTCCTCCTTAATTTTGCGCCCATTGGGCTATCATATTTAACTTAGGCTGAATACTATTATATTCTATTCGAAAAATTTTTTCAAGCCTATTCTTGCTATATGCAAGAGGAAACCGGAAATAATCCCGTGGGATTATTTCGCAGCGCCCTTTCTCTCAGCGATGATCTTCTCCTGAACGCTCTTCGGTACCTGCTCGTATTTCTCGAAGAACATGGAGTAGTTACCACGACCCTGTGTTCTGGAACGAAGGTCTGTGGAGTAGCCGAACATCTCAGCAAGCGGAACATATGCTTTAACCATCTTGCCGCCGCCGATATCTTCCATACCCTCGATACGTCCACGACGTGCGTTAACGTCACCGATAACGTCGCCCATGTACTCCTCAGGCATTGTAACCTCTACCTTCATGATCGGCTCAAGAAGTACCGGGTTACCTTTCGCCATAGCATCCTTGAATGCCATGGAACCAGCGATGTGGAATGCCATCTCGGAAGAGTCGACCTCATGGTAAGATCCATCATATACATCTGCAGCTACGCCGAGTACCGGGAATCCGCCAAGGATACCGGCCTTTGTAGCCTCTTCGATACCTTCGCCGACAGCCGGAATGTATTCCTTCGGAATAGCACCGCCGACAACGGAAGAAGTGAACTTGAATGTTTCTTCGCCGTTCGGATCCATCGGTGTGAAGTGTACTTTACAGTGACCGTACTGTCCACGACCACCAGACTGCTTCGCGTACTTGCTGTCTACGTCAACAGCCTTAGTCATTGTCTCTTTATAAGCAACCTGCGGAGCACCAACGTTAGCCTCTACCTTGAATTCACGAAGGAGACGGTCAACGATGATTTCCAGATGCAGCTCACCCATACCGGAGATGATGGTCTGGCCTGTTTCTGTATCAGTATGAACACGGAATGTCGGGTCCTCTTCAGCAAGCTTTGCAAGAGCCTCGCCCATCTTATCCTGTCCGGCTTTTGTCTTCGGCTCGATTGCGATATCGATAACCGGCTCCGGGAATACCATGGACTCAAGGATTACCGGATGCTGCTCGTCACAAATTGTATCACCAGTTGTTGTGGACTTGAATCCAACTGCAGCGGCGATATCACCGGAGTAAACCTTGTCAAGCTCGTGTCTCTTGTTCGCATGCATCTGAAGGATACGGCCAACACGCTCTTTTTTATCTTTTGTTGCGTTTAATACGTAGGAACCGGAGTTCATTGTTCCGGAGTAAACACGGAAGAATGCAAGTTTACCTACGAACGGGTCTGTCATGATCTTGAATGCAAGTGCGGAGAACGGCTCATCATCGGAAGAATGACGAACTACTTCGTTGCCCTCAAGGTCAACGCCCTTGATCGGCGGGATGTCAAGCGGAGACGGCATGTACTCGATGATCGCATCAAGGAGCTTCTGTACGCCTTTGTTTCTGTATGCTGTACCGCAGCATACCGGAATTGCCTGACACTCGCAGGTTGCTTTACGAAGAACCTTCTTCATCTCATCAACGGTCGGCTCCTCACCCTCAAGATACTGCATCATGAGGTCATCATCGAGCTCGCAGATCTTCTCAACGAGTTCGCTGTGGTAAAGCTCTGCATCATCTGCCATATCTTCCGGAATGTCTGTTACGGAGATATCATCGCCCTTATCATCATTGTAGATGTAAGCCTTCATCTCGAAGAGGTCGATGATTCCCTTGAACTCGTCTTCCTTACCGATCGGGAGCTGGATGCAGATCGCGTTCTTGCCAAGTCTTGTACGGATCTGATCTACACAGCCGTAGAAGTTTGCACCAAGGATATCCATCTTGTTGATGAATGCCATTCTCGGTACGTTGTAGGTATCAGCCTGACGCCATACGTTCTCGGACTGCGGCTCTACACCACCCTTTGCACAGAAAACGCCAACAGCGCCATCAAGTACACGGAGGGAACGCTCAACCTCAACAGTGAAGTCTACGTGGCCTGGTGTATCGATGATGTTGATACGGTGCTCAAGTGCGCCAGCCTTCGGCTTTGTCTTTTCCTGAAGTGTCCAGTGACAAGTCGTAGCTGCGGATGTGATCGTGATACCTCTCTCCTGCTCCTGCTCCATCCAGTCCATGGTAGCTGTACCTTCGTGAGTATCACCGATCTTATAGTTAATACCAGTATAATAAAGGATACGCTCTGTCGTTGTTGTCTTACCAGCATCGATATGAGCCATGATTCCGATATTTCTGGTTCTCTCTAACGGATATTCTCTTCCAGCCAAGGATTTTTCCTCCTATTAGAATCTGTAGTGAGCAAATGCCTTATTAGCCTCAGCCATCTTATGCATTTCCTCTTTCTTCTTTACAGATGCGCCAGTGTTGTTAGCTGCATCCATAATCTCGTTTGCAAGTCTCTCTACCTGGGTCTTCTCGCTTCTCTTACGGGAATAGAGAGTGATCCAACGAAGGCCTAATGCCTGTCTTCTCTCCGGCTTAACCTCGATCGGTACCTGGTATGTTGCACCACCGATACGTTTTGCCTTAACCTCGAGAACCGGCATGATGTTGTTCATAGCCTCTTCAAATACTTCTACAGCGTCCTTACCGGTCTTCTCAGCGACCTCTTCGAAAGCGCCGTAAACAATTTTCTGAGCAACGCCCCTCTTACCATCAAGCATGATGTTGTTGATCAGCTTGGTTACAACTTTGTTGCTGTAAAGCGGGTCTGCTAATACGTCTCTTTTCTGAGTATGTCCTTTACGTGGCACGTTACTTCCCTCCTTAATTATAAAAATTATATCATCGGTACTCACATGTTTCCATAAAATGTGTTCGCGCGCGGTTTTCTATCTATCTCCTGCAACCACAGGTCAAATACCACCGGCACTAATATGCGTTGTACGCATTCACTTTATTCCTGTTAGTGATCCCTATGCGGTTGTTCAAGTTTCTATCGACCGCCACTTAAGACGGGAAACTCGAACTCCGCTTCGCTACGTTTGAGTAGCAATAATTGCTTCGCAATTATTTTTTATCTTTCGGTCTCTTTGCGCCGTACTTGGAGCGAGCCTGTCTTCTGTTGGCAACGCCTGCAGTATCAAGAGTACCTCTGATGATGTGGTATCTGGTACCCGGAAGGTCCTTAACACGACCACCACGGATCAGAACAACGGAGTGCTCCTGAAGGTTATGTCCCTCACCCGGGATATAGCTTGTTACTTCAATACCGTTGGAAAGACGTACTCTGGCAATCTTTCTAAGAGCGGAGTTCGGCTTCTTAGGAGTTGCAGTCTTAACAGCTGTGCATACACCTCTCTTCTGCGGAGCAGATGTATCTGTGGCTTTCTTATGAAGGGAATTGTATCCTTTCTGGAGTGCCGGAGCTGTAGATTTCTTTACAGATGTCTCTCTACCTTTTCTTACTAACTGGTTAAATGTTGGCATTCTTTTCACCTCCTGTGATATTGACTGTTGGTTGCTGCTTTCAGCCTTTATGCGCACAAAAAACGGGACGTACCCGATGCACGCCCCATTATTATATACAGAGTTTTTCTGCATGTCAAGGAGAAACCTTAAATTTTCTTTGAAAATACGGCGTTTTTCGATCATGACACGCCTGGATGAGTTGTCTCAAATTTTTCTCTTGTGATTTTGACAGGTTTGGCCTGTTTTTCTCCTGCCAGGAGACTACTCTCCAAGACAGAACATGTCCACGGTCACATCAGCGAGAAGATCTCCCTTTTCATCTGTCACTTCACTGCGGACGATTGTGATGGATCTGCCGCGGCGGATCAGGATGCCTTTTGCATAGACCGTTCCTTCCGATACGTTCCGGATAAAGTTTATATGGGCGCTCTGGGTCACATATTTTCTTCCGTCGGCTCTGGCCGTGAGGCCTGTTACCACATCTGCCAGAGCATAGAGCATTCCGCCATGGACCATGCCCATCAGGTTTGTCACGCCGTGAGTGATCTTCATACTGATCTCACTGCATTCCGGGGAGATCTTTTCAATCTTCATATTGGTATATCCCATAAATGGATTGTGTTTTACATACTCGTCCGGGTCGAGGACGTTCCATGTTTCTTTCATGACTTTTTCCTCCTTCTGCGTTCCGGCAGTGTCAATAATCCCATCGCACAGCCGGTCCGGAATAGATTTTTGCCCGCAACTGCAAAGGTACTGAACTGTTACAAGCACTGTATATTTTCAGACAGGATTTTACCATACCGGAAATTTTCATGCAAGACCCCCGGTGCGATTTGATCCCCCCCGATGCGATTTAGTCCACATCCGATACACATTCTGGAACGATACCGCTCCCGGGCGGAACCGTTACAAATCTCTTTCGATCCTGAGGGAGACCGCATCTGCGGTCTCCTCTTTTAATCTATCCTTCGTTAGGGATTGGGTGCCAGAAGTCCAGCCGTTCTCAGATTTGCAAGTAATTCATTAAACTGATTCACCACGTTCTCCGAGTCTGTGGCATTTGCCACCGGAGCGGCCGCTGTCACTGTCCCTGCGGGACCTGTCGGACCGGTTGGCCCCTGTGGACCCATCGCACCTGTTGCTCCCACTGCTCCTGCCGGACCCATCGGGCCCATCGGACCTGTCGCTCCCACTGCTCCTGCCGGACCTATCGGACCCATCGGACCTGTCGCTCCCACTGCTCCTGCCGGACCCATCGGTCCCATCGGACCTGTCGCTCCCACTGCTCCTGCCGGACCCATCGGGCCTATCGGGCCTGTCGCTCCCACTGCTCCTGCCGGACCCATCGGTCCCATCGGGCCTGTTGCTCCCGGCGCTCCTGCCGGACCCATCGGACCCATCGGACCTGTCGCTCCCACTGCTCCTGCCGGACCCATCGGGCCCATCGGACCTGTCACCCCCGGCGCTCCTGCCGGTCCCATCGGGCCCATCGGGCCTGTCGCTCCCGGCGCTCCGTCAAATCCCGGAAACCCCTGTGGACCTCTCGGTCCTTCAGGCCCCGGGCATCCCTGAGGGCCTCTCGGACCCTGCGGTCCCCGGCAGCAGCAGGTTCCGTGTCTCCAGCCATATCCCCAGCCGCTTCCGCAATTTCCGCCACAGCCGCCTCTTCTGTTTCCTCCGCAGCCACAATTCCCACCGCAGCCACAATTCCCACCGCAGCCACCTCTTCCATCTCCGCCACAGCCCTGCGTTCCGTCCCAGCGGTCTCTTCCGTCTCGGCCGCAGCAACAGTTCCCATCCCAATGTCCTCTCTCGTCTCCCCCCCGGCAGCTCTCTGCTCTGCAATCCTCGTTCTCCCAGAAATCATATTCATAATTGCGCATGATCAATTCCCCTTTCAGCATATTTTCCTTGCGGACATCCCATACAGGTTGTTCGCTTACTATAATCTATGCTGCCCGTCCGAAACTGCTACTTCTGCGATTTTTTGTCCAAAACTCCGACTGTCACCTCTCTGTCTCCGTTCAATTTGCTGCACTTTTCTTTTCTCAAAATATTTCCTGTTTAACTGGCATGTCTCCGCCCCCGGCCGGCACCTCTCCGCCAGCTCATTATACCGTTCCGCCGTTTTCCATTCCCCCAGCCTGTCGTAGCAGACACACATCTGCAGATACGGAATATATCCCCGGCACTCCGGCATCACAAAACCGTCCTCCCCGGTCCACCTTCCGGTCTGAACTGCCTGCCCGTACCAGAAAATTGCGTCGCGATAGCGCCCGGCCGAAAAGAACCACCATCCGAGATCACAGCAGAGCTCCGGCTTCGGGATCCCCTCAGAAAGTCCGGAAAGCAGAAACTTTAGTGCCCGGTCCCGATCTCCGATCCGGTACATACAGTACGCCCCATGCCTGCAGGCATCCACCCGGTCTTCCCGCCAGCCATCCGGCAGTTCCAGATATTCCGAAAATACGGAAGCGGCATCCCGGTATCTTCTGTGGTAATATAATTCCTTTCCGTAATAATACTGATCCCGCGGAGATAGTTTCCCCTTCTCCCGGATCATCCGTTCAAATATCCGAAGATTCCTGTCCGGATCCCCTATCCCCACTTTCCTGTGCTCGATCATGATATCTTCCCGCACTACTTTTCCAAAGGGTTCTACCGCCTCATGGATGCGCCCTTTCCACACTGCTTTTCCGCACCGTCTTAAAAGGCGTTCTCTATAAAAGAAAAATGACGGTGCGCCATCCCCGTCATATCCAACCGCGTATTTCATCATCACCACATCCGGCCGTTCGTCATCCAGCTGTCTCTTAAGATCCATTAATTTTCTCCGTTCCTCCTGCCTTATCACATCATCTGCATCCAGCCAGAACAGGTAATCCCCTGTTCCCTTGGAAAACGCGAAATTTCTCGCCGCTGCAAAGTCATCCTTCCATTTAAAATCATAAACCTTGTCCGTAAAAGAAAATGCGATCTCCTTCGTCCGGTCCGTAGATCCCGTGTCCACAATTATGATCTCATCCGCAAATCCCTGCACGCAGGCCAGGCATCTTCCGAGGACCTTTTCCTCATTGCGCACGATCATGCATAGGCTGATGGATACCATAATCTCTCCCTCTTTGTCCTGTTTCTTCTATTTAATATATGAGAGATGCTCCAATCTGCTATTCTCCCAAACGCAGCAACGTGCAGATCTCATTACAGATGAAACTACATTTCTGCAAAGCCTGCCGCAGTCATCTGTGAACAGGGATTTCCTGTGGCACAAAAAGGCACTGATCTGCCATGACCTCTCAGCCATACGCAAACCAGCGCCCATTTACACTTCACTTTTTAACAAACCAGACCGGTTCCGATTCTACTGCCCCTATTCCGCATCTGCCACATAAGCTACAGCAATATCTTCGTAGCCATCTGTAGATGGGATCTCAAAATAAACTTCCTTGCCCGGATTCTTATATGTCATATTGATATCCATCTTATAGTTCATCTCATCAGCTTCGGATGTTGTATGATCTGTAACACTCATTCCGTAGTCCATAAACATCTTCATAGCCTCGCAATAGCCATCTTTGTTGACCGTCATCTCGCCGTTCGACTCATTGATCTTCATGTCCAGAGTGACCCCAAGCTCCTTGTAGGTCTCTGCGGTCGCGCTGGTAACTGCGGTCAGGATCTCGTTGATCTTCTGGTCATCAATGGTAAATGCAAGTTTCCTTGTGTCACCGCTTGTATACATTCTCAAGCCTTTGACAACATCCGTATCCAGATCCATGTTGATCTGTGTGGCCTGAGCTTTCGCAGCTTCCAGATCCATGGCCTGCCTGTACTTGATGCCCATAGTGTTCACATACATGTATCCGTCTGTGTAGAACATGTCGATCGGCACTGCGGTTCCAAGCGTATCCGCGGTACCCTTGCATACAAACTGCATGTCTCCGTTCGCGTCCTCTTTCATCATCAGTTTCATATTCATGGACATATCAATATTCTGTCCGAGATAAGACATGGTGATCGTATAGTCCACATCGATATTCGCGCTCGGGAGAGACTCGCTAAGCTGCTGTGCTTCCTCATAGACCTTCAGCGCCTCCGGATCGTTCTCCGCGACAGCGATCGGAACTGCCTTTACCTGGGTAACACCATTTACGCTCCAGGCACCATTTTTGTCGATCTCATATCCGTCCGCATGACTCGTATTTGTCTGCGCATATCCGGCATTCATCTGCAGATAACCGGAATTTCCGAAATAATAGCACTGTGCCCAGCCATCATGATCACCATCGATCCAGTACCAGCCGTTCCGGCAATAGGAACCGTCATCGTTCTCATACCACCAGCCGTTCATATCCTCGTGCCATTCGCCCGCGAATGCCGGGAAGGACAGTGCCATTGCTAACGGCATCGCTGCAGTAAGGATCATTTTCCACTTTTTCATAAGAGAGACCTCCTTAAAATTCAACAACCGCGTCGGTCATCTGCACAAGTTTCCAGATGCCGGAGCGCCTGTTCTGTCACCCATCTGCCCACATACTTCCGTGAGTTCCATATCTCAAGTATAGCAGTTCAACCATGCAATCGCAAACCCTTTTTCCTGTAGACTTCTTACGTTTTCTTTAACTGCAAAAATCCGGCAAAGCGCTTCTGCACACTCTGCCGGATTCAATCTTTTTTCTTTATTCCAGATATGACTGCTCTGCCTGTATGACTGCGTAATAATCATCCCATTTCTCTGAGATCAGTTTCTCGATCCCCTGTTTTACCTCTTCGTTCGTTTTCCCATACTGGAATGGGACCACCGCGTCGAAGATCAGGTTCGTATGAGTCGGCCCCTGGATCATGCGGAAATCATGGATGGTGACGCCCGGAAAATGTTCGTTGATCATGTCAACAACTTCCTTTTTTGTCTCATTGATCGCCTCGTTATTCACCACGATCGGATCCATGTGGATCACGGCCTCACAGCCAAGTTTTTCCTTCAATTCTTTCTCGATCCGATCGATCACATCGTGGATCTCGAAGATATCGCAATCCCCGGACACTTCCCCGTGAAGGGAGATCATGCGTCTCCCCGGGCCGTAATCGTGGACCACTAGATCATGGATCCCAAGGATCTCAGGATGAGCCATAACGATCGTCCTGATCTCATTTACAAATTCTCTGGAAGGCGGTTCTCCGAGAAGCGGATTCAGGGTATCCTTCGCCGCGCCAAATCCTGCATACAATACAAAGCATGCCACAAGGCAGCCACACCATCCATCGATACTAATGCCTGTCACATGGGCCACAGCCATGGAGATCAGAACCGCCGTTGTCGCGATGGAATCGCTCATACTGTCCATAGCCGTCGCTTTCATTGTCTCCGACTGGATCTTTTTGCCGACTGTCCGATTGTAAAAGCACATGTATCCCTTTACACAGATGGAGACCACAAGGATCCCCACCGCCAGAGCGCCAGTCTCCACCGGCTCCGGATGAAAGATCTTCTCTATGGAAGTTTTGAAAAGCTCGATTCCCATGAGAATGATGACCATGGAAACTCCAAATCCGGAGACATACTCGATGCGCCCGTGTCCAAAGGGGTGATCCGCGTCAGCCTTCATGCCGGAAAATTTAAATCCCACAAGAGATATAAAGGATGATCCTGCATCTGACAGGTTATTGAATGCATCCGCCGTAATAGCGATGGATCCACTGATCACACCCGCCAGATATTTTCCGGCAAACAGAAATACATTGAGCGCGATGCCCACAATACTGCAGAGCATGCCGTAGGCACGGCGCACATCGCTGTTCCCGAATTGATCTCTGTTTTTAATAAATAAGCCGGACAGTATCGTAATCATGTAAAACACCTCCATCGGTCCGCACACTTGCCGCGCCAAGCCAAAAATCAAGAAATTGTAATTCAGGTCTTCTCACATTCAGCACAGAAAGCCCATCGGCCCGCCGAATCGTTACAAGTTGCTTTCTTCTAACCATCTGTATACTCAAACAGCGAGGAAAAACATGATCTTTCATGTTCTCCTCGCTGTTCTTATATGCCTCAGCATACGGAAAAGTTCCTGTTTCCAGAAAGCTTTCCGATATATTTATTTGTCAAAATACCGATCACTCATCGACATCCTGTGTATCATCCTCGTTGAGAATGATTTTATCTGCTTCCTCAAGCGGAGCATCCGTCTCCTCCTGCGGCTCTTCAGCAACCGGTGCTTCCTGCTCCTGGATCTTATCCTCGATCTCGCCTGTGCTGAGCTTGATATTGCGGTAACGCTTCATTCCGGTACCAGCCGGGATCAGCTTACCGATAATAACATTCTCTTTCAGACCGATCAGGTGATCGACCTTACCGTTGATCGCAGCCTCAGTAAGAACCTTTGTGGTCTCCTGGAAGGATGCGGCGGATAAGAAGGAATCGGTTGCAAGGGATGCCTTTGTGATACCGAGCATGACCTGTTTGCCCTCTGCCGGCTGTTTGCCTGCAGCGATGAGCTCCTCGTTCATCTCGTTGAAATCAAGAACATCCATGGATACGCCCGGAAGAACGTCGGAATCGCCGCTCTCCTCGACACGGATCTTCTTTAACATCTGACGCACGATCATCTCGATATGCTTATCGTTGATCTCTACACCCTGTAAGCGGTAAACACGCTGTACCTCACGGATCATGTAATCCTGTACGGCACGAACGCCCTTAACCTTTAACAGGTCGTGCGGGTTGATGCTACCCTCTGTAAGAACGTCGCCGGCCTCGAGAACCTGTCCGTCCGCAACTTTGATTCTGGAACCATAGGGGATCAGATAAGTCTTGGAGTTTCCTGTCTCCTGGTCCGTAACGATGATCTCACGTTTTTTCTTTGTATCTTTAATTGTAACAACACCACCGAATTCAGCGATGATCGCAAGTCCCTTCGGGCGTCTGGCCTCGAAAAGCTCCTCGACACGGGGAAGACCCTGTGTGATATCGCCGCCGGCAACACCGCCGGAGTGGAATGTACGCATGGTCAGCTGTGTACCAGGCTCACCGATGGACTGTGCGGCAATGATACCAACCGCCTCTCCGACCTGTACCGGCTGGCCTGTCGCCATGTTTGCGCCGTAGCACTTGGAGCAGACACCGATATGGCACTTACATGTCAGGACTGTACGGATCTTAACAGTATTTCTGCCGAGCTTCTCAAGAACCTTGATAACGGCTGCGGCACGTTTCGGTGTACACATATGGTTAGCCTTAACAACAACTTCTCCGGTATCCGGATCTGTGATCGTCTCAGCGATATATCTGCCTGTCAATCTCTCCTGCAGCGTCTCGATGGTCTCTTTACCGTCCGTAAAGCCCTCAATCTCCATGTACGGGATCGTTCCCTTGCTTTCACAGCAGTCTGTCTCACGGATGATAAGGTCCTGGGATACGTCAACAAGACGTCTTGTCAGGTAACCGGAGTCGGCTGTACGAAGAGCGGTATCGGACATACCTTTTCTCGCACCATGTGCGGAGATGAAGTACTCAAGTACGTCAAGACCTTCACGGAAGTTGGACTTGATCGGGAGTTCGATTGTGTGACCGGTCGTATCCGCCATGAGTCCTCGCATACCGGCAAGCTGCTTGATCTGCTTATCGGAACCACGGGCTCCGGAGTCCGCCATCATGAAGATGTTGTTGTATTTATCAAGACCTGTCAGAAGGTCATGTGTCAGCTGGTCATCGGTTGCTTTCCATACATCGATAACTTCTTTGTAACGCTCTTCCTCTGTGATAAGACCACGGCGGAAGTTCTTAGCGATACGGTCAACGGTAGCTTCTGCATCTGCAAGGAGCTGCTTCTTTGTTGCCGGGACAGTCATATCGGAAATAGATACGGTCATAGCTGCTCTTGTGGAGTACTTGTAACCGATCGCCTTGATATCGTCCAGGGTGATCGCTGTCTGGATCGCTCCGTGTGTATTGATGACTTTCTCGAGGATCTGCTTTAACTGTTTCTTCTTTACGAGGAAATCGATCTCCGGCTTTAACTCGTTGCCCGGGATCGTTCTGTCTACAAATCCAAGATCCTGCGGGATGATCTCGTTGAAGAGGATACGTCCGACAGTTGTATCAACGATACCAGTCATTGTTCTTCCATCCGGAAGAGTCTTTGTCACACGGACTTTGATTCTTGCGTGAAGAGTAACGGCACCGTTCTCATATGCAAGAAGTGCTTCGTTCGGGCTCTTAAAGAACATTCCCTCGCCCTTTGCGCCCGGTCTCTCCTGTGTCAGATAATAGATACCGAGGACCATATCCTGGGAAGGAACGGCTACCGGACCACCATCGGACGGTTTTAACAGGTTGTTCGGGGAGAGGAGAAGGAAACGGCACTCTGCCTGAGCTTCCATGGTAAGCGGAAGGTGGACCGCCATCTGGTCTCCATCGAAGTCCGCGTTGAATGCGGTACAAACAAGCGGATGAAGCTTGATCGCCTTACCTTCTACAAGGATCGGCTCGAACGCCTGAATACCAAGACGGTGAAGAGTAGGAGCACGGTTTAACATAACCGGATGCTCTTTGATCACATCCTCAAGCACATCCCAGACCTCTGTCTGGAGACGCTCAACCATCTTCTTCGCGTTCTTGATGTTGTGCGCGGTTCCGTTAGCAACGAGTTCCTTCATAACAAACGGTTTAAAGAGCTCGATCGCCATCTCCTTCGGAAGACCGCACTGATAGATCTTAAGTTCCGGTCCAACGACGATAACAGAACGTCCGGAATAGTCAACTCGTTTACCGAGAAGGTTCTGACGGAAACGTCCCTGTTTACCCTTTAACATATCGGAAAGGGACTTTAACGCACGGTTTCCAGGGCCTGTAACCGGTCTTCCGCGTCTGCCGTTATCGATCAGGGCATCAACGGCCTCCTGAAGCATTCTCTTCTCGTTGCGGACGATAATATCCGGAGCACCGAGCTCAAGAAGTCTTGCAAGACGGTTGTTACGGTTGATGATTCTTCTGTATAAGTCGTTTAAGTCGGATGTCGCGAAACGTCCGCCGTCAAGCTGAACCATCGGACGGATATCCGGCGGGATAACCGGAATCACATTCATGATCATCCACTCCGGTCTGTTTCCGGAGCTGCGGAATGCATCTACGACCTCAAGGCGTTTGATGATTCTCGCTCTCTTCTGGCCGGATGCCTCCTGAAGAGCTTTTCTAAGCTCTTCGGAGTCCTTATCCAGATCGATATTCTTTAAAAGTTCCTGAACAGCCTCAGCACCCATTCCCACACGGAATGTGCCGTAGCCATACTTTTCAACAGCATCGCGGTACTCTTTCTCAGAAAGGACCTGCTTTAACTGAAGACCGGTGTTTCCGGCATCCAGAACGATATAGGAAGCGAAGTACAGGACTTTCTCGAGGACTCTCGGAGAGATATCCAGGATCAGGCCCATACGGCTCGGAATACCTTTAAAATACCAGATATGGGATACCGGAGCGGCAAGCGCGATGTGTCCGATACGTTCACGGCGGACGCTGGATTTTGTTACCTCAACGCCGCAGCGGTCACAGATAACACCTTTATATCTGATTTTTTTGTATTTACCACAATGACACTCCCAGTCCTTGGTCGGTCCAAAGATTCTCTCACAGTACAGACCGTCTTTCTCCGGCTTTAAGGTTCTGTAGTTGATGGTCTCCGGTTTCTTAACCTCACCATGGGACCATTCCAGAATCTTTTCCGAAGAGGCAAGTCCGATACGGATCGCGTCAAATGTCATCGGCTGATAAGTTTCATTTGTCTCAGGCATGAACGGTACTCCCTTCTAATTATTTGTCGTCATCCTCGGTATAATCGTCATCGACATAGTCGTCTTTGGCACCGTCGTTTGTATAGTCATCTTCTTCCACATTAACGAGCTCGTCGCCCTTGAATTCCTGTTTCTGGAATCCATAGTCGGATAAGTCTTCCTTATCGTTGTAGCGGCGGTCTCCCTCGATGATGGAACGAAGGTCATAGTTGGTATCGGAGTAGTCGATGTTCTCAGACATATCGACCTCTTCACCGTTGTCACGCAGCACTCTTACGTCCAGTCCGAGAGACTGTAACTCTTTTAAGAGTACCTTGAAGGACTCCGGAATACCCGGCTCCGGAATGTTCTCGCCCTTGATGATCGCCTCGTAGGTCTTTACACGTCCTACAACATCATCGGACTTCACAGTCAGGATCTCCTGAAG
Organism: Clostridium sp. AF28-12; assembly: GCF_003435225.1. Lineage (NCBI taxonomy): Bacteria > Bacillati > Bacillota > Clostridia > Eubacteriales > Clostridiaceae > Clostridium > Clostridium sp. AF28-12. Next base: position 330,410 of record NZ_QWGJ01000001.1, on the reverse strand, counting down.
GGTGTAAGCCGCACCGTAAGCCTCAAGAGCCCAAACCTCCATCTCACCGAAACGCTGTCCGCCGAACTGTGCTTTACCACCTAACGGCTGCTGTGTTACCAGTGCGTATGGACCTGTGGAACGGGCATGGATCTTATCATCAACCAGGTGATGCAGCTTCAGGTAGTGCATGTGTCCGATCGTAGTCGGACCATCGAAGTATTCACCTGTACGTCCGTCGCGGAGCTGTACTTTACCGGTACGGCTGATCGGAACGCCTTTCCAGAGAGCACGATGGTCAAGGTGCTCGCCGAGGTATTCCATCGCATCCGGACGAAGGATATCCTTATACTTCTCCTGGAATGCATCCCATTCCATATTTACATAATCATTTGCAAGCTCCAGTGTATCCTGGATATCGTTCTCGTCCGCGCCATCGAATACCGGTGTGGAAACGTTAAAGCCGAGTGCCTTTGCAGCAAGGCTTAAGTGGATCTCGAGGACCTGTCCGATGTTCATTCGGGACGGCACGCCTAACGGGTTTAATACGATATCGAGCGGACGGCCATTCGGAAGGAACGGCATATCCTCTACCGGAAGTACACGGGAGACAACACCCTTGTTACCATGACGGCCGGCCATCTTATCACCGACAGAGATCTTACGTTTCTGTGCGATGTAGATGCGGACTGTCTCGTTTACGCCAGGAGCAAGCTCGTCGCCGTTCTCTCTTGTGAAGAGTTTCGCGTCGATGATGGTTCCGTATGCGCCGTGCGGTACCTTTAAGGATGTATCGCGGACCTCTCTTGCCTTCTCACCGAAGATTGCGCGGAGAAGTCTTTCTTCTGCAGTCAGCTCGGTCTCTCCCTTCGGAGTTACCTTTCCGACTAAGATATCACCGGCACGTACCTCAGCGCCGATGCGGATGATTCCTCTCTCATCCAGGTCTTTTAATGCGTCCTCACCAACACCCGGAACATCTCTTGTGATCTCTTCCGGTCCTAACTTGGTGTCACGGGATTCGCATTCATATTCTTCAATATGAACAGATGTATATACATCGTTCATAACGAGTTTTTCGCTTAAGAGAACCGCATCCTCGTAGTTGTAACCTTCCCAGGTCATGAATCCGATCAGCGGGTTCTTACCAAGTGCGATCTCTCCATCCTTTGTGGACGGTCCGTCTGCGATAACCTCGCCCTTCTCTACATGGTCTCCCTTGTAAACGATCGGCTTCTGGTTATAGCTGTTGGACTGGTTGCTTCGTGAGAATTTGATCAGGCGGTAAACATCGCGGTTTCCGTCAGAATCTCTCTTGATCACGATCTCATTGGACGCGGAGCGCTCAACAACGCCAGCATTCTTTGCAACAACGCAGACACCGGAGTCAACGGCAGCCTTGCCCTCGATGCCGGTACCAACGACCGGAGCTTCTGTGGAAAGAAGCGGTACTGCCTGACGCTGCATGTTGGATCCCATCAGGGCACGGTTCGCGTCATCGTTCTGTAAGAACGGGATCATGGATGTAGCGACAGAGAATACCATTCTCGGGGATACGTCCATTAAATCGATCTGTCTCTTCTGGAAGGAGGAAGTCTCCTCACGGAAACGACCGGATACGTTGTTGTGGATGAAGTGGCCTTCCTCATCGAGCGGCTCGTTCGCCTGTGCTACGATGTAGTTATCCTCTTCGTCCGCGGTCATATAAACGACTTCATCGGTAACACGCGGGTTTGCCGGGTCAGTCTTATCTACGACACGGTACGGAGCCTCAACGAAACCGTACTGGTTTACCTTTGCATAGCTCGCAAGGGAGTTGATCAGACCGATGTTCGGTCCCTCAGGAGTCTCGACCGGACACATACGGCCATAGTGGGTGTAGTGTACATCTCGAACCTCGAATCCCGCACGTTCTCTGGACAGACCGCCCGGTCCTAACGCGGAGAGACGTCTCTTATGCGTAAGCTCGGATAACGGGTTGTTCTGGTCCATGAACTGGGATAACTGGGAGCTTCCGAAGAACTCCTTCACTGCTGCGGTTACCGGTTTGATATTGATCAAGGACTGCGGAGTGATTCCGTCGATGTCCTGTGTCGTCATTCTTTCGCGTACCACACGCTCCATTCTGGAGAGACCGATGCGGTACTGGTTCTGAAGCAGCTCGCCGACTGCACGGATACGACGGTTTCCAAGATGATCGATATCATCCTTTACGCCGATGCCGTACTCAAGGTGCATATTGTAGTTGATGGAAGCAAGGATATCTTCCTTCGTGATGCACTTCGGAACGAGCTCGTGGATGTTGCGGTGGAGCTCTGCTTTTAACGCTTCCTCGTCATCCCCTGCTTTTTCCAGAATCTCTTTTAATACCGGGTAGTATACTAATTCCGTAATACCTACTTCTTCCGGATTAAATGTTACGTATGCGGAAAGGTCTACCATGAGGTTGGAGAGAACCTTCTCTACGCGTTCCTCAGTCTGGATCCATACGTACGGGATCGCTGCATTCTGGATCGCGATCGCCTGGTCCTTTGTGATTGCCTTTCCTGCTTCAGCAAGGATCTCACCTGTAGATGTATCGACGATATCCTCGGACGGAATCTGTCCTACGATACGGTTCTTCATGTGGAGCTTCTTGTTGAATTTATATCTGCCGACCTTCGCGAGATCATATCTTCTCGGGTCGAAGAACATACCATTTAACAGGCTCTCAGCGCTGTCAACGGACAGCGGCTCGCCCGGACGGATCTTCTTATATAATTCAAGGAGACCATCCTGATAGTTGTCGGATGTATCTTTTCCAAAGCTTGCGAGAAGCTTCGGCTCTTCACCGAAGAGATCGATGATCTCGGCGTTTGTTCCATATCCGAGCGCACGAATCAGGACTGTAACCGGGACCTTTCTCGTACGGTCTACACGGACATAGAACACGTCGTTGGAATCGGTCTCATACTCTAACCATGCTCCACGGTTCGGGATCACGGTACAGGAGTATAATTCCTTACCGATCTTATCATGATCGATTCCATAATATATACCTGGGGAACGTACCAACTGGCTGACGATAACACGCTCGGCACCGTTAATAACGAAGGAGCCGGTATCTGTCATTAACGGCAGATCGCCCATGAAAATCTCATGTTCATTGATTTCATCTTTATCTTTGTTGCAGAGTCTCACCTTAACCTTTAAAGGTGCCGCGTAAGTCGCATCACGCTCTTTGCACTCTTCGATCGTATATTTGATGTCATCTTTGCACAGCGTGAAGTCTACAAACTCCAGGCTCAGATGTCCAGCAAAGTCAGCGATCGGAGAGATATCGTCAAAGACCTCTTTCAGGCCCTCGTCGAGGAACCACTGATAAGAATCCTTCTGGATCTCGATCAGGTTCGGCATCTCAAGAACTTCTTTCTGTCTTGAGAAGCTCATTCTTACGCTCTTGCCGGCCGGCACCGGACGCATTCTGCTTTTCTCCATTTGACGTTTCACCCCTGTTTTCTTTCTCTATAATCAATAGCCAATTTTGGGCATACTGGTACCATATGCACATGATACCACAATAGTGCACATTTCATACTATCATGGGTTTGTCAATCTGTCAAGCACTTTTTTACAAGGTTTTCCTGGACGTTGTTCACGTAAATAAAAGATGTGCTGCAGAATCTTTCAGATGATCCTGCAGCACATCTTTTATCAGTCTATATAATTTTTACCATTCTACTCTACGCTTGTGTAATACCCCGGCGCATACATCTGGATCGAATAAAAATCATCCCCTGACGGGCTTTCTTTACTTGCAAAAATCTCCGGTCCATAAGCTGTGGTAAATCCGTTGACACTGTCATCTGTCTTACTAACGATCATATCCTCGGTATTGATCAGTTCCTGATATACCTCCTGTCCGCTTAGATCCGTATCCAGATAGCCGAATTCCTGAAATGCAGCTTCCAGCACGTCCACGATCTGGTAAAAGGCCTCCTCATTGCTGCTGTAGGCACCGATCCCATGGAGATCGTCCGTTGCCGTGTCAGCGTAGATGGTAATGCTTCCCACATACTCCCCGTCACGACTCAGATAATAGGCCTGATCTGTGTTGTACCAGCTCATATCGTCCGAAGCATAGTTGTAGCTGTATGTGTCCTCCATCGACCACTCAGAAAATCCGTACTGCGGCAGGAGCCGGTCCAGGGCGGCCGTCACATCCGCAAGCTGGGCGTCATAGTGACCGTAGTTTGTACAGTTTGTTCCGATGGCCCGCACCTCCTCGTCGGAGAGCTCGCCCTCTCCAAGGACCCCCACGGCATTGGAATCTGCAGAGGACCAGAGATCGCCGCTGGACGAGTCGAAGATGTTCTCGATCCCGTAGATCGATTCCCTGATCGCATGGGTGATAAGAAACAGCAGGTTTCCGCCGACGGAAAATACCAGCCAGATGATCACGACGATCAGAATGCTGGTAAACGGCTTCTTCCGTCCCCGCTCGGAGTTTACGCGGTCCATGATGTTCTTCGCGGACTGGCTGCTGTAAGTTCCACTCTGGCAGGTATCTGCCTGGCTGCGGTACTGTTCAAGCTGGCTCTTCATACGTTCGAACGCATTCCGCTGTCCCGTCATCCGGTTTCCCATATTCTGGAATGGATCCGCTGTCTTCTTCTCCCGATTTGTCTTTTTCTTTCCGCCCTGTATTCTGGTTGATGTCCCATTCCCTTTAAATATGCCCGCGTACGAATCTGTACCGGACGTGCTGCTTCCAGGGTATTCGCTTCCGCCATCATGGTACAGGCAGTCTGACTCATGGCGAGGATGCCTCTCATTTAAGTAGTAATCCACATCCTGTACATATGGATGCCACACGATCCTTTTGCATCCGCTGCAGTATAGACCCGATGTCATTTTCTGGTCGCAGTATGGACAATATTTCTGTTTCATCCGTTGTTCCTCCTGTCGGTATTCCTCTTTTCAGGTCATTTTAATTTTGTATTTTAAGCCCAACAGCTAAATTTCCACTCTCATTTTAACATAGGTTTCCGGTATACACAATCGAGATTTTACATCGTCAGCCCGATGCCTGATTCTTGTTACAGTACACGGGCACTCCTTGCCCGCGCACTGTAACAGGATTTTGCCGATGCTTCGCATTCCGAATCGGCAAAATCCACTACCACCACTGTATTGTACGGAATTTTCAGTTCAGAAAATTCCTACCCATGAAAAGTAACTGATTCTTTTCCCAAAACAAAAAAAGACTCAGAGCAGCCACTTTGCATGGTCTCTGAGTCTTCTCACACTGATATACTGCTTTTACCGGTTCAGGATCTCCATAAATTCTTCTCCTGTGATCGTCTCCTTCTCGAGAAGATATCCGGCAAGTTCGTTTAATTTTGCTGCATGGTCTCTTAAGATTCCCATTGCCTTCTCGTACTGTGCCTTCACGGTAGCGATCACCTCGTCATCGATGGCTTTCGCTGTCTCCGGTGAGCATGCGAGGGAGGTGTCTCCGCCAAGGTACTGGTTCGTCACGGTCTCAAGGGCAACCATACCGAACTGGTCGCTCATACCGTAGCGGGTCACCATAGCGCGGGCAAGCTTTGTGGCCTGTTCGATATCGTTGGAGGCACCGGTCGTGATAGAGTGGAACATAAATTCCTCCGCCGCACGGCCGCCGGTCAGGGTTGCGATCTTGTTAAGTGCCTCCTCCTTGCTCATAAGAAGGCGCTCGCCATCCTCCACCTGCATCGTATAGCCGAGAGCACCCGATGTTCTCGGAATAATTGTGATCTTGTGGACCGGAGCAGAGTTACTCTGGCACGCTGCAACGAGGGCGTGACCGATCTCGTGGTAGGCGACGATCCGGCGTTCATTCTCAGATACGGACGCATTCTTCTTCTGGTAACCGGCGATAACAGTCTCAACGCTCTCCTCCAGATCAGCCTGGGATACAACGCGGCGTCCCATGCGGACGGCACGGAGCGCGCCCTCGTTGATAATGTTCGCAAGCTCGGCACCGCTGGCTCCGACAGTCGCTCTCGCGATGGCGTTAAAGTCAACGGACTCATCCATCTTGACATCTTTTCCATGTACCCGCAGGATCGCCTCACGGCCTTTGAGATCCGGGAGTTCCACCGGAATTCTTCTGTCGAAACGGCCCGGTCTCAAAAGAGCCTTATCGAGGGTCTCTGGACGGTTTGTGGCCGCCAGGATCACAACACCCTTTCGTCCGTCGAATCCGTCCATCTCTGTAAGAAGCTGGTTTAAGGTCTGCTCACGCTCATCGTTTCCACCCATGCCGCTTCCGTCACGCTTTTTACCGATGGTATCGATCTCATCGATAAAGACGATACACGGCGCTTTCTCATTTGCCTGCTTGAAGAGGTCCCGGACCTTCGCGGCACCCATGCCGACGAACATCTCAACAAACTCAGAGCCGGAGATTGAGAAGAACGGAACATGCGCCTCACCGGCAACAGCCTTTGCAAGTAATGTTTTACCTGTTCCTGGAGGGCCTACGAGGAGCGCGCCCTTCGGAAGTGTGGCACCGATATCGGAATATTTTTTCGGATCATGAAGGAAATCAACGATCTCCTTTAAGGCGTCCTTCGCCTCCTCCTCACCTGCGACATCCGCGAATGTAACACCGGTCTCACTCTCCGCGTAGATCTTTGCATTCGATTTTCCAAATGTCATCGCGTTTCCGCCCATGCGCTTCGCCATGCTGCGGCTTAAGATCTGTCCAAGTCCGATCATGATCATGAATGGAAGGATCCAGTTTGTGAAGACTGCCATGATAGCGGATTCCTTCCGCGGGATCACCTTGTCGAAGGTCACTCCCTTACTGTATAACCGTTCTGTCAGATCCGGATCATCCCAGAGACCTGTCTTGTAGATCTGCTGTTTCCCATTGCTGTCTTTTGTGATGAATACGATCTCGCCGTTCGTGTCATCTTTTTCCACCTGTGCGACCTGTCCGTTGTCCACCATGGTCAGGAACTCGTTGTAGCCGACTTCCTTTACCTGGCTTTTCAGTGCGGACGGGAATACGAGTCCATTTAACAGGACCGTCATGACCAGAATTATGATCATATAATAGAAAAATCCCTTAAATGAATTGAGATCATTCGGGTTCGGCTTTTTTCCGCCGTCTTTTGTACCCATACGTCTGCCTCCTTGATTTTCATTTTTCTGCAGAGCTTTTCATCGCATCCGAGCCTCTGCTGTTACTTTTTCTGCCTTTTACATGCTTTGTTTTCTGAAGATCTGCGTGAGATGACACCCTGTCATTTCGTGTGATATTTATCCTATATCAGGAAACATTGAAAGTCAATGGAATTTATGGAAGTTTCTGAAATGTTATATTTTTTTTAGAAATTACCATTTTTCTTTCTGCCCGGCAGAGTTTGCAGGTTTCCAAACTTTTTTTATTGTTCTTCTTGACAAACAATCCTTTTCGTACTATGATACCCATAACCAAACAAGAAAAACCGTTGAGAAAGAGGAGTACATTTTCGATCGTGTTTTCACAGAGAGCTGCAGGCGGTGGGATTGCAGTATTGCACTGGAAATGGAATGGACTTTCGAGGGCAGTCCTGAATTTTAGTATGGACTGACGGCTACCGCAGTCGTTAAGAGAGCGGCGTATATGTTGGTATACGAAAAAAGCGGACCGAAAGGTCAAATTGAGTGGCACCGCGGATATGAAATTCGTCTCAAGCATCAGATTTTAAATCGATATCTGATGCTTGGGATTTTTTTTTACAAAAATAAGTGCTCTGCACCGTACAACATCCCGATCCCCAAAAACCTTCGCTCCACACCTCCAACAACTACTCGGCAAAACGGCGGTCGCCGCAACAGGACCTGCCGCAGCTGCAAAACATCTTTATCAAAAGTAGAAGAGGAGAACAAAATTATGAAAAAATCCATCAAAGCAATCATCGCAGCAACCTTCACCGCAGCACTCCTTGCAGGCTGCTCTTCTAACACAGCTTCCACCACAACAGCTGCTGAGACAACGACAGCCACAGCAACAGAAGCTGCCGCAGAGACAACAACGGCTGAATCCGCAGACGCAGCAGATACAGCTCTTGCAGACGGTTCCTACACCATCGGCATCAACCAATTCGCAGTCCACGGCTCTCTCGACAACTGCCGCGAAGGCTTCCTTGAGGGGCTTGCAGAGAACGGTATCGTTGAAGGAAAGAACCTTACCGTATTAGAAGAGAACGCACAGGCTGACCCAGGGTTAGCAGCACAGATCAGCACAAACTTCGCCGGACAGAAGGTGGATCTCATCTGCGCGATCGCAACACCGAGCGCCCAGAGTGCATACAGCGTCGGCAGAAAGAACGACATCCCGGTCATCTATACAGCCGTTACGGATCCGGTTGCAGCCGAGCTCGCAAACGCTGACGGAACTCCGGTTGGCGAAGTGACAGGTACCAGCGACAAGCTTCCGGTCGAGCAGCAGCTCGAAATGATCCGCGCGATCCTTCCGGATGCGAAAAAGATCGGAATCATGTATACAACAAGCGAAGTAAACTCCGCTTCCACTCTGGCTGAGTACAAGGAAAAAGCCGCTGACTACGGTTTCGAGATCGTTGAATCTGGCGTTTCCTCCACAGCAGACATTCCACTCGCTGCTGACAGCCTCTTAGAGCAGGTCGACTGCTTAAACAACTTAACAGATAACACCGTCGTTGCCTCCCTTCCGCTGATCCTTTCCAAGGCAAATGCGAAAAACATCCCGGTATTCGGAAGTGAGATCGAGCAGGTCAAGATTGGCTGCCTCGCTGCTATGGGACTTGACTATGTAGATCTCGGAAAGCAGACAGGACGCATGGCTGCAGAAGTTTTAAAGGGCGAGAAGAAAGCAAGTGAACTGAACTTCGAGGTGATCGAGACTGCTGCTTTCTACGGAAACTCCAAAGTCGCTGAGGATCTTGGAATCACTTTCCCGGAGGATCTTGCTTCCAACGCAAAAGAGTTATTCACTGAGATCACACAGTAGTTCAACAAATTTCATCCACTTTTAATAAGGAAGTCGGATGATCGGCAACATAAACCATCATGGTCCGGCAAAGCGATTTTCCGCTTCTGCCGGACTTTGCAGCAACATGTAATTGCGGGATTTTCCCCAGTTACTGATTTTCGGAGGATATCATGGCAATCTTATTAGGAATCTTTGAGGAAGGGCTGATCTACGCGATCATGGCCCTGGGCGTCTACATCACCTACAAGATCCTGGACTTCCCGGATCTGTCGGTTGACGGAACTTTCCCTCTGGGCGCAGCGCTGACCGCGGGACTGATCGTAAAAGGAGTTTCCCCAGTGTGGGCACTTCCGCTCTCCTTCTTTGCGGGTGTTCTCGCCGGATGCGTGACCGGTGTCATTCATGTAAAATGTAAGGTCCGCGACCTGTTTTCCGGTATCATTGTCATGACAGCTCTCTACTCCATAAACTTAAGGATCGCCGGAATGAAGGCAAACCTTCCGTTCCTGTCCCAGGATACGATCTTTGACAACGAGTGGACCAGAAACAGTCTTCCGGCATCCGTAAGACCGTACATCGTTGTGATCATTCTGGCTGTGATCGCCCTGATCTGCAAGTTCGTTCTCGACTGGTACTTAAATACGAGATCCGGCTATCTTCTCCGGGCAGCCGGTGACAATGATGCTCTCGTTACATCCCTGGCAGAAGACAAAGGCCGGGTGAAGATCATCGGCCTTGCGATCGCCAACGGATTCGCCGCTCTTGCAGGCGGAGTGCTCGCCCAGAAGCAGGCGTTCTTCGACATCTCGATCGGAACCGGAACCATGGTCTTCGGTCTCGCAAGCGTGATTCTCGGAACACAGCTGTTCCACCGCTTCGGAAAGCTGAAGGCAACCACCGCAGTTATCGCGGGTGCGATCCTCTATAAAGCGTGTGTCGCTTTCGTTATTTCCATGCGGATCGTAAAGGCGACCGACCTGAAACTTATCACTGCGGCAATTCTTCTTCTGATCCTGATCGTCAGTGATTCCATGAAGAGAAAGGGGGCACACCATGCTTGAGTTAAAAAACATCAGTAAATATTACAACGCAGGCACTGTAAATGAAATGTGCCTCTTTAACGATTTCAACCTCAGCATCGATGACGGCGAGTTTGTTTCCGTTGTCGGCAGCAACGGATCCGGTAAAACTTCCATGTTGAATCTGATCTGCGGCAGCATTCCGGTGGATTCCGGCACCATCGTCATGGGCGGAACCGATATCACAAAAATGCCGGAGTACAAGCGCCAGCGCCGCATCGGCCGCGTCTACCAGCACCCGGCGATGGGAACCTGTCCGAATATGACGATCCTCGAGAATATGGCTCTCGCGGACAATAAGGGAAAGCCGTTCAATCTTCTCCCCGGAACAAATAAGGCCCGCATTGACTTCTACCGCGACCAGTTGAAAATCCTCGGTCTCGGTCTTGAAGATAAGATGGGGGTAAAAGTCGGTGTTCTCTCCGGTGGACAGCGTCAGGCAATGGCTCTTTTAATGTCAACCATGACTCCCATCGAATTTCTGATCCTTGATGAGCACACGGCCGCCCTTGACCCGAAGACGGCAGATATTATTATGGAACTGACCGGAAAGATCGTTGCGGAAAAGCACCTGACGACCATTATGGTCACACATAATCTCCGGTTCGCTGTAGAGTACGGAAACCGTCTTCTGATGATGCATCAGGGGCATGCGGTCATGGATAAGAAAGGCGAGGAAAAGGCGAACACGAAGGTGGATGATATCCTTGACATGTTTAACGCGATCAGTATTGAGTGCGGCAACTAGTCCGCGTATTGTCTGAATTGATCTTGCAAATTTATGTAACAGGGAATTTCTCGGAATTTCCTGTTACATAAAAAAGAGCTGTATGCGGCCGGAACTGGAATGACCAGTTTTCGGGGCATATGGCTCTTTTCGTTTTTGGGGGTATTGACTCATTGAGTCGAATCGCTCACTCGCAAACACGCGCTTCGCGCTCTATTGTCTGCTTCGCAGACAGTTTGCTCGTTAGCGGCGCAGGAAAAACAAATGTCGCCGGAGGCGCCGCTTGTTTTTCCTCTGCGCTCGCTATATCTTTATTTTCGTCCACTTTCCACTCTTAAATCTCCAGTTCGTCAGGCACACTCTCACGATCTGGTCGCACACGATTCCGAGCCAGATACCGACAACTCCAATCTCCAGTACATAGCAGAACAGGTACGCACAGGACGGGCGGACGATGGTGATGCTGAGGGTCGAAGCACAGGTGGTGAACACCACATCTCCCGCACCCCTGAGGCAACCCATGTAAATGACCTGGGAGATCTGCAGGAGTACGATCACAGTCATGACCTGCATGATCCGGGCACCCATGGCGATAATATCTTCCTCAACAAAGTACAGGTGAAAATACCAGTTTCCTAACGTCAGGTACAGGATCGACAATACGATGGAGATCATGTTTCCGATCCTCTGGCAGATTGTTCCGTACATGACCGCCAGATCCGGGCGCTTCTCCCCGAGACTCCGCCCGCAGAGCGCAACGGCAGCCACCTGCATGCCGTCGCCGAAGGAGAATGACAGGTTCATGACATTCATGGCCACCTGGTGCGCCGCGTAGGCCGAGGTTCCTAGTCTCGCCGCCATGATCGATACAAGAAGGAAACCGGTCCGCATGAACACCTGCTCGATGAAAACGCTGGAGGCGATCTTTGCCATATTCTTTGCCGGTTCCAGGGTGATGCGGACGCGCTCTTTTATAATGTAGGGAATGCTGACAAAATTGTCTTTCGGGATCAGGGAGCAGATGCTCATAATGCAGGCAACGATGGTTCCAAAGACGGTAGCCAGCGCCGCGCCCGCGATTCCCATAGCCGGGAAGCCGAGATGTCCCTGGATCAGGAGATAATTTCCGATCATGTTGACCACATTGGAGGTCACGTTGGTTCGCATGGCGATCTTCGTGTTTCCGGCACCGCGCTGGGAGGCGTTGATGGCCATGGAGATGATATTGAAGATCATGCCGCCCATGATGATCCGGAAATACAGGACCGCGCTCTCCTGAGTGTCCTCGTTGGCACCGCAGAAGCGGATGATCGGTTCCGCAAAAACCACCGCCGCTATGCTGATCAAAATTCCGACAACGACTGTGAAGATCAGCGCCATCAGGAGAACCTGGTTCGCGCCGATCCGGTCTTTCTCACCGCGACGTCTCGCCACCAGGGCAGATACGGATACATTCATGGCGATAAAGATACACAAGCCGATGAATTTCGGCTGCGTTGTCAGACCTACTGCCGCCACCGCGTATGCGCCGATGGAGCTCACCATCAGCGAGTCCACCATGCCCGCCAGGGCAATAAAAAAGGACTCCATCACCGCGGGCCAAGCCATCTGGAATGCGATCTGGTATCCTTGTTTTCCTCCACCCATAAATTTCTGAAGTCTCGTCTTTTCGTTTTCCGGCATTCTCATCACTCCTGTATGTCTGCTTTTGGCATCTTTAAAATATTTTTCGGTGTGTTGCTCTGATTCTTATTAGATTTATTATACAATACGGTGAATGTAAAATCAAAGTAAAAATTAGTAACTGTGAAGGTACCGAATTTCTAACACTGAGGGCGTAAACAGTAACGGTACCGAACAGTTACAATAAATATAGTTTTATGGTAACTATTCAGTACCTTCATAGTTACGTGCAAAAATCCATTCCAGATCAGCTTCGCTGATGGGATTTTTGCCTTCCAGCCTATGTTTTCTTACGGTCAGCGCAGCAAGTGCGCAGACCTACTGAACAGTTACGTTTTATGTAATCTTGCTTCATCAGCACTTTTATCGTACAATTATTATGTTGTCCAACCGATACCCGGCAACGGGAGGAGGTGAGTCTTTTGAATTTGATACTTTCATTTCTTGTCTCCTGTGCGGCTGGTGTAGCCTGCCACTACATCATCAAATGGTTAGATGGAGGCAAGTAGGGCAACACTAGCCTGGTGGTTTCTTATCCACCATAAAAAATAAGAAGAACCCCTCAGTATTCGCGGTACTGAGGGGTTCATTCTTTTTGTCCTTTGAATCTGATACTTTCTTTGCCTAACGGCATTATATCATATGTGTTTTTTATTTGCAATATCCCAACACACGTTTAAAGCTGTATTTTTATATGCAGTGTTACTGTACACGCATGCGTGTACAGTAACGTGATTTTGCCGATGCTTCGCATTCCAAATCGGCAAAATCTGCTACCAGAAGTGTATCGTACGGAATTTTCAGTTCAGAAAATTCCTACCCGTGTACAGTAACTATGCAGTTACTGTTCCTCCTTGCGCAAACAGTAACTGATTTTGCCGATGCTTTCCAGATTGGCATAATCCACTGCCACCGCTGTATTGTATGGAATTTTCAGTTCAGAAAATTCCTGCCCGTGCACATTGACCGGTACCAAACAGTTACAATAAATATAGTTTTATGTAATCTTGTTTCATTTGTGGTTCTACCGTATAATATTTATGTTGTCCAACCGATACCCGGCAGCGGGAGGAGGTGAGCTTTATGCAGTTTTTATTTTCATTTCTTGTCTCCTGTGCGGCTGGTGTAACCTGCCATTACATCATCAAATGGTTAGATGGAGACAAGTAGGGCAACACTAGCCTGGTGGTTTCTTGTCCATCATAAAAAATAAGAAGAACCCCTCAGTATTCGCAGTACTGAGGGGTTCATTCTTTTTTGCTATATGCAGTTTTTATTTTCTTTGCCTAACGGCATTATATCATATGTGTTTTTTATTTGCAATATCCCAACACACGTTTAAAGCTGTATTTTTATATGCAGTTACTGTTCCTCCTTGCGCAAACAGTAACTGATTTTGCCGATGCTTCGCATTCCAGATCGGCAAAATTTACTGCCACCACTGTATTGTACGGAATTTTCAGTTCAGAAAATTTCTGCCTGTGTCCAGTAACTATCTGCTGCCTGCACCATTATTCTCAACTTCTGGAAAATCCCAGTGTCTTCTCCAGATCCTTCTTAAACGTCAGCACATCTGTGGAAAGCTCCGCGATCCGGGCATCAGTCATGCGGCTTACAGGGGCGGAGATGCTGAGGGCATAGACCGGTTCCTTGTGGTAGTCCGGGATGCTGACCGCAATACAGCGTACACCTTCCTCGTTCTCCTCATCGTCCATCGCGAATCCGGCTTCCCGAACCCCGCGGATCCGATCCATGAGATCTGACAGACTCGTCACTGTATACGGTGTCAGGGAGGTGATCTCAGAACTGTTCCAGATATCTTCGATCTCAGGATCCGGCAATTCCGCAAGCAGCGCTTTGCCGACACCGGAGCAGTATAACGGGATCCGGCTCCCAACTCTCGACACCATGCGGATCGAGCTGACTGTGGACTCCACTTTATCGATATACACGGCCTCCGTTCCCTCTCTGCGGACCAGATGTACCGTCTCTCCCGTCTGCTCCGAGAGCTTCTTCAGAGACGGATGGATCAGGGACGCCATATTCGTCTGTTCCAGGATCTTACTTCCGATTTCCAGAAATTTTAAGGACAGCGCATATTTTAAGGATTCCTCATCCTGACGGATATAGCCCATGTACTGGAGCGATGTCACGAGGCGGTGCGTCGTGCTCTTATGAAATCCAAGCTCAGCGCTCAGATCCATGATCCCCATAGGACCATTTTCCGCCAGACGCTCGATCACCTGGAACAGGCGCTCCGCAACCTGGATCGGATTTTTTCCTGTTTCTTCCATTCTGCTTGTTCTCCTATCTAACCCGGCAGATCATTCCTGCCAGCCGGGTATTCGCGCAGATATAACTGCAGCTTCCTGCGCAATTTCTTAATTTATGCCTGTTTGGCAAATCTGCGGATTGCCGTGCAGTCCACTGCCGATCATATAAACCGTGTCTTCTTCGTCATTTCCACGAACTCTCTGTTCGTCCTTGTGCGGGCAAACATATCCAGGATCTTCTCCACAGATTCTTCTGCCTTCATGGAGTTTGTCGCCTTGCGGACGATATCCACAGCTTCCGCTTCCTCGCTCGTAAGCAGGAGGTCGTCGCGTCTTGTGCCGGACTTTAAGATATCGATGGCCGGGAAGATCCTCTTCTCGGAAAGTTTTCTGTCGAGTACAAGTTCCATGTTGCCGGTACCCTTAAATTCCTCGTAGATCACGTCATCCATACGGCTTCCGGTATCGACGAGGGCTGTTGCGAGGATCGTTAAGCTTCCGCCCTCTCTCATGTTTCTCGCTGCACCGAAGAATCGCTTCGGCATGTGGAGAGCCGCCGGATCAAGACCGCCGGAAAGTGTGCGTCCGCTAGGCGGAACAACGAGGTTGTAGGCTCTCGCCAGTCTCGTAATACTATCCAGAAGGATCATCACGTCGCGTCCATGCTCTACAAGACGTCGCGCGCGCTCGATCACCATCTCAGAAACGCGTTTGTGGCGCTCCGGGAGCTCGTCGAAGGTGGAATAGATGACTTCCACGTTCGGTCCCACAACGGATTCCTTGATATCTGTGACTTCCTCCGGACGCTCGTCAATCAGGAGGATGATCATATGCATGTCCGGATAGTTTGTCGTCACGGCTTTTGCCACCTGTTTTAACAGGGTCGTCTTACCTGCCTTCGGCGGGGACACGATAAGACCACGCTGTCCTTTACCGATGGGGGCGAGAAGATCCATGACTCTCATGGCCGTCGTATTTTTTCCGCCTCTGACTTCCAGATTCAATCTCTGGTTCGGGAAGATCGGGGTCAGGTCCTCAAAGTTCGGGCGGCGTTCCACGACACTTGTCGGGTAGCCGTTGATCGTCTTCACATAGAGGAGTGCCGCAAATTTCTCTGTTGCGGATTTCACTCTGCGGCTTCCGCGGATGATATCACCGGTCTTCATATTGAAGCGGCGGATCTGGGACGGAGCTACATAGACGTCGTTGTCGCCCGGGAGGAAGTTCTCGCAGCGGATAAATCCGAAGCCATCCGGCATAACTTCCAGGATTCCGTTTGCCTCGATGCCGCTGTCAAGGTCCTGGAGGTCGTTCTTCGGGTCCGCAGTGTAGCTCTGGGTTCCCTGGTTTCTTGTCTGGTAACCTGCCTGGTAGGTTCTTGTGCTCTCCTGGATGCCCTGGGCGTCCTGGACACTGTTCTGGCTCTGGCGGTCCTGATAGGAAGTGCCCTGTGTCTGTGCATCCTGACCTGCGGACTGGCTGTTCTGTCTGTCCTGATAACTGCCGCTCTGACGGTCCTGATAGCTGCCCTGACGGTCCTGGTAATTATTCTGGCGTTCTCTGTAGTTATTCTGGCGGCTCTGGTATCCGCCCTGGCGGTCATTTCTCATCTGGCGCTCGCCGCGGTCCTGACGATCAGATCTCTCATAGCGTTCGGTTCTCTCCTGACGTCCTGTATGTTCCTGACGGTCTGCACGCTCCGATGCCGCAGACGCCCTCTCCGGTGCCGCGCTTTCCGTTCTCGCGCTTCCAAAACCGTTTCCAGAAGCTGCTGCCTCTACAGCTGTCCCCTGTGCCGGCACTGCTGTACTTTCTCTATTTTCACTGTTTCCCGCCGCTGCCTTTTGGCTGTCGGCGCTCTCCGCTGTCTCGCAGAGACGGTCAATTAATTCTGCTTTTCGTAAGCCGCTGATATTCTTGATTCCCTGGCTCTTTGCCAGCTCTTTTAACTGAGTCAGCGGTAATGTCGCTAATTTTTCACGCATAATGGATACTCCTTCATTCTTATTCCGGTTTTATCGTCTCGTTGGGAATCATAAAAGATTGTAACAGCCTCTCCGTCCCCGGACCGGCTGCCTTTGAACCATTAGATTTGAAACTCTTCTCCGATGGGATCACCGCAATTACGCAGTATCGGAGGATCAGTATATCTCATTATAACGCACACATTATAAAAAAGAAAGAGGGAATTTTACAGATTTGGAATACGAAGCATCTGCACAGTTCCCTCTTTCTTTATTGTCTGCAGCATCTACAGCTTAATTGTCTTACCGCGTATACAGCGCTCAGGCAGCTCAGCGAATTATTTCACAAAATTCCTTATTCTGTCTCCCCGGCTTCTCTCTTGATAAACTCCATATGCTCCCGGATCTTCTTCTCATACCCGTTCTCCGACGGCTCATAGAACCGCATTCCCTCCATTCCGTCCGGCAGGTACTGCTGGGTGACATAGTGGTTCGGGTAGTCGTGGGCATACTTGTAGCCGAGACCATGTCCAAGCTTTTCAGCGCCCTTGTAGTGCCTGTCCTGAAGATGGGCAGGTACCGGCATGGTCCGCGTATCCGCCACGGTCTTCATCGCTTTTGCGATCCCCATGTATGCCGCGTTGCTCTTCGGCGCGGTGGCGACATAAGCTGCCGCCTGGGAGAGGATGATCTGGCTCTCCGGCATGCCGATCCGCTCAACGGCCTGGGCCGCGCTCACCGCCACCACCAGGGCGTTCGGGTCCGCGTTCCCCACGTCCTCCGACGCACAGATCATGATCCGTCGGGCAATAAATTTCACGTCCTCGCCGGCATACAGCATCCGCGCCAGGTAGTAGACCGCAGCGTCCGGGTCAGAACCACGCATGCTCTTAATGAACGCGGAGATCGTATCGTAGTGGTTGTCCCCGTCATGGTCATAGCGCACCACCCGTTTCTGGATACATTCCGCCGCCACATCGATCGTGATATGGATCTTTCCGTCATCGGATTTATCTGTCGTCAGGATTCCCAGCTCCACTGCGTTCAACGCCGCTCTTGCGTCGCCGTTCGCCACATCCGCCAGGAAATCCGCCGCCTCGTCGGTAATATCGGCGCCGTAGGTTCCCATTCCTTTTTCCGTATCATAAACCGCCCGCATCACAAGTTCCCGGATATCCTGCTTTTCCAGCGGTTTTAACTCAAAGATCCTGGATCTTGACAGCAGGGCGTTGTTCACCTCAAAGTACGGATTCTCCGTTGTCGCGCCGATCAGGGTGATCGTTCCATCCTCAACAAACGGAAGCAGATAGTCCTGCTGGGACTTATTAAAGCGATGGATCTCGTCCACGAAGAGGATCGTCTTCTGCCCGTACATACCGATGGAATCCTTGGCGTTCTTTACGATCTCTTCCATATCTTTTTTCCCGGCTACAGTCGCATTGATCTGCTCGAACCGGGCACTTGTCGTATTTGCGATCACTTTCGCCAGAGTCGTCTTTCCCGTTCCCGGCGGGCCGTAAAAGATCACGGATCCAAGCTTATCCGCCTTGATCGCACGGTAGAGGAGCTTGTCCTTCCCGATAATATGTTTCTGCCCGACCACCTCGTCCAGAGTCGTCGGACGCATCCTGGATGCTAACGGCGACTCCTTTTCCATCGTGTTCGCTCTCATATAGTCAAATAAATCCATGGCAGCTGCCTTTCTGCGTTTTGCAGCGCTCCGTTTCCGCATGAAATATCACCCATCTGCGCGCTGCATCCATTACCGCTCTTTTTGCAGGTCTTAATCGACCATCAGTTCGTCTACTGTAACAAAAGTATACCCTTTCGCTGTCAGGTTGTCAATGATTCGGAACGCCGCTTCCACAGAGGTTTTGAACTCGTCATGCATCAGGATAATGTCCCCGTCCTCCGTATCTTTCACCACTTTTGCGGTGACTTTCTCCGTATTTTTCAACCGCCAGTCGATGGAGTCCACATCCCAGAATACGGGAATCATGTCCACAGCCTCCTCCAGCTTCGCATTCCAGCTCCCATATGGCGGACGGACATACTCCGGCCAGTCCCCGGTTACTGCCCGGATCTTCTCCCGTGTGTCACAGAGTTCTTTCGCTGCGTCGGAAAGCTTCTCTTTTGTGAGGTCTTTGTGGGTCAGGCAGTGAACACCAATGAGATGTCCGTCCTTTGCCATCTGCTTTACGAGATCTTCATTTCCGTCGATGCATTCGCCCACGAGGAAAAAGGTCACGCGGATTCCGCGTTCCCTGAGGCCGTCTAAGAGCGGCTTTGTGTATTTGGGATTCGGGCCGTCATCAAAGGTGAGTGCCGTATACTTTTTTGCGATGTCTTCCTGCTGGCCGTACAGATCTGATACAGCCTTTTCCGATCGTCCGGCTCCGCTGTGATCATGTCCCGAAACCTCAGTGGTCATCCCTTCGCCCGGCACAGGGATTCTTCCCGTATCGACCGGTTTTCCCTCGTGCGTATCAAATATTTCCCCTCTTCCCTTCCACATCCGCACTGCCCCCCAAGCCAGGATCATATCCACGATCAGGATCACAATAAAAATAAAAACTTTCTGTTTGAATTTCATACGCTCCTCCAGCTGCATGTATTACCGATACGTAACTGTTCGGTACTCACAGTTACGCGCAAAAATCCATTCCAAATCGGCTGTGCCGATAGGATTTTTTCCTTCTATTCTAAGTTTTCTTACGGTCAGCGCAGTAAATGCGCAGACCTACTGAACAGTTACATCGATACAATATATGCGGCCGCCCCACACTTTACCGCTCTGTTTTCTCCCTCAAAAAAGACAAAGCCCCTGAAACAGCTGTATTGGGGATAAGCTGCTTCAGGGGCTCTGCCTGCTCAATATGTACCATAATATTTCCCTTTTCAGGGAAATCCACACCGGGAACATGAATTTTTTCGCCGTGGCGAGACAGCGGGCCTCCCGGCCTTCCATTTTCCTGGCAGGCATCCAATCTGCCAGAAAACCGGTCTCTATCACATCCACCACGATGTGATTCTGCAACGATCCGGCGTCTTCATAGCTGCATGATCTCGTAACTGTTCAGTACCGCTATCATTGCATGTTTTCTATAACAAGGAGTGAAATACATCTGTCTCAAGTGGGTGGACTCGGGATCCCTGTGAGTGGATCCCTGGTCCGGAAAAGGATGGGTATTTATAACTAAAAGTTTGTTTTCCTTCCTTTTTGTTTGGTGTCTTCATTATATGCCATACTATATGGAATGTCAATAGTTATTTCAAACTTTTTGTTTGCATTAATGTTATTTTGTTGACAAACAGTTTGTCATATGCTATTCTGGACTTACATCGAAGCCTGCAGAGGCATTTCTTTATACCTCTGTTTTGTTATTTTTTTCACATAGCGTATATACGGCGAACACCCCGGGGGAGATGTCCGTTTTTGACGCTTATCTTATGGGGGTACATTTATGGAAATTTCCCAGTATCTTGACTTTGACTTTCTGATCCGTTTTCTCGAGGGACTCCAGAAATTTTTAGGCGAAAACAGTGAGATCCTGATCCACGATTATCGGAAAGGATACGATCACACCATCGTTTACGCCTTAAACCCGGCGGTCAGTGGCCGTGCGGTTGGCGGTTCACCGAAGGGCGGAATGATCACGCAGCTCGGAAAAGATATCGAGCCGATGAAAGACAGCATCCAGACCTTCTCCAATGGACCGAAAGACCGTTTCTATAAATCTTTCACCACACTGATCCCGGACGAAAACGGAAAGATCGTTGGCTCTGTCTGTGTGAATCTGGACGTCTCGGATCTCCTGAATGCGCAGCGTGCGCTGGGTGCTTTTGTTCAGTACCCGATGACCCATCACGCGCCGACAAATGATATCGATGCCCTGGCCACAAAAAATGTGGATGACATTCTTAAGTACTACATGAAACAGGCGGAGCTTCTGGTCGGAAAACCGATGGGACTGATGAACAAGGAGGAAAAGATCCGCGCATTGGACTACCTCGACCAGAAGGGTGTCTTCAAAATTTCCAAGACCAGCGTTCTTCTCTGCGAGACGCTTCAGGTATCAAAATATACGCTCTACAACTACCTTGAGGAAGCACGGAGCGGACGCGGGGATAATGGCAGCGAAGAATAGCTCGCTTCTCATAAAAAACCGGAGTACAGGCATCTTGATATACTTGTACTCCGGTTTACATTTCTCGCAACTGTTCAGTACCTGCATAGCTGCGAACAAAAAGCCCATTCTATTAGAGCTGTTTCTGTGCCACCTCAATAACACATTCATGTTTCTTAGTCACTCTGTCATAATTAATTCCAACCAATAGCAGATTTCCCTGATAATCTTTTAAAGCACTTCCATAATTCTTTTCTTTGATCTGGTTCAGCGCACCGGCTGCGCTTTTATCCCACTTCAGTTCAATCACCACCGCCGGTTTATCCAGATGCGTCTTGCGCGGAATCATACATATATCAGCAAAACCTTTTCCTGAAGGTAATTCGCGGATCATCGTATAGTATTCCCGTGCAAAATAGAATGCAAGATTGACCGTGCAACTGAGCGAATTCTCGTCATTATATTGAAGAGTTCATTGTACTGATCACATTTACATACTCCTGTGAAACCTCTTTGTTTGGTATCGCTGCAGTTTCTCTGATACTGTCATAGGTTAAATATCCAAGATGAACCAGTAATGTCAGAATATCATCTTTTGTCGCAAATGTGGTCATATCATTGCTGAAGGTTCCAATATTGATTGATACCGACTCACCTGCAAACATTCTCACCACTGAATCCTGCAGACCATCCATATCCATTTGGATATAAATCTTCAGAGCTTCATATGTTTCTGTCTGATTCCAATAAGTACCGAATTTGTGCCGCAGCATGGCTTCAACAACAGACTTTGGACTGTACATGGAGTAATATCTGTCACCCGATTGATGATGAGCAATCAGATCATATCCATCATACCACTGTTTTGCCTCATCGAAACTCATTTGATACTTTTTACACAGGTCCGATACTTCCTGCTCTGTAAATCCAAAATATTCTGCCATATCACCAGGATCTGTCATGGAATACTCAGTAAACATGTTAAGTGCCGAATGGGATCCATATTTTTTTATAGGCAGAATTCCTGTCATATAAGCCAGAGCAACATAATCCTTGTCCTTAAGCCACGCGCGAAGAAAATCCAGATATTTTTTCTGCGCATTCTGATCCTGCTGATACTCCCAGAAAAGGCAGTCCCACTCATCGATCAGAATCACAAAAGAACGCTTTGTTTTCGCATAGATATCTTTCATCACCTGAATCAGATTATTTTCATCCCGGAACCGAATATCTCCAAAATGTTCCACAAGATCAAACATCAGGTATTTCTGCAGCATGGCCAGCATATCATCCATGTCGTGGGTCATGCTGAGAAACTCCTGAATATTGACTTTGATGACATCATATTGGTTCAGATGAACATGGTAAGAAGCTGCCCCGCTGATTTTTAGAGACGCAAACAAGCTGGAGGAATCCTCTCCCCGGTCATAATACGCAGCCAGCATATCTGCTGCCATTGACTTTCCAAAACGCCTTGGCCGACTAACACACAGGAACTTCTGCCGGGTATTCAGAACCGCATTTGTCTTCTCGATCAGTCCTGTTTTATCCATATAAATTTCCGAGTTTAAACTTTCCTGAAATCCTTTGCTTCCCGGATTCAGATAGCTTCCCATGTGACTCCCTCCCTGCGAAATACATTTATATTTACTCTTATTATACCTGATTCTGATTGAGATCACAAGAACCGTCCGCCTTTATGCCTTATGAAACCCCTTCCGATAACAGAGTGTCCTGATCACGAGCTACCGATGATCAGCCGAACGTCTGCCAGACCGGCAGGTTCAATTTTCTGTCAGATCGTCACATCCTCCAGCACCTTCAGCTGATCCAGCCCCGCGCTTCCACCTGAGATCAGGAAGCAGACCTTCTCATCCTTTTTCACCTTCGCAAGTCCCTGTAAGACCGCACCGACGGTGATGGCGGAGGACGGCTCGCAGAAGATCTTTCCCTCTGTCAGGAGCAGCTTCCATGCTTTTAACAGATACTCATCCTCCACATCAAAAAATCCGTCCACGTTCGCCGCCACATACGGATAGCACTGGTCTCCCGGCATCTGGGACACAAGAGCGTCCGCGATAGACTTCTTCTGTTCAACCTTCACCGGCTTTCCGGCCGCCAGACTTGCGCTGTATCTCGGAAGCGCTGCCGGCTCTGCCCCGTAGACCTTAACACTGTTATCCATACCCTTTACCGCCGTTGAGACACCGCCGATGAGTCCGCCGCCGCTGACCGGAACGATGATCGTATCGATCTCCGGACACTGTTCCAGAATCTCGATTCCCGCGGTTCCCTGTCCGGCCATAATCTCCTCGTCGTTGTACGGCGGAACCATGGTCGCATTTTTCTCCCTGCATATCCGCTCCGCAACGTCAAACCGCTCAGATGTCTCACACTGAACGACCTCCGCTCCCAGCTCTTTGATCGCATTTACTTTAATAGCCGGTGCCGTATACGGCATCACGATCGTCGCCTTTGCACCAAGCTTCTTTGCAGTATACGCCACTGCCTTTCCGTGGTTTCCCGAAGATGCCGCGACGATCCCGCAGCTTAACTGCTCCGGTGTCAGCATCCTGATCTTGTTGACTGCTCCGCGGAGCTTAAATGCGCCGGTGATCTGCATGCACTCCGCCTTCAGATACACCTGACAGCCAAGGTACTCGTCCAGCTTTTCCAGACGGATGAGCGGTGTTCTCGTCGTGTACGGGGCGATCCTGTTTTTCGCTTCAAAAATCTTTTCCAAGGTAAGAGACATATGTTTTTCCTCCTCTGCGTTGATGCTTTGATTGTACCATCCGAAACCCCAGATGTAAAACAAAAGAGAGCCAGATTTCTCTGGCTCCAAAAAAGGGGTATTTAAACATATGAGATTGAGCTAAATATAAAGGGCAGGTCTTCTGTCTTTAAAGGATGGAAGTTTGCTCTCCACTTCCTTGATCCGATCCGTATCTACATATACCGGAATCAGTTCTTCTCTTTCATTTCCAGCTGCAAAGGCAACCCCCATCGGATCGACTGCTACACTCTCACCCATCGCTGTGCCTCCGCACTGATCACACGCAAGTACGAAAAATGTGTTTTCCAGTGCTCTGGAGGTAATCAGTGTACGGAACTGATGACTCTTTAAATCGCCTTTGAACCATGCAGTCGGCATAATGACAATCTCGGCTCCTTTGGCCTTCTGGTAACGTGCTACTTCCGGGAAACGAACTTCGTAGCAGACAAATAAACCGAGCTTTCCAAACGGAGTATCTACTGGCTCAAAGAACTTGTCTCCAGCTTTATACTCATTGGATTCCTTGTATCCGAACGCATCATATAAATGCGTTTTTCTGTAAGTCTGTACGATTTCTCCCTTGTTATTCACCATAACAACTGTATTGTAACAGCGATGATCAGCCGGATCCTCAATGGTCTCCTTCATTCCGAATGTGAGCCATACATCATGATCTGCGGCTAATTTTTTCATTCCCTGCACAAATTCTCCGTCCAGCGGTTCCGCAACCGCATTTGCTGTTGCAATGTCTGTACCAGCCGGAAAACGGCTCATAAAAGTTTCTGGAAAAATAATCATACCCGGATGATATTTTTCTGCTGCTTCCTTTACTAAGCTGTCAGCTTTCTCGAGATTATCTTTTGGATATTCAGTTGGTGCGACCTGTGCCATAACAAATAAGCTTTCCATGTCTTTCTCCCACAGAATTTATTTCCCTTATCATACTACATATCACACACTTTTTCTATATACAGATTCAGTGTTTTATTTGGCCCTAAAAAGCCATTTTTTAGATTCCGACAGAATACAGAAAGAGACAGGCATCCCCGTCTCTTTCTTATCGTACACAGTTCTTTCCCCCATTATCAGCTCTTTACGATCGACCGATTATCTTTATCCCCACACCATCTTTCTTTTCCTACTTAACCCACTTTTCAACCTTTTCCACATGGAATCCAACAGCATGGGCTATCTGCTCCAGCGGCAATCCTAGTTTTCGAAGATTTATGGCCGTCAATTCAGCCTGCGTCTCTCGTCCTTCCTCATAACACTCTTTTTCCACCTCATCCATTGTCCGGTACATCTCGTTCACTCCCTTCGAATTTTCCTTGAGATACCTTGTTCTTTCTGCCAGCAATCCGTAATGCATGTCATCTGCATCTGCGCAGTTGAAATCATGCATCAGCTTTCCAATGGCGGAATCGTCACGGTACTCTCCGTTCACATATAGAATATGTGCCCCATCACCAAACGGTTGGTTTAATGTCTGATTCATATTCTGGATCATATACACCGCCTTTCCCGCCTGATAATAATCCTTTTCTGTGATAAAAATCCCCCCCTCAAATTGTATTTTTTCAACAATCCTAAAAAAGCGGATCTGATATGAACTGTTGATTGTGTGACTTTTCCCCGCAGGGCTCGCCGAGATAGGTTTCGGAAACACGGGTTATTGCCGGATTTTTGTTTTTATCCCTACTCACCCATACAATAAAACGTAAATTCTCCTTCTGCCAGGAGCTTCCCCGTATCGGTCTCCACGACCTCGGCTTTTGTAAAGCAGACGGTCTTCCCGCGCTTTGTGATCTTCGCCAGCCCCTGAATGTTTTTTGCGCTGCTGCCGCGAAGGAAACGGAAGGAGCTGTCCAGAGTCACATATTTTCTTCCGTCATTTCTCGTCACAAGTCCCGCGGCAACCTCCGCCATCACGAACATCAGGCCGCCGTGGACGGTCTGCATGGCATTCAGGGAATCCTCTGTGATCTCAGCCCGGACCTCGGCCCGGTCTTCCGATAATGCGACCGCACGGATCCTGTTGTGAAGCATAAATGGGTTTGTTTGATTCACACGCTCCATCTGTTCTACATACGTTTCTTTTCCGGGATTCTCCATATCATTTCCTCCATATTTCTACTTCTGTTCTTCTGCTTTTTCACATGATCTTCTGTCTATGACGATGATCATTTATTCGTGCAGTTTGCAGCATCGATGGCGATCGCCAGCATCAGTGCCATAATTTCGTCCTTAGGATCCAGAATGTCAATCACATAGGTATCGCCCCAATGGAACGGCTTCTTTGAAATATGAACCACCGCACAGCACTCCTCATACACATCGTAGTCCCAGGCCAGAAAATCGCCCTCACACCGCCATCCGTTGTAATCCAGTTCATACCGCGGCTTAAAGAAGGTAAACTCTTTCTGCACACTTCCGAATTCTTTTCCATCGATCTCGATATCGAATGCCGGAAGCAGGGTAAGGAGGCGTTGTTTCACCATGCCGACTTCCCGTCCGCTCTTGTCGTATACGTGGATCTGATGCCCCAGTGCAAAAAATTCCGCTTTTACAAAATATTTCGGTTCTTCCTTCTCATCATACACGTCATATGTATCGGTCCATGAAAAAACTCTTTGTTTGATCAGCAGCTGCATCGTTTTCTCCTTTCTTAAAACGTCCGCTCCCATCCCGCAAACGCCTCATCCACCGCCGCCAGATATTCCGGCACATGCTGGGATTTGCGGATCTTTTTGGCTAATTTTTCACTGTCCGGAACCTCCTCTAACATATAGCTCCAGAGGTCTTTCATACGGAAAAGAAGATTTCTGTCGCCGGACATGGTCTCGCGGTAATATTCAAAGATCTCATCGTGGAAGGCACGGATCCGGGGCATGAGATTGTCTCCCGTGTTTCTGGACTCCGGTACTGTCTTTTCCGCCTGCTCCGGTGATGTCTCTTTGTTTCCGTTTTCTGTTCCTGCACAGACCTGGGCATTTTCCACACCGGCTTCTTCTATTTTTATCAACTCTGCCAGTGCCGGATTTCTGATGAGTCCCCTCCCGATCATCACGTTTTCCACCGTCGGGAATTTCTCCCGAAACTTTTTCATATGCTCTGCCGTGAACAGATCTCCGTTGTACACGATAGGATTCCGGCTTTCCTTTAAAATATCCGCAAATACATCAAGATGCGGAACACCTTTATAAAACTCCTTCTGGATCCGCGGATGCACCGTCAGTTCGCTGATCGGATACCGGTTGTAGATTGCCATGATCTCCGGCCACTCTTCCACTTCATTCTTTCCGATCCTGGTTTTAACAGAGATCTGGAACTCCCCGTTTCTCACCGACGCATCCGAGAACACTTCATCAAAAAAACGATCCAGATCATCCGGGTAAAGTAAAAAACCGGAACCTTTTTTCTTCGCTGTGACCGTCCCTGACGGACATCCAAGATTCAGGTTGATCTCCCGGTATCCCATCTCTGCCAATTTCTTTGATGCCAGAAGGAAATCTCCCGCCCGGTTCGTCAAAATCTGCGGCACCACCGGTACCCCCGCATTATTCTCCGGCAGCACATCCCGCATCTCCTTCACGCTCATCCCCTGCTCCGGTCCCGGTGCCAGAAACGGTGTAAAATATTTGTCCACACCACCGAAATACTTGTGGTGCAGATTCCTGTATGGATATGTTGTGATTCCCTCCAATGGGGCGAAATATAGATGCAGCATGTCATGTTCCTCGTATCTTTTCGTAAACTCACAGTTCTTCCTGAACTGTTTTTCTTATCGTACCACATTTGGAACGCCAGGGCAAATTATAAATCTTTTTCTCTGACTCATCTGGACCTACTCGTCCACTTAATCATTTTCCTGCCATGTTTTTTCACCCCTATTTTCATCTCTTCCCATATATTTTTCTTATGCCCCGCATCGGATTTTCCTCTTACAATTTTCCCTTTTTTTCTCTGCCTTTTCTCTGGAAAACTGTTATTATTTCATCTATACTATAGATACACAGAAAGCAGAGGTGTTTTATATGACAGAACTCAGTATTCATGAATTATCCCTTGGTTTTTCCCATGACAGACAGATGCTTGTGGAGTTTCTCGCAAAGCATCATTTAAATTGTGAGGACGATATCGAGGCGGCGTTCGGAGTGTTTGATTCCGATGAGAATCTCACAGGATGCGGATGCTGCGCAGGAAATCTTTTAAAATGTTTTGCGGTAGATGAGAGTCTCAGAGGTCAGAATGCTCTCGGAAGTCTCGTGTCCAGACTTGTCGAAAACCGGTTTGAGGCAGGGCATTACGATCTTTTTGTGATCACCAGACCGAAGAACAAAGTGCTTTTCACATCCTGCGGATTTTATCCTCTGGCAGAGACAGAAGCTGTCCTGATGCTGGAGAATAAGAAATCCGGACTGGACAACTATTATAAGAAATTTCTCGCTGGGACAGATACCGATGAGAACGTGGGCTGTATCGTCATGAACTGCAATCCCTTCACGAAAGGTCATCTCGCCCTGATCACTTACGCCGCTAAGGCATGTTCCCTGCTCCATATCTTCGTGGTTGAGGAGAACCGGTCCAGGTTCCCGTTTGCGGACCGTCTGAAGCTTGTCCGGGAAGGTACGGATCATCTTCCGAACGTCATTGTACATCCATCAGGACCATATATGATCTCCAACGCTACATTCCCGACCTACTTCTTAAAGGACTGCGAGGACGCGGCGAAGATCCAGAGTGAGCTCGACATCACACTGTTCGCGTCGAGGATCGCTCCGATCCTTCATATTACAAAACGTTTCGCCGGAGAAGAGCCTTTTGATCCGGTAACAAGACGCTACAACGAGGCGATGATCCGCATTCTCCCAAAATACGGCATCTCCTTCATCAAGATCGACCGGATCACCACAGAGGGACCGGATGGAAAGCCGGAGGTCATCAGTGCTTCCAGAGTTCGGAAATTGTTGGATGAGCAGGGCGTGACCGACGAAGTTCTGTCGCTGGTGCCGGAGTGTACGGCGAAGTATTTAAAGGAAAGCTTTAAGTAACTGCGAATTCTCCTGCAGATCCTGTTCTCTGACGTTTTTTCAGATGCATGATAGCTGAAATGCTGTGCAAAAGTAAAGCGGACATTCGCAATCCGCTTCGCTACTTGCTCATGAACGCAGTCGCTTCGCGATCTGTCAGTGGGAGCTTTCAACACCCACTGACATAAGCATCCCACTCACTCACCGCTTAGTGCTCCGCGCACTTGAAGCGGGGGAATGCTTATCTGCGTTCAAAAAGTCTTTGCACAGCATTTTCTGCATTTAGGAAGTTCGAACTAAATTCCAAATGGAGTGTTTTTTATGAACCTAAATAATGTAATTACCGGCTCACCGGTGACTTCCGGGGAACTTCGCGCCGTCAGAGACCAGCGTGTCCTGAAAAAATGGGAACTTCTTACCCCCGGCGGGGAGATCTGTCTTGTGGAGTTTTCCTTAAATATTGCCGGGACAGTCAAGACGTTTCCCTTCGCCCGGGCGGCATTCCGGGAGGAAGTACGGGAACTGTCTGACCGCCTCTCCCGTTTCTCTGTTCTGAAAACGGAGGTTTATGAGAAAAATACCGGTGACTGCGCGTTCTTTCTTTTAAAGTCCCAGGCCATACAGGTCAAAAAATTTCTCGTCTCCGTCGAGGAAAGCCACCCTTTGGGCCGTCTCTTCAACCTTGACGTCTGCGGTCCCGATGGAATTTCCGTAAAGCGGCATGATCTCGGACTTCTCCCCAGAACCTGTCTTGTCTGCGGGGAAGATGCCCATGTCTGCGCACAAAAAAAGTCCCACTCCATAGAGCTGATCCAGTGGCAGACGGCAAAGCTCTTCCATGAATTCTTCCGGGACCGGGCGGCTGATCAGGCGGCTTCCGCGGCGGTACGGGGACTGCTCTACGAGGTTTCAACCACCCCGAAGCCGGGACTGGTGGACCGGAACAACTCCGGCTCCCACAAAGATATGGACTTTTTTTCATTCCTTGACAGCAGCGCCTCCCTGATCCCCTGGTTCCGGGAATTCTTCTGCCTGGGATGGGATCACAGCAGTGAGTCGGACAGGCAGCTTTTTGAGCGGCTGCGCTACGCCGGACAACGGGCCGAAGCCGCTATGTTCTCCGCCACGGGCGGGATCAACACCCACAAGGGGCTTGTCTTTGCCTCGGCGATCCTCTGCGGGGCGCTTGGAAAAGTTCACGCGGGTCAGGAGCTTCCGCCGCCGTTGGAGAATGTGCTTCAGGAATGCAGGAAGTTAGGGGAGTGCTCTCTCGCAGATCTGCATCGACTTCCGAACGTGCAGACTCCGCTTCCCGGTTCCGAAATCCAACATATTTCCGGACATACACCTGACAAGATGCAGTCCGATCCGCAAAGCGCTTCTGCCCCCGACGTCAGAACACATTTCGTATCACTTTCTACGAACGGGGAACGCATCTTTACCGCCTACGGTATCCAGGGTGCCCGCGGTGAGGCGGCTGCCGGTTTCCCATCCGCAGTCCAGATCGGTCTGCCATCCCTGAAAAAATGGCTTTTCTCCGGTTTCTCTTTAAATGACGCCGCCGCCATGGCTCTTCTCACCCTGATCTCTGAAGTTGACGACACCAATATGGTTCACCGGGGAGGGCCGGAGCTTGCGAAAAAAAGCAAAGAGCAGGCAAAGCGCCTGCTCTCCACTGTCACAAAAGAAAATTTTAAAGAGACCCTGAACTCCCTGGACCATCAGTACATCACAGACAACTTAAGTCCCGGCGGCTGCGCAGACCTTCTCGCCGTCAGCCTGATGTTCTATTTTCTGGAATCTGCCGGTATGATTGCGGATATTTAAGATGGTCCAAAGGCGCTGCTCATGCCGCGTGGGGACCGCTTCTTTCCACCCTGCCAGTAATTTCTTCTGAGTATGTGAGACCGGCAGCTTCCACCGTTGGCAGCTTCTTCTAAATACCTGACTGCCGAAAAGGCCAGCAGCTCTGCTTATCTAAAGAGCTGCTGACCTTTTTCTTACTCCATCGTTACCTTCACGCCGTCGTCCTCAGTCCATCTGATCTCATACGTATCTGCAGTGTAGGTAAATCCATTGATCTCCATTTTTCCATCTCCGGTATTCTTGAAGGAAAGGGTGAAATCAGTACAGTCATCCGTGTCTTCTCCCACATACAGATAGAGCGGGCTGTCCGGATCATTCGGCTTTTTCATTATATTTCCGATTTCTTCTGCCATCTCACGCTTATCGAATTCTCCGGAAAGACCATGTTCTGCTTCACAAATTTTAAACGCTTCCGCGATCCGATGTCCCTTTTCATAGAACACTGCGCTCCTCGCGCGATTTACGTAACCATTATAAACTCCAATGCTCACAGAAGCCAGGATCACCATGATGACAATTACCACCATCAGCTCTACTAACGAGTATCCTCCATGATCCAGTCTCTTCATTTTCTGCTTTCTTTTCGCCATACACACCCCCAGCTTTCTTCGTTGAACCGGGGTACCCGATGACATTTTCCGTTATTCTGTTATTCCCCGGCTGGTTATTTGTTACATTGGGTACTTGTAACTGTAAAGTTACAGACAATTGTACTCTTTGTTTATAACATATGGTCACATGGCGTTCTATTGTCCAAATTATGTCACCAGATCAGGCCTGTTCTTTCTCCCGTTCTGCCACTGCCATGGCGATCTTTTCCGGTGTGATCGGGAGTTCGTAGAACCTGGTTCCTGTGGCGTTAAAGATCGCATCCGACACAGCCGGAAGCGGTGTATTGATCACGACTTCACCGATGGATTTCGCGCCAAACGGTCCCGCATCCTCGTAGCTGCTCTCAAACTCTACACAGATATGTCCGATATCGATACGGGTCGGGATCTTATACTGCATCAGGGAGTTCTCCGCAAGTTTTCCCTTCTTATTATAGGTAATATTTTCTGTCAGTGTCATGCCGATTCCCTGGAGAATACCGCCTTCCGCCTGGACTCTCGCAAGGTTCGGATTTACGGGTGTTCCACAGTCTACCGCAGCCGCGTAATCGATGACCTTCGCCTCTCCGGTCTCAAGATCCACCTCAACCTCCGCAGCGCCGACCATAAACGGCGGCGGAGAAAGCGGGGAGCTGTTCGTCACGGTGGCTTCCAGGGCGATATTGTTGCCGCACTGGGAGGCGGTGGCGATATCTGTGAGGGAGACCTGTATCTCCTTTGAATTCTCGTGCTTCACAAATTTTCCATCAAACACGACTTCACTTTCCGGACACTTTAACAGTTCCGCGCCTAGCTTGCAGATCTGCTCCCGCACCTTCAGCGCACACTGTTCTACTGCCTTACCGGTAACATACGTTGTGCTGGACGCATAGGATCCGGAATCGTAAGGCGATGTATCCGTGTCTGCGCCGAATACCGTGATCTCATCGATGGAACAGTCCAGGACCTCCGCCGCGATCTGAGCCAGGATCGTATCGCAGCCTGTTCCCATGTCCGCCGCCCCGATGGCTAATGTATAAAATCCGTCGTCATTCACCTTGATCGTCGCACTTCCCACGTCAACCGATGTGATACCTGAGCCCTGCATCGCCATTCCCATGCCGACGGCCCGGACCTTTCCGTTTCCCATATCGCGGACCGGGTACTTATTATCCCAGTCGATCATCTTCTTCACGCGCTCCAGACACCGGTCCAGGGCACAGCTGGTGTTTACCTGCCCGTAGTACGCCGGCATCACATCGCCCTCTTTGACGATGTTCTTCATCCGCAGTTCAAACGGATCCATATGCAGCTTCGCCGCCAGCTCATTCACGGCAGACTCCACAGCGAAAAGACCCTGGGTGGCACCGTATCCGCGGTAGGCGCCGGCGGACATCACGTTTGTATACACGACATCGCTGACGAATCGGAATGCCTTCGCCTTTCCATAAAGCGGGATGGATTTATGTCCGGAAAGTCCCACAGTCGTCGGTCCATGTTCACCGTAGGCACCGGTGTTGGACAGCGTGTACATGTCGATTCCGTTGACGATTCCGTCCTTGCTGGCGCCGAGGCGCACATGGACTTCCATCTCGTGCCGCGGAGTGGAGGCGGTCATGCTCTCCTCCCGGGTGAAGATGATCTTCGACGGCTTCTTCGTCATCCATGTCACATATGCCGGGTAGACTTCACTGATGGAAGTCTGCTTCGCCCCGAATCCGCCGCCGATCCTCGGTTTGCTGACACGGATCATGGATTTTGGAATATGCAGGGCGTTCGCGAGGATCCTTCTGCAGTGGAACACGATCTGGGTGGAGCTCACCACGTTCAGACGCCCGTAGGTGTCGATGGTACAGAAGGTCCTGAACGTCTCCATCATAGTCTGCTGACATGCCTTTGTGTGGTAGACGTGGTCGATGATCACATCGCTGTTCTTTAAGACTTCCTCGATATCCCCGGATCCAGTCTCGTCGTGGGCACAAAGATTTCTCTTATTGTCCGCCCCAACCGGAACAAGGCTCTCCCAGTTGTCTTCCGGGTGTACTAAGATCTTATTGTCCTTCGCCTTGTGGAAATCCAGAATCGGCTCAAGAACTTCATACTGGACCTTGATGAGCTTCAGCGCCTTGTCCACGCACTTCTCATCCCGTCCTGCCACGATGGCGACCACATCGCCCACATACCGGACATGGCGGTCCATGATCAGGCGGTCATAGGGACTCATCTCCGGGTAGGTCTGGCCTGCCTGTGTGTAACGTCTTCCGTCCTGCGGGATATCCTCCCAGGTGTAGATCGCCTCGATGCCGTCCACCTTCATCGCCGCGATTTTGTTGATAGAAGTCACGATCGCATTTGCGTGGGGCGAGCGGAGAAGCTTTACGATCAGGCAGTCCTTCGGCGCGATATCATCCATGTAGACCGGCTTTCCGGTCACGAGCTGCATAGCGTCTTTTTTGCGCACCGGCTTGTTTACATATTTCATGCCTCCGCCGCCTCCTTTCCGTTCTTTTCCTTCTTCCATTCCAGGAACGCCTGGATGCCGCGGAGCTGTCCCTCGTAGCCGGAACAGCGGCATAAGTTGCCCGCCAGATATTCCTTGATTTCGTCCTCATTCGGATATTCTATTTCCCGGAACAGCGCCAGGGCGTTCATGATAAATCCCGGGTTGCAGAATCCGCATTGTTCCGCTCCCTGGTCGGCGATAAACGCACCGAATTCTGCCGCCTCTTCCTGGAGGCCTTCCAGTGTTGTAACCGTTCTTCCATCCGCTCT
This sequence comes from Clostridium sp. AF28-12, assembly GCF_003435225.1. Classification (NCBI taxonomy): domain Bacteria; kingdom Bacillati; phylum Bacillota; class Clostridia; order Eubacteriales; family Clostridiaceae; genus Clostridium; species Clostridium sp. AF28-12. The sequence goes on along the minus strand of NZ_QWGJ01000001.1, from coordinate 296,558 downwards.
CGCCGCCAGCACAGAGCAGGAGAGAACAGGTTTTTCGTCTAAAAATACGGTGCAGAGACCACAGTTTGATGTCTCACAGCCGCGCTTCACGCTGTAGCATCCGTGATCCCGCACAAAATCGATCAAAAGCATGTCCGCGTCGATGTCGGCGGAGATCTTCTTTCCGTTTAATGTCATGGTAATGTTCATGATATAATTCCTCTATAAATTTTTTTCACTTTCATCTGATTGATCCGGCTGGAATTCTTCCTTATTTTCCCGCCAGCTTACAGACAGCTCTCCTTACCAGAACTCCCGCCAGGTGTTTCCGGTACTCCGCGCTTCCTCTCGTGTTGGAGCCGGTCTCGACCTGTTCTTTTACACATTTCGCCGCATTTTCTGCCATGTTTTCCACATCTGCGGCTTGAATATCCGCGTCTGCAAGTTCAAAAAGTACTGCCTTTCCAGGTCTCGCCCCGATGGAAAACCGGTATCCTGCCTCCGTCTTTGCCGCCGCGCAGGTCAGTACCGGAAAGTCTGTCTGGCTGTTGCGGACAGACTGGTAATCGAACGCTGCCTTTTCTTTCTTCACGATGAGCCGCACCAGGATGTCCCTGTCATACGGCATCTTCGCATACTCCTTTAACGGAATGATCCCGCCTTTATAAAGCTCCACATAGCTGTCCATGGTCAAAAACATCGTCAGCACATCGGAAAATCCGTATCTTCCATAAATACTTCCACCCACTGTCGCGAGATTCCGGAACTGGACCCCGACGATATGGCGCACGGACTCCCTCGCCGCGCCGTCCGTGTATGAATTGAGTCCCGGATCAAGCTCCAGGTCTCTCAGTGTCACCATGCAGCCGATCCGGAATTCCTCCCCCGTCTCCTCGATGGTGTCAAGTCCGAGACCGGAGAGGTCGATCGCCGTACCGATCTGCATCTTTCCCATTTTCAGCCAGACCATACCGCCGAGCACGCGGTTGCTCTTCTTCTGATTTAACTGCCATGCCTCTTCCAGGCTTTCCGCACGTTTATATTCCCTGATAACTCTCATTCTTTGCTCCTTGTCGCTACAAAAACTTCATATCTGTCCAGCATTTTCACAGCCTGCGCAGACAAGCGTGTAATCCCTATCGAACAGTTGTAAAATATACTTTAATTTTAACATACTTTCTGTTATAATTCCGTTGTAGTTAAAAAAACATAACGAAATTTCAACACAAAAATATTGAAAGAGGACAAAAGATCATGAAAAAAAATCTCAAGAAGCTTTCCGCCCTGCTCTTAGCTCTCGCATTATCCGTGAGCACAACTGCATGTGGAAACAGCACTGCATCCACGACGACCGCGGCTGAGACAGCTGCTGAAGTTACCACAGAAGCCGCATCCGAATCCGCAGCTGAGACATCTGCGGCGGCCGGCGACGAAATGACTGTCACCTATCCAGTCACCATCACCGACCATCTTGGCCGTGAGGTTACGATCGAGAAACAGCCGGAATCCTTCGTCAGCGGCTACTATATCTCCACAAGCCTGATGATCGCCCTTGGTCTCGATGACCAGTTAGTCGGCGTTGAGGCAAAGGCCGACAAGAGAAACATCTACAAATTAAGCGCTCCGGAACTCACAGAACTCCCGTCTGTCGGAACAGCGAAAGAGTTTGACCTTGAGGGCTGTGCCGCATTAAAGCCGGACCTTGTGATCGTTCCGACAAAGTTAAAAGATTCCATTCCGGCTATGGAAGAGCTTGGTCTCACCGTAATCGCTGTAAATCCGGAAGACCAGACAAAGTTATTCGAGACCATCGACATGATCTCCACAGCCGCAGACGTAGTTGAGAAAGGCCAGGAGCTGGAGTACTGGATCTCCGACGCTCTTGAGAGCTTAAAGAAATCCCTCGACGGCGTTGAGACTCCGTCCGTATACCTTGCAGGCAACAGCGCTCTGTTACAGACCGCTGGTCCGGAGATGTATCAGTCCACCCTGATCGAGAACGCCGGCGGCGTGAACGCGGCTTCCGACATCACTGATACATACTGGGCAGATACTTCCTACGAGCAGATTCTCTCCTGGAACCCAGACTACATCGTACTCGCTGCTGACGCTGACTACGATGTTGACTCTGTTCTGAACGATTCCGCTCTCGCTGACTGCACAGCTGTAAAAGAAGGACACATTGCCCAGATCCCGAGCGACATCGAAGCTCTCGATTCCCCGGTACCGGCAAGCTTTTTAGGCAGCTACTATGTCGCTTCCATTCTTCACCCGGACGTTGTAACTGAAGACGATTTCAAGACTACAGAAAAGAATTTCTATGAAACATTCTATGGCTTCACTCCGGAAAGCGCAAACTGATTCCAACCGGACAATGGCAATTTTAACTCTGGCGATGACATTTCTTGTCATCGCCTTTGTTTCAGCACTGACTACCGGAAAGTACCCGATCTCCCTGGCGGATCTTTGCGCAGGGGAACCGATGGCGGTCCGCACTTTTACCATACTCCGCCTGCCCCGCGCCCTCATGGGACTCGTCGGCGGCTTTGGCCTCGGTGTGGCCGGGTTCGTCTACCAGACGGTCTTCCGGAACCCGCTGGCGTCCCCCGATATCATCGGCGTCTCTTCCGGTGCCAGCGCAGGTGCCGCCTTCGCAATCCTTTTTACCTCCGCTGCATCGCCGTCCACCACGGTCTTCGCGTTTGTCGGCGGACTTCTCGCAGTTTGTCTGTCCCTTGGACTCACCGCCCTTTCCCCAGTAAAGGAACACGCTTCCATTGTTCTCGCGGGGATCGCGGTCCACTCCCTGGCGCAGACATTTCTCATGGTGCTGAAGCTCATGGCTGACCCGGAAAAACAGCTGGCTTCCATCGAATACTGGATCATGGGAAGTCTTGCGGGCGTCACTGCCTCGAAGATCCCGTTCCCTGTTGTGATCATTCAGTTTAGCTCCGCCGTTATTTTCCTGCTCCACCGCCATATACTGGCGCTGTCGGTGCAGGAGGACGAGGCACGAATGCTGGGTGTCTCTGTCCAGAAGACCAGGTTTTTCGTGCTTTTCCTCGCGACACTCACGGTGGCTGCCGCAGTCAGCGTCACGGGGCTTATCAGTTTTATCGGTCTTCTCGCCCCGCACACGGCGAGACTTCTCACCGGGCACAACAGGCGGTCATCCTGTCTTTTGAGCGGGATCATCGGAAGTGTCCTGCTGCTCACTGCGGACGTATTGGCGAAGTCCCTGACTGCGGTGGAATTGCCTGTGAGTATCTTCACATCGCTTCTCGGTGCACCGTTTTTGATCTATCTGATTCTCTCGGAAAGGAGGAGCTGAGTCAAAATGGCTGATTTTTTTTCTGTTCAGGATATCTCCCTCTGTCTCGGCGGACGGCAGATCCTGGATCATGTCTCCTTTTCTGTTGACACACCAGGGCGTGTGATCGGACTTCTGGGGCCAAACGGAGGTGGAAAGACCACACTTCTCCGGGCCATCTGCGGGGAATTGCCCCATGACGGGCATGTTTTTCTTGAAGGTGCTGAGCTCGCCGGACTGCGTTCAAAGGAACTGGCACGGCGAGTCAGCTATATTCCGCAGCAGAGCGGGATCTCGATCTCCATGAGTGCCATAGATGTGGTGCTGATGGGATTTTATCCAAAATTAAAGCTGCTCAGCCAGCCGTCCGCGGATATGAGAGCGGCGGCACTCCGGGCTCTGGAACAGGTCGGGATGGCTGGTCTCGCAGACCGGGATTATCTGACGCTCAGCGGTGGAGAAAAGCAGCTTGTGATCCTGGCCCGGACGCTGGTGGAAGACACGAAGCTACTGCTCTTCGACGAGCCGGACAGCTCGCTGGATCTCGGAAATAAGTACCGGATGGTGCGGATGATCATGGAATTAGTGCATGGGCGTCCTGGAAAAGCTGGTCTGATCTGCCTTCATGACCCGGTTCTGGCGCTTGCCTGCTGTGACACGCTGATGCTTTTAAAAGATGGCCGCCTGATCTGCACGCTGCAGCCAAAAACTGACTCTGTCCATGATATGGAAAAGGCGTTTTCTGAAATTTATGGGGCGGTAAGACTTGTTGCTGTTGCGGATCCGAAAATCTCGAACCATAAGCGGCTCATCCTGCTTCCCCTTCTGTAATTATTCTGCTGCGGATCTTTCTCCCGCAGTGCTGAATAATTTTACTGTTTCCAGATTGGCATTTATGATATTATGGTAACTGTTCAGTATCCTCACAGTCACATATTATGATCATAATAATTCTTGAAAGAAGGTGTTCTCCATGATATCCGACATCCGAGTTTTTCTCTGCGACGATGACCACCTCCGATTCTTTGGTGAAGGTCCCTGCCGTCTGCTCCATCTGATCGAGGAGACCGGTTCGCTGCGGGCGGCGGCGATGTCTATGGGGATGGCGTATACGAAGGCACTTGCCATCACGAGGCGAGCTGAAAAGAATCTCGGTTTTCCGCTCACGGCCCGCCGGATCGGCGGAAAAGGCGGCGGAGGAAGTGTCCTGACGCCGAAAGCAAAGGAGTTTTTACATGACTATGAAACCTACCGTGACGCCTGTATTCAGAGCAGCCGCGAGCTCTATACTCAGATCTTTTCTAAATATACAGATGGGGGAGAAGACGGGGAATAAATTTGTGTCTGAAACAGCGGCAGCTGCAGGTATTCATAAAAAACGGCATTTGGTCATAACTGGCAGCCGGGGAATCGGGAAGAGCACGCTGCTGAGAGAAATTCTGGCACTGCCGTACTTTTCTGATTTAGGACCATTTCCAGGATTTACAACGCAGGCGTTTCCGCGCGACCGTGTGGAATTGACAGATAATCTTACTGGTGAAACTGCGAGAATCGGATCCTGCCATCCACCTAAGTCCTTCGCTGTTCCAAATTTCCCTGCAGATAGTTTTGTACAAAAAGCTTGTACTGCTGATTCTGCGCATCCTGATGCTCAACGATCCGGCAACCAAATGACACCGGCTATGGATGGCTTCCTTGGGCTCGGCATCACTTCTATAACCCGCTCCATTGAGTCCGCTTCCCAATGGGCGGTAATCGACGAACTCGGCTATCTGGAAAGCTCCTGCCCGGAATTCTGCGATGCTGTTTTCCGTCTTTTTGACCAGAAACAGGTCATCGCTGTTCTCCGCAGCCAATCCACACCGTTTCTCGATGCACTGCGGGCACGGAACGACGTGTTCCTTTACGACCTGGATCATCCGCTTCTGCCCATCGGATGCGTGATCATGGCGTCCGGGCTTGGAAAAAGATTTGGTTCCAATAAACTTATGGCAGATTTCAATGGAAAGCCAATGATCTACCGGATCTTATCCGCCACCGACGGTGCACTTTTTGCTGCCCGGATCGTTGTGACGAGATCCAGGGAAGTTGAAGCATTTTGTCGAGAGCGAAAGATTCCGGTCCTTCTGCATGCAATGCCCTACAGAAATCACACGGTCCTTCTTGGACTGTCTGCCTTATTGAAGGAATATCCGGAACTTGCGGGGTGTATGTTTGCGCTGGGGGATCAGCCGCTGTTAACAAAAGAGACACTTGAAGCTATGGTAATAACATTTTCTCAGTATTATCAAACTGCCTCTCCGATTTTCCGCCTGGCAGCTATCGCTGAGGATGATTCTATAATTCCTGGAAACCCAATTCTTTTCGGGAACCGATATTTTGAGGAGCTTCTCACACTCCCGGACAATCACGGCGGCAATGTTCTGCTGAAAAAATATCCCGACGTTGTCCGGTATTTCCCCGCAGGTGATCCTCTGGAACTCGCTGACGCGGACACCCCGGCAGAACTGGAGCAACTAAAAAAAGCGGAATTTAACCGGTAAGCGACACCTCGGTATCGCCCGGATAAATTCCGCTTTTTTATTAACCCTGCGCACAGATTTCTTATCAAAAAATTTTCAACGTACTTGATCGGGTCATTTTAACGATTTCAAGTATTTTATAAACGTTCAGCGCAAATCCCATCATTTTTTATCATTTGGAAGCACAATATTCAACAAAATTGCAACCATAGCCGCCGGAACAATTCCGGAACCGCCGAAGATCAGCTGGATCGCCTGCGGGGTCTGTGCTAAGATTGCCGTGTTCGCTCCCATTCCATAACCAACTCCAAGCGCTACAGAAACGATAGTCAGGTTCTTCGCTGTCATCTTCTCCTTTGTGACCAGCTGGATTCCGCCGATCACGATGGATGAGAACATCATAACGGCTGCGCCGCCGAGAACAGCCTGCGGCATAATAGAAACGATGGCGCCCAGCTTCGGAACAAGACCGCAGAGGATCAGGAATACCGCGCCTGTCGCGAGAGCGGTACGGTTCACTACTTTTGTCATCGTAACCAGTCCGACGTTCTGGCTGAAGGAGGTATTCGGAAGAATTCCAAACAGTGCCGCAAAAGAAGATCCGATACCGTCGCAGATCACGCCGCCGGAAAGCTCCTTGTCTGTCGCCTCACGGTTCATTCCGCCTTCAATAACACCGGAGATATCTCCGACCGTCTCAACAGCTGTTACGATAAACATGATGAGGATCGGCGCGATGGCACGGGCATCAAACACCGGCTTCACCGGAAGAAATTCCGGAATGCTGATCCAGCTTGCCTGGGCGACTTTATCCCAGTTCAGTACCCATGCTTTCGTGTACTCGGCTCCGTCTGCCGTGATTCCCGTTGTCGGAAGAACCAGGCTCATAACAAATGCCGCAATATATCCCGCAATGATTCCGATGAGAATTGCGGAGTTGCTTGCCATTCCGTTGGTCCAGTGTTTCACAGTAAGGATCACCACAAGGACAAAGATCGCCAGGAGAAGGTTCTCCATAGAGCCAAAGTCCTTCGCGCCGCTTCCGCCGCCGAAAGAATTGATCCCTACGGAGATCAGGGACAGTCCGATGGACAATACAACCGTTCCCGTTACAACCGCCGGGAAAAATTTACGCAGCGGCTTGATAAAGAATCCGAGAACACTCTCAAAAAGACCGCCGAGAATTGACGCTCCCATGATCGCGCCATAGGTGGCGAGTCCGCCGCCCATAGTGTCCGCCACACTCTTGAAAACTCCGATGAAACCGGAGCTGGTTCCCATGATGATCGGAACTTTACCTCCGATCGGACCGATCGCATAGAGCTGGACCAGAGTCACAACTCCCGCTACAAACATCGCGTTCTGTAAAAGACAGACCTGAAGATGGGCGAACTCCTCGCTTCCACTGATTCCGCATGCGCCGCAGATAATAAGAAGCGGGGTCAGGTTTCCGACAAACATCGCCAACACATGCTGGAGTCCAAGTGGAATCGCACGTTTCAACGGCATTTTTCCATAGAAATCATACATCGCCTGATCCGTTATCTTTTCTTTTCCCATACGTTTTTCTCCCCTGATGTAAATTTTTTCAGCTGCCTGTGTATGTACAGCCGTAATTTTCCACTGTCCCATCTGAATTCCGGCACGATTGCCATCGACAGGTTCACTTATTAACAATGATTATTTTTTGTACCGTCATTATAAGCAAAAAAAGACAGCATGTAAATATGCTGTCGAAAATTTATATGTTCTTTTTTCGTTCTGGATCGTCAGTGCCGGATGCCTCCGCTGCAGCATGCAGACTTTTCAGTTCGGAAATCCTTATCTATGTGGAGTAACGAGATCAGGACTCTTCCCCCTCATTGGCTTCTTCCATGGTGACGACAGCCTGGGATCTTTCATCCGTATAATGGATCCGCAGAACTGCCTGAGGCCAGTTGAACTGGATATGAGCGGTCTTGTTCTGCTCGGCTCCGGCTTTTTCGATAAGTTCAATGAGTTCTTTCAGAACCTCACGGGTCAGGTAGCCGCCGCGCCAGTGGAATGTAAGTGTTTTATTCTTCTTTGCAGTCTGCAGGGAGCGCTTGTAAACTTCCTCCGTCTTTGTGAAGGAAAGTTTTTTCTCTTTATAGTAAAAGTGATCACCGTCCGTACAGGCCGGGGCGGGGGCGATCAACGGCTCATGGTCGCGGAAGACCGCCTTATCGTCCAGATTGAAGTAGTCGTAGCGGATCTCACCGCCGGTCTCAACGCATTTTCCAAGGCTGTTGTCGAAGGTGGCATCCAGGTGATAGCAAGTCTTACCGATCTTCACGATATTCCATGTATGGCGGTACTTGATCCCTTTTTCCGGATTGTTTCCGCATAAGGCGATCATACACCAGATTCCAAGCGCGTCGCAGAGGATCTTGACCGACTTTGCGATCCCCTCGCAGACGCCGACACCATGACCCAACGGTCCGATAATTTCATGGGAATAGGGCTTTTTCAGTTTATCGTAGTGGATATTCTCACAGATAAAATCGTGGATATACTTTTCCTTTTCCAGCTCCGGGAGCTTTGCCGCCGGTCTTGCGAGCTTTTCCACCCGGGCATTCATGGCTTTCTGGTGGTCTTTGATTTTGCTCTTCTCAAAAAGGTATTCCGGGATGAAGATCAGATTCGGGGAATCCGCGAAATACCGGTATTTAAAGCTGGACACCCAGAAAATCTCCGGGTGGTCAAGGCGGAGCTCAAAAAAAATATCGCTTAAGGCGTGACCGTCGATCCGGGGGATCTGGAAAGAGTCAGCAAGGCTTAACAGTCCCTGCTGCATGGCACGGTAAACAGCCTGTCGCTCTTTGTCCATGTGATTATAATAAAATGGTTCCATGATAGTTGTGATCCTTTCAAATCTCTAAAAATTTACCCGACTCAGTATAACGTATTTGTAAATGCTTTTCCAGTTAAATTCTGCGGAAAAACATTAACTGTACAATCGTTGTAAGGTTTAATATTTTTGTGCGCCAGTGCGTCAACGCAGAATTGGCTCGTGCGTCCGCGCAAAGCGAAAGAAGACCGCCCATCACCAGCACAACACTGACAACAGGCGGTCTTCACATATTCATATTTTATTCCCCGCACTCTCCAGCAGCTGCCCGATCTTCGAAACAAACAGATCGAACGCAACATCGTTCTTTCCGCTGTTGATAACGATATCGGCGAGAGCCCTCGTGGGCTCTACATACATGTAGTGCATGGGTTTTACGGTTGTTAAGTACTGAGTGATGATTCCTTTCAGGTCGCGGCCGCGCTCCTCTACGTCGCGGACGATGCGGCGGAGGATCCGCTCGTCAGCGTCGGCTTCCACATAGACTTTGATGTCCAGGAGGCTACGGATCCGCTCGTCGGCGAGAAGCAGGATGCCCTCAACGAGGATGATCGGTCTCGGCTCGATCTTGATGATCTCGCTGGATCGGTTGTGCTGGCTGTAGTCGTAGACCGGACACTCGATGGTCTTTCCGGCTTTCAGCTCCTTTAGGTGCTCCACCAAAAGATCTGTCTCCAGGGAATCCGGATGGTCATAGTTGACCTTCACACGCTGCTCAAACGGGATCCCGTCCTGTCTGCGGTAATAGTTGTCGTGGTAGATCACGGCAACATCATCCCCGAAGTACTGCCTGAGCCTGTTCGTAAATGTCGATTTTCCTGAGCCAGACCCCCCGGCAATTCCGATAATAATAGGTTCCATATCGATTACCTCGTAAGTCCAAATTCTTCCGGCATGAATCTCGGACAGATATTCTCTGTCGTGCAGATCACCGTTGCCGCAAGTCTTGTACCAATTCTGCATGCCTCCTGCAGCGTCTTGCCGTAGGTAAGTCCGATGCAGACGCCGGAAAAGAACGCATCCCCGGCTCCCGTCGTGTCCACGATATCTACCTTACGTCCCGGATAAATTCCGGTGTGCCCGTCCGAATCAACAAAGACAGATCCGTCTCCTCCCATGGTGACCACCATGCGGGAGATCTTGGCGGAACGGATCCGGTCCGGAAGAATTGCCGCTAACTCTGCCGGAGTCATATGGTCATAATCTTCCGAGAACAGGATTCCCGCCTCCTGCTGATTGCACACAAAACATGCGGTTCTGCGGATAAAATCTCTTCTCTCCACAGCGATCGTCATATTGGATACAAGCGCATAGACCTCTTTGTGATACTTTTCCGCATACATGAAGGTCTTTTTCACGATCTCCTTGTCCGTATCGATCTCGATCGCAATGCTGTCCGCATCCTTAAAGATCTCGTCCCCGTGCTCATCTAAGATCTGCTCGATGGGCTTGTGGTCCGGTCTCTTTGAGATGGATGCCACCACGTCTCCCTCATGATCAAAGACGGCCAGCCATGTTCCCATGCCGTCCTTGACCTTCTTCATATACTTCGTTTCGACTTTATGGCGTTTCAGCTTCTGGATCACATCGTCTCCCATGGCGTTGTCATCCACCGCACTGATAAATGTCGGTTTCAGCTCGATATTTGCGATGTTCTCCGCCACGTTTCTCGCAACGCCGCCGTGGATCTGGATCACAGTTCCGGCATTTCTTCCCTGCGGAATATAAGGGGACAGGGAATACCCCTTAATATCTATAAACACATCTCCGATTACTACAATTCCCATCGTAATTCTCCTTTATCTATGTCCTTTATCTCTGACCTTTATCCTGTTGGGTCATTTGGGATATGATCCTTTGTGGTGTAATCTTAACACATGTTAAAATGCGTGGCAAGAGTCAGTTCTGTCATGATCTTCTCTCTTGAGGTCATATCCAAAAAAGATCCTGACCGGAGACATTGCTGCTTCCAGACAGGATCTTTCTTCTATATAAAATAAGATTCCGTGTAACTGTTCAGTACCCTCACAGTTACGATTCAGTTACTTGTTCTCAATATCCATGATCATATCAACACGTCTCTGATGACGTCCGCCCTCGAAGCTTGCGCCAAGCCACTCGTCGACGATCATCTTTGCCAGTTCGCTTCCAACGACGCGTGCACCAAACGCGAGGATGTTGGAGTTGTTGTGCATTCTGGAAAGCTTTGCTGTGTACGGCTCGCTGCAGACACATGCGCGGATGCCTTTTACCTTGTTTGCTGCCAGGGAGATACCAACGCCTGTTCCGCAGATAGCGATTCCGAGGTCTGCCTCGCCGTCAGCGACAGCACGGCCGACTTTCTCACCGTATACCGGATAGTCACAGCTCTCTGTGGAGTCGGTTCCGAGGTTTAATACTTCGTAGCCTTTGCTCTCAAGATGCTCTTTGATGATGTTCTTCAGCTCTACTGCAGAATGGTCATTTGCGATTGCGATTTTCATTTCTTTCTTCTCCTATGATTGTGATAGTGTAACCGGAAATTATTTTGCCAGTTTTATAATATGATGTTGGGGTCAAAAGGTATTTTGACCCCTATGATACCGGATTGCTCCGTACTTCGTACTCCCGCAATCATCAAAAACATTCATAATTCGCTCATTTTTCTGCGAAAAATGGCTACTTATTCATGTTTTTGGCGGGTCCCAAGGTCAAAAATTCTCCTGCAAGCAAGCTTGCGTCGAACTTCTGACCTTTTGACCCTGGTATCATAATATTTTGAATCCGTCCAGAAAACTGTCCGGCTTCATGGGAATATTTAATTATCGCCGTCATCCGCATTCTCAACCTGAAAGAATATCTGGATCAGGTCGAGTCTGGATGTCATGGACACTAAGAGCATGTCCATGGCGGTGATAGCGGCCATGGATTCCACCACAACGACAGCTCTCGGAACAACCACCGGGTCGTGGCGACCGTGGATCACGAGATCGATATTCGCGCCGTCCTTTGTGACGGTCTCCTGGGACTTTGCGATAGACGGGGTCGGTTTGAAGGCCGCCCGGAATACCACATCGCTCCCATCGCTGATTCCTCCGAGAACGCCGCCAGCATGGTTCGTCTCCTTTACGATCTTGTCCCCGTCCATTCGGAACTCATCGTTATTCTCAGATCCGCATGCCTTTGTTGCGGCAAAACCGTCACCGATCTCAAAGCCCTTGACGGCACCGATGGAGAGGATCGCCTTTGCGAGGTTCGCGTCCAGCTTCTCAAATACCGGCTCGCCGAGACCTACCGGAAGACCGGAGATCACGCACTCGACGACACCGCCGACGGAGTCGCATTCCGCGATCTTCTGGTCAAGATAATCCTCTGCTGCCTTTGCTGCCTCCGCATCCGGAAGACAAAAGCGGTTATTCTGGATCTCAGCGAGATCCATCCGCTCCGGGGAGACTTCCACCGGTCCGATAGACTTCGCGTATGCGGTCACGGAGATATTCAACTGTTTTAAGAACTTCTCTGCGATGGCACCTGCTGCGACGCGGCCGATGGTCTCCCGGGCGGAGGAACGTCCGCCGCCGCGGTAGTCGCGGAACCCGTATTTTTCCTCAAAGGTATAATCCGCATGACCCGGGCGGAAACAGGAAGCGATATTGGAGTAATCCCTGGATCTCTGGTCCGTGTTCCGGACGATCATGGAGATCGGTGTTCCCGTAGTCTTTCCCTCGAAGACACCGGAGAGGATCTCGACCTCATCGCCCTCTTTTCTCTGGGTCGTAAAGCGGCTCTGGCCAGGTTTTCTGCGGTCTAAGAGCTTCTGGATATCGGATTCGTCCAGTGGAAGACCCGCCGGGCAGCCGTCGACGACAACTCCGATGGCCTTCCCGTGGGATTCTCCCCAGGTCGTTACTTTAAATATTGTGCCGATGGTAGAACCTGCTGCCATGTTATGTTAATCTCCAATCTTTACAATTTCACAGCAGTTTGGCTCATTGACCGTAATGCTGCGGTCGCTCATGACGAGAAGACCTTTTTCATAGTCGATCTTAAAGAAGGAAATACTTCCCTCGTGGTTGATGGATGCCAGATGCTTTCCGTCCGGGAAGATCGCGATGTCCTTCGGGTAATCACCGCTGATCGGGAGACAGAAGCGCATTGTCAGCATGCCGGTCTCATCATCGCGGTCGTACATGGATACCGTATTGTCTCCGGCGTTGCTGCAGAATAAGTGCTTCTCATCCGGGGAGAGGTGCATCGCGCAGGCTGCGGTCAGCTGGTTCGGCTTGCTTCCTGTGGAAGGAATCGTCTGGATCTTCTCCACGATCGGAACGCGCTCACCCTCCTTATAAGAATAAACCTCGATCATATTTTTCAGCTCATAGAGAACATAGAAGAAACGTCCGTCGGAGCTGAACATAAAGTATTTCGGAGCGGATTCCAGCTCGCAGCGGATCGTGTCCACGAGAGTGATCTTTCCGTCCTTGTGGTCGAAACGGTAGACCTTGATCTGGTCGATTCCAAGGTCCGCCACCATTAAGAAACGCTCGTCCGGAGTCAGGCGGCTGCAGCTCACATGCGGGCGGAAGCTGCGCTCCGCAACGGATCCGAGGCCCTTGTGGAAAACGCCGTCGGCGATCTGGCCCACGGCGCCGTCCTTATTCAGGTTGAGGACCGTGATCTTTCCGTCATGGAAACCGGAGATAAAGATATAGTCGTCGGCTTTGCTTGTTGAGAGATGGCATCCGCGCATGCCCCTGATATTTGCGCTGTTTAAGCGGGCAAGGCTTCCGTTCGAAAGAACGCGGAACGCCACAACACCCTCATCGGCGATGGAGTAGAGGATCTGTCCGTTCTGGGACGCTTTCAGATAGGAAGAATTATCGACCTCCACTTCGCAGCGGTAGATGAATTTTCCAGCCTCAACATCCACATCATATACAGTGATTCCCTTTGCCTTTCCCGTGTAGGAATAAGACCCCACATAGGCCATGTATTTTCCAGTCATAGGTAATTTCCCCTTTACTTTCAATTCTCCGAAAATGCCTCGTCCGGCAGCGTTTCGGAATTTCATAGATATGCTCATTTTATCATAATCTGCCACGTTTGTTAATCGAAATCTGAAAAACTCCGGGAATCGTATGAAAGAAAAAACATACCTCAGATTTTATTTCGAAACGGGGTCGGAAATCTATTGACAGAACATGGAAATCATGAGTAAATATACAAGATGAAATTCTTGTCGCACAGTCATTTTTTGTGCTGTTCTGCGTCGAAAGGCAGCAGGACGTTTGAATATTTTTACATTCAGGAGGAAAAAAGAATGGAGCATCCGCTCATTGATTTGTCCCATATTTGGAAGAGCTATGACGGCGATCTGATCCTTGATGATCTGAGCCTTTCTGTAAAGGAAAATTCCTTTGTGACACTGCTCGGTCCGAGCGGCTGTGGAAAGACCACAACTTTAAGGATCATCGGTGGATTCGAAAAACCTGACAAAGGCCAGGTGATCTTTGACGGCGAAGATATCACAAACACACCGCCGAATAAACGCCAGTTAAATACAGTTTTCCAGAAGTACGCCCTGTTCACCCACATGAGCATTGCGGAGAACATCGCGTTCGGTCTGAAGATCAAAGGCAAATCAAAGAGCTATATTGACGATAAGATCAAGTATGCGCTGAAGCTCGTAAACCTGGACGGTTTCGAGAACCGCAGCGTGGATTCCCTGAGCGGCGGCCAGCAGCAGCGGATCGCCATTGCCCGCGCCATCGTAAACGAACCGAAGCTTCTTCTTCTCGATGAGCCGCTCGGAGCCCTCGACTTAAAGCTCCGCCAGGACATGCAGTACGAGCTGATCCGGCTGAAGAATGAGCTGGGAATCACCTTTATCTACGTCACCCATGACCAGGAAGAGGCACTGACCATGTCTGACACCATCATCGTCATGAATCAGGGCTATATCCAGCAGATGGGAACCCCGGAGCAGATCTACAACGAGCCGGAGAACGCCTTCGTCGCGGACTTTATCGGCGAGAGCAATATCGTGGGCGGTACGATGATCCACGACGAGCTTGTTGAGATCTTCGGCGCGAAGTTTGCCTGCGTGGATAAGGGATTCGGAAACAATAAACCCGTGGACGTTGTGATCCGACCGGAGGACATCGACCTTGTGAAGCCGGAGGACGGCACGCTTCAAGGCGTTGTCACGCACCTGATCTTCAAGGGCGTCCACTACGAGATGGAGGTTACGACCCCGGACGGCTACGAGTGGCTGGTCCACAGCACGGACATGTTCCCGGTCGGACAGAAGGTCGGCATTCATGTGGATCCCTTCGATATCCAGATCATGAACAAGCCGGAGTCCGAGGACGAGGAGGCCGTTGGAGTCAATGAATAGAAAAGCATCCAGATTTCTGGCTTATCCTTATATTATATGGATGACAGGATTTACGGTGATCCCTCTGCTCATGGTGTTCTGCTATGGATTGACGGACCGCAGCGGGGCATTCACCCTGGCAAACATCCTGGCCATCAGTTCCTCTGAGCATCTGAAGGCCCTCTGGCTCTCCCTGGCGCTCGCGGGAGTCAGCACCGTGATCTGTCTCGTCCTGGCGTATCCGTTAGCGCTGATCTTAAGAAAACGCCATATCGGAAAAGGCAGCTTCGTGGTATTCATCTTCATTCTCCCGATGTGGATGAACTTCCTCTTAAGAACCATGGCATGGCAGACACTCCTCGAGAAGAACGGCGTGATCAACACCTTCCTCACGATGCTGCATCTGCCGAACATTGCGATCATCAACACACCGGCGGCCATCATCCTCGGCATGGTCTACAACTTCCTGCCGTTTATGGTACTGCCGATCTACAACACCCTTGCGAAGATCGATGACAACGTGATCAACGCGGCGAGGGACCTGGGGGCGGACAACTACCAGACGCTCACAAAGATCCTGCTTCCACTAAGCGTTCCTGGAATCGTCAGCGGGATCACGATGGTATTCGTGCCCGCGCTCACCACCTTCGTGATCTCGAACCTCCTGGGCGGCAGCAAGATCCTGCTTATTGGAAACGTCATCGAGCAGGAATTCACAAAGGGAAGCAACTGGAACCTCGGCGCCGGACTTTCCATCGTGCTCATGGTATTCATCCTTCTCAGCATGACCATGATCGCAAAATACGATAAGGATGGGGAGGGATCTGCATTCTGATGAAAACCGCAAGAGAAAGATTTAAGAAATTTATTGAGGATTTCTATCTGGTGCTGGTACTGGTCTTTCTGTACGCGCCGATCCTCGTCATGATGGTCCTGTCCTTCAACAGCTCGAAATCGAGATCCCAGTGGGGCGGATTCACCTTAAAATGGTACACACAGATGTTTGAGAGCGCCACGATCATGGATGCCCTCTATAATACGTTACTGATCGCGTTCCTGTCGGCGCTTATCGCAACGATCCTCGGAACAGCGGCGGCCATCGGACTCTCCGCGATGAAGAAGCTTCCGCGGACGATCTGCATGGGACTCAACAATATCCCGATGTTAAACTCCGATATCGTGACAGGTATCTCCCTGATGCTGATGTTCATCGCCTTCGGAATCTCCCTTGGTTTCAAGACGATCCTGTTCGCCCATATCACCTTCAACGTGCCCTATGTGATGCTGAGCGTCATGCCGAAGCTTAAGCAGACGAGCCGGAACACCTACGAGGCGGCCATGGACCTGGGCGCCGGTCCGTTACAGGCATTTTTCAAGGTAGTATTCCCGGATATTATGCCTGGTGTGTTATCGGGCTTTTTGATGGCGTTTACGATGTCTCTCGACGACTTTATCATCACCCACTTTACGAGGGGCGCCGGGATCAATACACTTTCCACCCTGATCTACAGTGAGGTGCGCCGCGGCATCAAGCCGTCCATGTACGCCCTGTCCACCGTGATCTTCGTGACGATCCTCGCGCTGCTTCTCATCACGAACTTTGCCCCGGCAAAACCGCAGGCGAAGGCGGGAGCCGGAAGCTTCGGTCCGAACGCGGTACCGGATAAGGAAAAGAAGCCGTTGTGGAACGGAAAGACAGCCATCGTGCTGGCGTCCTTCCTGATCGTTGGAAGCGTCTGCTATACAAGCTATCTTCACTTTACGTCATCCCACTCCAACGAACTCTATGTTTACAACTGGGGAGAGTATATTGATGAGAGTGTTATCGATGAATTTGAGGCGGAGACCGGAATTCATGTGACGTATGACCTCTTTGAGACAAACGAGGAGATGTATCCGGTCATCGAGGCAGGAGCAGTCAGCTACGACGCGGTATGTCCGTCGGACTACATGATCCAGAAGATGGTGGAGAACGGACTTCTCGCCGAAATCAACTTTGAGAATGTGCCGAATATTGCGAATATCGATCCGGTCTACCTTGAAAAATCAAAGGCGTTTGATCCGGAGAACCGCTATTCTGTCCCGTATACATGGGGAACGGTCGGAATTATCTACAATGTCCAGAAGCTGGAAGAGCTTGGAGTCCCGGCGCCGACAAAGTGGTCGGATCTCTGGGATGAAAGATTAAAGGGCGAGATCCTGATGCAGGACAGCGTCCGCGACGCGTTTATGGTTGCATTAAAGGAACTTGGATATTCCATGAACACCACAGACGTGGGAGAGCTGGAGGAGGCGAAGAAGCTTCTCCTGGCGCAGAAGCCGTTAGTACAGGCATATGTTGTGGACCAGGTCCGCGATAAGATGTTAAACGGCGAGGCGGCGGTAGGTGTTATCTACTCTGGTGAGCTGTTATACCTCCAGGAAGAGGCGGAGACACTGGATCTCGATTATGATCTTGAGTACGTTCTTCCTAAAGAGGGAACAAACCTGTGGATCGATTCCTGGGTCATCCCGGACAACGCGAAGAATAAGGAGAACGCGGAGAAGTGGATCAACTTCCTCTGCCGCCCGGATATCGCGGTGAAGAACTTCGAGTACATCACCTACGCAACCCCGAACAAGGCAGCGTTCGAGATCCTGGATCCGGAATATCAGGAAAATAAATCTGTATTCCCGGATACAGATGAGCTGGAGAATTCTGAGGTCTACAGTTATCTTGGAACCGAGGCGGATGATCTCTATAATGCACTCTGGAAGGAAGTTAAATCACAGTAATATATGAAAGGAAACGGGAATCCGGCAGAAACAAACTCTGCCGGGTTCCCGTTTTTGATTTCTATAGTTCCACATTTTACATCAATACTGCCCTTATCTCCGGTTCGCCTTCTCCACATGCACGCTCTTACCTTTGATCTTCACATGGTTCATTGCGTCCATAACGATATCGGCCTGCTCCTTCGGAACTTCCACGAAGGTATATTTGTCATACATATCGATACTTCCAACGAGACGGCCCGGAATTCCGGATTCACCGGCGATGGCTCCTAAGATATCGCCCGGCTTCACGTTCTGATTCTTTCCGAGGTTGATGAACAGTCTTGTCATGCCGCCTCTGGCGTTCTTTCTGTCCATGTACTCCTCGTCATCGCCTCTCTGGCGTCTGCGTCCGTTTCTTCCGCGGTCATTTCTTCCGCCGCGTCGGTCGAGATCGTCAAGGTCACGGAGCGGTCTTCCCTCATCCGCGATATCCTCGTAATCGTCGCCCATGGCCATCTTCAGGAACGCTGCCGCAAGCTCTAAGGAAGTGTAATCCTCAGCAAGAAGACGCTTCTCGATAATATCTGTCATGCGCTCTAAATTGCTGTCGTCACCGATATGCTGCTGAACATCATCTAAGATCTTCTCTGCCTTGATCGCAGTCACATCATCTAAGGACGGGATCGGCTGCGGAACGATTTTTGTCTTGCAGAATCTCTGGATGTCGCGGAGCTTGTAGACCTCGCTTCCCACCGCAAGGCTGAATGCGCGTCCTTCTCTTCCGGCACGTCCGGTACGTCCGATACGGTGTACATAGTACTCGTCATCCTGCGGAATATCGTAGTTAAATACGGCTTCCACATCGTCAACGTCGATACCTCTCGCCGCAACGTCCGTCGCAACAAGGATCTCGGTAGCGCCATTTCGGAAGCTTCCCATTACACGGTCACGCTGCTCCTGCTTTAAGTCTCCGTGAAGACCTTCCGCAAAGTATCCGCGGCCCTGGAGTGCCTGCACCAGCTCATCCACCTGCTTTTTCGTGTTACAGAACGCAACGGAGAGCTTCGGGGAATAGAGATCCAGCAGACGGCACATAACTTCCACTTTATTTCTCGGTTTTACTTCATAATAATACTGGGTCACCTTCGGAACCGTCAGTTCCTTCTTTACGACCTGAACCATCTTCGGGTCCTTCTGGAACTTCTGGGCAATCTGGGCGATCGCGTGAGGCATTGTCGCGGAGAACATTACGGTCTGGCGCTCCTCAGGAAGCTCACCGAGGATCGTCTCCATGTCCTCGAGGAATCCCATGTTCAGCATCTCGTCCGCCTCATCGAGAACCACCGTGTGGATCGCGTCGGTGCGGATCGTCTTTCTTCTCATATGATCCATCACACGTCCCGGGGTTCCAACGATGATCTGGACACCGCCCTTTAAGGAGCGGATCTGTTTTACGATCTCCTGTCCGCCGTAGACCGGGAGGATCTTGATCCCGGACATGTATTTCGCAAGGCGGCGAAGCTCTTCCGCTACCTGGATCGCAAGTTCTCTCGTCGGGCAGAGGATCATTGCCTGTGTCTTTCTGTTTTCCGGGTCCATCTTCATGAGAAGCGGAATTCCAAAAGCTGCGGTCTTACCGGTTCCGGTCTGCGCCTGGCCGATCATGTCATGGCCTTCCATCTCAACCGGGATCGCCTGGGCCTGGATCGGGGACGCCGCCTCAAATCCCATATCTGTAACTGCGCGGAGGATCCGCGGGTCTAAATTAAGTTCGTCAAATCTGATTGTTTCCATTCAATATCCTTTCTATGTTGTCTGCATAACGATTCCATGCCAGGATACATTCATTCGACGACTCCTACGGACTCCCAGATCTCTATACCGGTCACAGAATTCTATATACAATACTGACGGCTCGTTAATATTTCAAGCCATACAGGGTGCAAATGTAAAATATCTTATAACATAGGGAGGAAAAAGTCAAGCGACGATGTCTAAAAAAACGGAAGGGCAGGTACTTTTTTAAGTACCACGCCCTTCCGGGGTGTATGTTAATTTAAACCAGTATCAAGCCTCTTTTTTGTGGTAGCACAGATATCCAAACGCCGCCGCAACGCCCACCGAGTAGATCACGAAGGTGCAGGCAAACGGAAGCTTCGCATTCACAGAATAGATAAATCCCGCTGTCAGGGAACCCGCAATACTTCCCAATGACTGGGTCGCGTTGAAGAATCCCATGACGAGGTTCTTCTGCTCCGGCGATGCCTGGTCTGCCACCATGTTCTGGAGAACCGGGACGCTGACGGAATAGCCAGCGTAAACAAGGATACTGAACAGGATGAAGATTCCGATCTTCACGGATATCAATGTTCCGATGGAAGCCAGCGCACAAAACGCTGTGAGAACCACCATAGACTTTTTGACGTTCGTCTTCTTGATGATCCAGATACAGAGGCTCATGTTCGCGATAAAGGATACGAAACCGACGCCCGCCTTGATGATTCCGTTGTAGGAGGAAGTCAGGCCCAGCTGTGCCTTTAAGTAGTAGTTAAAAGCCTGGTCGAAACCGGTATTTCCGAAGTTGATAAAGATGTTGATCGCAAACAGGAACACGAAAGCCATGCACATGAAATTCCTGCTGTCGATGAACGCCTGGAATGGGTTCGCTTCCTTCATGAGCTGCTTTGCCGGAATATCCTTTAAATTCGCCGTGCTGTCCGGTTCACAGATAAGGAAGAAAGCAATTGCCACCGCGATCAGGGTTCCCGCCTGGACTAAGAACGCCAGACGCACGGAAAACTCGCCTAAAAATCCGCCTATCATGTAGCCGAAAGCGCTGGCCACGCTCTTGATCGTTGCACTGTATGTCAGGTATTTCCCCTGGTCTTCCGGGTCTGACTTGTTTACGATATAGGTCAGAAAGCTTACAAAGATACCGCCGGTGAAGAGTCCCGCGAACATTCTCGCGAGAATGATCATGAGTTCCGTCGTAGCGTAGGCAAACCATACCTGGGCCACACCGTATCCCAGACAGCAGATCAATAAGGAAAGCCTTGAAGAAATATAGTTATTGATCTTACCCCAGAACGGAGATAACAGGAAGTTTGTGATCAGCATAACTGCTAACGCCACTCCAAACATGTAGTCGTGGAGGTGCAGCTCCTGGATTACCGTCGGTGTGACCGGGTGGGCAAAGTTGGCTGCCAGGTTAAATACGATCATGGCAGTGAAAAAGGCAGCAAATCTCAATTTGTACTTCATAAGCGTTGTCTTCCTTTGTCTTAATTTTCAGTTCCAGACTTCTGTCATTCTTCACGTCCCGCTGAAACTGTTTCGTTTCTTTGCATTTTGCTTTATTTTTGCAGAAAATTCGCATAATTCAAGTTTAAACTTATATCCGCTGAATGTCAAGCGCAAACAACCGTATGTTCTCTGTAACACTTTATCAGGATTTTTCTCCCCGCAGCAAAGGCACACCCCAAACATCAGGATGTGCCTATTACTCTTAGCTTTCGGTTTCTATTTTCCCGGCATCTCTGCCATAATTTCCGCCATCTCTTTTAATCCTGTAAACACAGCATCCGGCACCGTGTCAGCGTTCTCCAGATCACCGGCCTTCGTCTCCCCGGAGAGCACCAGAATCCCGTGGGCTCCATTTGCCACGCCGGTCTTCACATCGGTATAGAGACGGTCTCCCACAAAGGATATCTTCTCCCGCTCGCTTCCCGTGAGTGTCAGCACCATATCCACAGTTTCCTTAAATGGTTTTCCCACATACTTCGGCTGCTTTCCCGTAGACAGTGAGATTGCCGCACACATAGCACCACAATCCGGGATAAATCCATCCCGCGTCGGACAGTTGATATCCAGATGTGTTGCCAGGAATACTGCCCCGCTCCGGATGTAGGTACAGGCCCTCTCTAACTTCTCGTAGGTCAGAGTCATATCAAATCCGATGACCACAACATCCGGCATATCCTTTGTGAGGAGAATGCCGTTCTCCCGGAAATTTTCCTCCAGGTCCGGGGTTCCAACTAAGTAAACCCTTTTTCCCGGATAATACATTTTCAGATATTCGATCATCACATCGCCGGATGTAATGATCTGATCCCGGCGGATATGGCAGTCCATTTTCGCCAGCTTATCAATATAGGTCCTCGGAGATTTCGAGGAATTATTTGTAAAAAATACATACCGCTTTCCGAGACGTTCCACCTGTCTTAAAAATTCCAGGGATCCGTCCAGGATCTGCGTGTCCAGATAGAAGGTTCCGTCCATGTCCAGGACGAAAAGCTCTGTCTCCTCCAAAAGTTTTTTTCTGTCCATCTTCCCTTTCTCCCTGCCTTATACCTTGAACCGGTATCCGACACCCCAGATCGTCTCGATATACTGGGGTTTCGCGGTATTCATCTCGATCTTCTCGCGGATCTTCTTGATGTGGACTGTAACGGTCGCAATATCACCGATGGATTCCATGTCCCAGATCTTGGAAAACAGCTCTTCCTTCGTGAAGACGTGGTTCGGGTTCTGGGCTAAGAACGCCAAAAGGTCAAATTCTTTTGTCGTAAAGTTCTTCTCCTCGCCGTTTACATAGACGCGGCGGGCTGTCTTATCGATTTTTAAACCGCGGATCTCGATGATATCGTTCACCGGGGTTCCGCTTCCGATGAGTCTCTCGTAGCGGGACAGGTGGGCCTTGACTCTCGCCACCATCTCGCTCGGGCTGAACGGCTTTGTAATATAGTCGTCAGCACCGAGACCAAGGCCGCGGATCTTATCGATATCGTCTTTCTTTGCGGAGATCATGATCACCGGTGTGTTTTTCGTCTCTCGGATCTTCTTACAGATCTCAAATCCGTCCACTCCCGGCAGCATAAGATCCAGGATAAAGAGGTCGAACTCCTCCGAAATCGCCCGCTTTAAACCGGCTTCTCCGTCATTTTCTATCTCAACCTCGAAACCGGACAGTTCCAGATAATCCTTTTCGAGTTCTGCAATACTCTCCTCATCTTCTACGATCAGAATTTTGCTCATATAAGTTCCTCCTGTTATGGGTATTATATTTTACTGCTGCGCGTCCCCCGCGATCTTTCTGAGTACAAAGTGGATCTCTGTTCCGATTCCCAGCTTGCTGGTGGCCCAGATCTTTCCTCCATGGTCCTCAATGATCTTCTTTACGATGGAAAGGCCGATGCCGCTTCCGCCCTTGCTGGAATTTCTCGAGGAATCCGTCCGGTAGAAACGGTCGAAAATATACGGAAGCTCTTTCTGTCCGATGCCTTTTCCGTTGTCCTCGATCTCCACCTGGACAAAGTCACCCACATCCAGGATCCGGATATTGATGATCCCATTCTTTTTATCCATGTATTTTAAGGAATTTCCGATGATGTTGTTGATGACGCGCTTCATCTGCTCCGCGTCGGCGATCACCATCACGTCCTCATCTACAAAGTTAAAATAGCCAAGCTCGATTCCTCTCGCCTCGAGTTCCAGTCCTACTTCCTCCACACAGTCGCGGAAGTAGTTTGCCACATTGATCTTCGAGAAGGTATACGGGATCTTATTTGTGTCGATCTTTGAGTAGAATGTCAGCTCGTTGATCAGACGGTCCATATCGTTCGCCTTGTTGTAGATCGTCCGGATATATTTATCCCGCTTCTCCGGCGAGGACGCAACACCTTCCATAAGACCTTCCGCGTAGCCCTTGATGGCTGTGATCGGGGTCTTTAAATCGTGGGAGATGTTGCTGATCAGCTCCTTGCTCTCCTTATCATACTGGATCTTTTCTTCCGTCGATTCTTTCAGACGGATCCTCATTTCCTCGAAGTTCTGGCAGAGCTGCCCGATTTCATCATCGTCCTCCACATCGAGAGTGAAGTCCAGATTTCCGTCGCGGATCTGTTTCGTTGCCTCCTGAAGCTTTCCGATCGGCCATAAGATCGACCGGTAGACCCAGGCTGTCAACATACCGCCAGTGATAAAAAGGATCAGCACACTGCTGAAGAACATCTCTGTGATCATGGATTTTACCTCCGGGATCACATCCACAACGTTTGTCACAAGGTAGACCGCGATCCGGCTCCCATCTGCCAGTTCAAATTCTCTCTGTTTGATCAGATGTTCCGTATTTTTATCCAGATAATTGCCCCAGGAATCAGAGTCATTGATCTCCGCATAGTCCGATATCTCTCTCTCCAGGCTCGATGCTGTCTCGTCGTTTCCTATATAGATCAGTTTTCCATCCTTCGTCACCATCAGAAAGGAGTGTTTTTCAGTCATCCGGGCGTTCAAGTCGCCCAGATACGACTGGTCCGTGAAAATCTCCGGATCCTTCGCGATCTTTTCTTCGATCTCCTTCTGAATGCTCTCAGTCAGGTGGCTGAATACCCGGATCGACGCGCCGGCAGAGAGATCCACCTGGCCAACGTCGTAGGTCTCCCGGAACACCCGGTTCTGATAGGAACTGAGTCCTAAAATCGAGATATAGATCAAAAAGATCGGTACCACCGTGATCGTCAGAAATGTGATAAGTAATTTTGTACGTATTTTCATGAGCGGCTGCGCGCTCCCTTCTTATTTTTGTCCGCCAGTCTGAGAGGACATACCGGCTTTCTGATCGCTCCGCACTACGTGCCCCTACGTCTGTGCCCCGCACCGGCCGGTGCAAAGCGATCCGGTATCCGATGGGGCAAAGGATCCTTTGACCCCAACAGCATATGATAAGTATAACACAACTCTTGTGGGTAATTTATAAAAGTATTCTAAAAAAGAATGTGCCTTGGCACATTCTCGCGCCTCGCGCGGTCGCTTGCGACAGTCTACATCTTCCCGCGAGTGCGCATCTTTGGCACGTCAGTGCCTTTTTATGTAACAGGGAATTCCTCGGAATTTCCTGTTACATAAAAAAGCGGCGCAGTTTCCTGACCTTTCTGGAAACTGCGCCGCAGCTTTTCGATTATTTCTGTCCCTGAACATTCATGATCGTTCTATTCTTTTTCTCTATTACAGATACTTCTTTAAATCCTCAACCTTGTCAAGCTTCTCCCACGGAAGATCAATATCCGTTCTTCCGAAGTGGCCGTATGCTGCGGTCTGCTTGTAGATCGGACGGCGGAGATCAAGCATCTTGATGATTCCTGCCGGGCGGAGGTCGAAGTTCTCGCGGATGATCTCAACTAACTTCTCATCGGATACCTTTCCGGTTCCCTCTGTCTCAACCATGATGGAGGTCGGATGAGCCACACCAATCGCGTAGGAGAGCTGGATCTCACACTGGTCTGCAAGTCCTGCCGCTACGATGTTCTTTGCAACGTAACGCGCTGCGTATGCTGCGGAACGGTCTACCTTTGTGCAGTCCTTTCCCGAGAAAGCTCCGCCGCCGTGACGGGCATATCCGCCGTAGGTGTCAACGATGATCTTTCTTCCGGTCAGTCCGCTGTCTCCATGCGGTCCACCGATCACGAAGCGTCCGGTCGGGTTGATGAAGAACTTTGTATCTGCGTCTACCATCTCCTGCGGAAGGATCTCATCAAATACATATTTCTTGATGTCCTCATGGATCTGCTCCTGAGTCACATTCTCATCATGCTGTGTGGAAAGAACGACTGCGTCAAGGCGGAACGGCTTTCCGTTCTCATCGTACTCAACTGTAACCTGGGTCTTTCCGTCCGGTCTCAGGTACGGAAGAGTTCCGTTCTTTCTGACCTCGGTGAGACGTCTTGCAAGCTTATGCGCAAGAGCGATCGGATACGGCATGTACTCCGGGGTCTCGTTTGTAGCGAAACCGAACATCATACCCTGATCACCAGCACCAATCGCATCCAGCTCATCGTCTGTCATGTTGTTCTCTTTCGCTTCAAGCGCCTTGTCAACACCCATAGCGATATCGCTGGACTGCTCGTCGATTGCAGTGAGAACACCGCAGGTATCACAGTCGAAACCATATTTTGCACGGTCATAGCCGATCTCACGGACGGTCTCGCGGACGATCTTCTGGATATCCACATATGCCTTTGTTGTGATCTCGCCCATTACCATAACAAGACCTGTTGTTGTGCATGTCTCACATGCAACACGGCTCATCGGATCCTGTTCCATTAACGCGTCGAGGATCGCGTCGGAGATCGCGTCGCACATTTTGTCCGGATGTCCTTCAGTTACGGACTCGGAAGTAAATAATCTTTTTTCCATTGTAGCTCCTTTCAAGTTGTAGGAAGACCGCACCTGCTCCCCGCAGTTACGGCAAAACAAAAGTCCGCTCATGCTAAGCGGACTTGACTGGTTTACGTGGTCAAATCCTCTTATTGCTCGATTTACTCGCTCAGGTTGGCACCTTCCTGCCCTCTCGCGTCTGCGATTAACAGGGGTTGCCGTGACTTCACCGGTCCTATGTACCTCCATCACTCTGAATAAGGGATATTGCGAACTTTTTTAAGTTTATTGGTAACTATTCCGTACCTTCATAGTCACGAGCAAAAATCCATTCCAGATCAGCTTCGCTTATGGGATTTTTTCTTTCTAGCCTATGTGTTCTTACGGTCAGCGCAGCATGTGCGCAGACCTACTGAATAGTTACGTTTATTATACTGTGAGCCACCCCAAAAATGACCCACGGACTGTATCTTATACGATTCATACGGGAATGTCAAGCGGCAATCGCAAAAAAGCCCGAAAATCCTGAAAAATCGGGAAAATTTCCCGGTATACCAGAACCTTCGGGCTTTCAAATTCTCATCAGCCGACTCTCAGTCTGAATTTCTGCGCTTCCTTCTCGGAATCCACGCGCTCGATCACAGCACCGAGAGAGCGGAGTTTCTCTTCAAAATTCTCGTAGCCGCGCTCAACATAGCCGATCTCGTCCACAGTCGTGTATCCATCTGCGGCAAGACCTGCAAGCACAAGAGCCGCGCCTGCGCGAAGATCCGGCGCAACGACCTGAGCCCCTGTGAAGCTTCCGACACCGTCAACGATGGCAACACTGCCTTCCACCTTGATATTCGCGCCCATGCGGGAAAGCTCATCCACGTATTTGAAGCGATTCTCAAAGATACTCTCCGTCACAACACTTGTCCCATCTGCCAGGGCAAGTGCCACCGTCATCTGAGGCTGCATATCGGTCGGGAAGCCCGGATACGGGAGTGTCTTAAAGTTCATGTGACACTGTCTCGGTTTTCCGACTACGCGGATCTCCTCGTCGAACTCAACGACCTCACAGCCCATCTCGGTGAGCTTTGCGGAGATCGCCTCCAGATGCTTCGGGATCACATTTTTTACGGTAATATCACCGCGGGTGATCGCTGCGGCACACATAAATGTTCCGGCCTCGATCTGATCCGGGATGATCGAATAGTTTGTTCCGTGAAGACGTCTTACACCTTTGATACGGATCACATCCGTACCTGCGCCTTTAATGTTTGCGCCCATACTGTTTAAGAAGTTTGCGACATCAACAACATGCGGCTCTTTTGCCACGTTCTCAAGGATCGTCTCGCCTTCCGCCATCGTTGCGGCCATCATGATATTGATGGTAGCGCCGACAGAAACCACATCCAGATAGATATGACTTGCCACAAGATCGATCGCGTGGGCCACAACAGCACCGCGGACGATCTTCACATCAGATCCCAGTGCACGGAATCCCTTTAAGTGCTGGTCGATCGGACGGCTTCCGATCGTACATCCGCCGGGAAGCGGAACCTCCGCACTCTTATATTTTCCAAGAAGCGCGCCGATAAAATAATATGACGCGCGGATTTTTCTCATATGCTCATCTTCCACGGTCACCGCGTGGATATTTTCCGCATTGATCTTTACAGTATGGCGGTCAATACGCTCAACCTTCGCTCCAAGATGGCTGATTGCCTCTAAAAGAGCATTGATATCGCTGACATCCGGGAGATTATCGATCACAACGTCATCATCGGTCATGATCGCCGCCGCTAAAATTCCCAGAGCCGCATTTTTTGCGCCGCTTATAGTTACTTCTCCTACAAGCGGATTTCCGCCCTTCATGATGTACTGTTCCATTACGCACCTCTATCTATATATCTAAAAAGGGACAGAGCTATCCCGCATTCGTCCCAGCTTGTTTTCGTTATGATTATAACATATCTGGGAAAAATGTAAAGTTTTTCTTAAGGAACGAAACCTATAGGGTTGGCACGCAGCATATGAAATCATACCCCGCTGCCCCAAGCACCTGGTTCGCCGTCTCCATGGACAGCACTTCTGTTGCCCCGCTCTCTGGATGATACACACGGACATGTGTCTGGTCATAGCCGGTCAGGTACATGGACGTTCCCTCTCCAGTGTAGGCTAACACCGGAATGTTCTGTCCCACAAAGTATAACACCTGGATGATCGTGCTGCCGGAGGCGTCCAGAAGGAAGGTTCCATCCTCCATCGTCTGGTTTATCTCAAAGGAATCGAGGTAGCGCTCCATCAGCCTTGACGCCGATGTGATATCCCTGATATAGGAAGCGCTCGCCCTGTTTCCGCGCACCCAGATGATCCGGTCACGTCCCGCTGTCACGAATCCCATACTGTTGTACGCCGTCTCCGCCGCGTCCGAGAACTCCACAAACCGTCCGAGGAATCTGCCCCGTCCGTAGGCGTAAAACTCTGTTTCCCTGCAGGCTGCTGTCGCGATCGGCTTTACAGTCTCGCTGCTCTCCGCAAGCTTCGGGGATGTCTGGCGGATCTTCTTTGCCGTCTCGATATCCCTGTCGAGCTGGACAAACAGGACCTGTCCTTTCTGATCCGACGCGTACCAGCCGATATCGTCGGCCTTTCCCGGAAGGATCTCCGCGTTGCAGACCAGCGTGTCCGCGGAATATGTCCCGAAGAATCCGTCCTTGCTTGTCACAGTCTTCATATGGATCCGGCTGTCATTCACAGACACCTCGCGGATCCAGGAACCTGGCTTCTCATAGTGCATCACGGACTTCATCTCCCTGTCCACGATATCGATGCTCTTTAAATAGACTCCCATTACACGGCCGTTGGACATCAGGTAATCCCCGCTGTCTCCGGTTCCGTAGATGCAGTCATTTCCGACAAAGCCGAAAATTCTTGATACGGACCCCGCCTGTCCGCCGAGCTGGGCCTTGTCCCCGGTGTCGAGATCCATGATCTGGATCGTCTGGGAATCCCAGATTCCTGTATTTTCCTGCCATGCCGCCCGGGAGTGATCCGCGCTGACCGCAAACTGGGCCTTTGTGAGACCGGAAGCAAGCGCCACATACTCCAGGCTCTTCAGATCGATCCCGTAGATTCCATGGTCCATATAGAAATAGAAGATTCCGTTCGTTCCGCGGTGTGCGAGGACGGAGAGATCGTCCTTCAGCTCCTCAAAAGGTTCCGTGGATGGAATAAAAAATTTCTCCTCCAGGGCATTCTGGTCCATCGCATAGTGATAGTAGGCGATTCCCGTGCTGCCCTCATGGGTTCCGCGGTTCATTCTTCCGTAGACGATAAAATCGATTCCGCCGTCCTCATCCACAGAAAGGATCTCGACGCCATGTTCCGGCACGTTGTCACGGATATCGTCGGATGCCGCGCCGCCGAAGGCGAACACTCTGGCTCCAACATTCTCGCCACTGTCGTATGCCCACAGCTCCCGGCCTGTCACAAACGCTGTGTACTGGCCCCCAGCACTCTTTACGGCATGGACTCCGTCACCGTTTCCGATTCCCAGAATGATCCGTTTTCCAGAGAACAGATCGGAATCTCCTGTGAAGAGCTCCGTCATGGTCCTCTCGTAATCCATCATGTAGATTCGCTGGGATGCCCACTTCATTGTAAAGTTTTCTGTCACCTCGTAGGTTTCCGTCTTCTCGCCATCCTTCGCCGTCACATGGGTCGCGATCTCCACATTGGCGAGATTTCCGGACAGTTCCTTTAATTTCGTGTATGCCTCACCGGTCCGCTCCACGCCCAGAGAGCCCCATGTGAGCTGGGTGAAAGTGTCTTTTAACGTCACAGTTCCCAGTGCCGAACTGTTTGCGCTGGGGGATGTCTCCATATACATGGCCAGGCTCTGGGCATCGCTGTACTTGTATGTCTTTGAGGAAAACTCCTCCGCCAGTGCCAGCATCTCGTTCACATGGCCCTGGTCCTGCTCCACGATCCGCATGTAATACCAGGCCTCGGATCCGTCGGGAAGACTCGCGCAGACGCCGAGAAGATACTCTTTTCCTGTCTCAAGAAGATTCTGGATCAGAAGCTCTGCACTTACGGCATTTTCGCTGTCTCCATTTATGGCTGCATCAAGAGATGTGACCTGGGTGCGCTCGATCAGATTTTCTGTGTCGAGGCTGCGGATCTCATAGCGCAGTCCCTGGATCTTTGTCGTACCGGCAAACCGTACCTTGAGTTTCCGGTCTTCCGGAAGTACGATCAGGCTGCCGCGGTCTGCGGTCACACCGCGCTCCTCCGTCTGGCCGAACACCGGCGCCATCTCCCGCTCTCCCATCGTCGCATAGAGTACCGGAAATTTCGCTTTCTCCATCGCCGTGTACTCCGTGATTCCATGCTCTTCTTTCTTCCCAACTGGGTGTATAAAATAAACGATCACTGCCGCCACAAAAATAAGCAGCAGGATCATGACTTTCTTGCCGGTCTTCATCTTACTGTTCCTCGCTCTGTCTATCTGTCACTGCTCTGATTTTCCATTCTGTTTAAGATCCGTCTCCTGTAGATCTCATTTATAAACAGTACCTGTAAAAGATCCTGTCCTTCTTTACCACCTGCGGTCTCCTCCGGATGACGCTGTCTCACTTTTGAAAGCTCCCGGTATAAGAATTCCCGGTCCGGGTATTCGTCATACATGGGACTTCCAGGGTATTCCAGAAGATCGCATGCCTCCTCCGCCAGGATCTGGTTCTGCTTTGCCGATGCCGGATAGAGACCTCGAAGATAATCTATCTCTGACCGGGATTCATTTCCGGTCAGCTCCGTTTTTCCGCTCTGCTCCTCTCTACGGTAAAGCATCCAGGGGACTTTCTTTGGCCCTTCGGACGAACAGGTCCTTTCTGGGTTAAAAATTCCGTAACCCTTTTTTACTTCCAGGGGATATCCCCGGTAAATCTTCTCCATAAAAACGTTCCCGCTCCTTTGCTGATCCCTATACAGGATTATCATATGCAAAAAGAGCGGGAAAGCTACCATTTCACTTTACTATGATCGTACCATGATCGGCTGATCAGGCTGTTCTTATCTGTTTGCAGACAATATTGTAAACGTACATCCTCTCAGCGCAATGCTCTTAGAACAGTTTCTTCGGGTAAACGCCTGCATCTACCAGCTTCTGGATTGATGCGACAACTGCCGGTTTGTCTTCCTTATAAGTAACTCCAAACCATTTATCCTTTGTCTCAAGCACACGGACAGTTCCTTTTCCACTGTGGATGCATTCGTCGATCACTGCCGGAAGAAGATACTCCGCCTTCAGATCTCCCTCTTTCACATTAGAAAGGAACTCCGGGAATCCCTTTTCCAGTTCCTTTACGAAGGATGCCGGGAGACCGAACATGTTCATGGAGACATGCTGATCTTCTGACACGATAACCGGATTCCCGTCGTGGTCTGCCGCGTGCATGCCGTCCTCGGCCTTATATACATCATATGTCTCTGTGACCTTGGAGAGGTATCCATTATTGTCCACAGTGCACACGCCGCGGGTTACAGGACCGTTTTCGCTTAAGGTGTTGGAGAGGATAAATCCTGCCATACACATATCGAAGGTGTCCTTCGTATCATCCATCTCATTTACCATGTAATCATGGACGATCCTGAAACCTTCTTTTCCGTAATAGTCATCTGCATTGATGACAAGGAACGGCTCCTTAATTAAATTTCTCGCCGCAAGGATCGCCTGACCGGTTCCCCACGGCTTCTTTCTTCCTTCCGGAACAGAAAATCCCTCCGGGAGATCGTCCATCTCCTGGTACGCATACTCTACCGGAGCGATCCTCGCGATACGGTTTCCGATGATCTCCTTGAAATCCTTTTCCAAATCTTTTCTTATAATAAAGATAATTTTATCAAATCCTGCTTCCAGGGCGTCATGGATCGAATAGTCCATAATGATCTCACCGCTCGGTCCAACCGGGGCAAGCTGCTTGATCCCGCCGCCAAAACGGCTTCCAATTCCTGCTGCCATGATGACAAGAGATGTCTTTTTCATGTAACAGTCCTCCTTTATCTGATGATTCTTCTCACACTCACTTGAAGACATCATAACACAAACCCCGTGGGTTTTCAATCAGACAAGTGCTTCCCCGCGTTTTTTAAGAAAATCGTAACTGTTATTTTACTTATATATTCTCGAATTTTTATTCATAATCTGCGAACTTCTTCTTTGTAATACCGGATTCTGTAAAACAGCTTTTTCTGTGTGGCAGGAAGCTTGAAAGCTGCGCTTTAAAGTTCGATCATGTCGATCAGTTTCTGAAGTTCGTTGATAAACATGGATGTGTGATATCCGTCAGCGGCTGCGTGGGCGATGTTGACGCAGAATGGCATTGTAAGTATCCCGTCATGCTCTGTGAACTTACCGCAGGTAATAATTGGAAACAGCATCGGGGTTCCGCTCTCTGTGTAGGCGGAATAACCAGTAAAGTTTAACCACGGCACCATGGAGATACAGTAAAAGTTCTGTGGCTGTCCCGGTTTTGCCTTTACGGCTTTTACGTCTTTGTAGGTCTCCATGTCATCTCTCATATTTTTATAGAAGGTTTTAAAGTCTTCCGTGTATCCGGTCCAGACATCGGAGAAGGTATGGTCATCCTCATGGAAGATCGTATAATTCGGATGAAGGATATCGTAGTATCCCGGATTTCCTTCCTTGTCCCGTCCCATGCGGAATTCTTTTGTCACTGCGATCTGTTTTGAGACACAGTAGACAAAGGCAGGATAAAACTTCAGTCCTTTTTCTTTTACCTGCTGGTGCAGCTTCGTGATATCTAAGGACACAGTCACACTGTAGCCGCATTTTAACAGGTTTGTATAATAATCATAATGGGAGTTTCTCTCCCAGGTGGTTCGGTCGATCGGTGTAAATTTCATATGAATCTCCTTTAAAAGTACCCGGATTTTCTTTTCTATAAAAACTGGTAATTAACTTATATAAAAACAGAATCTTGCGTTTACAACGAATATTTAACTCCTAATACCAAACATTCTGCTGCCTGCAAGATCCCTTTACATTTTATACAATTCTTACCTTTCCAGTACTTCTGCCATGCATGTTTTTTTATTGCATACGACTCCATAATACAGGATTCTTTTCATCCCTTCCTGTCGAAACTCATATCCATAGTCTTTATCCTGTATCTGCTTTAACGCTTTTTGAACCATTTCTTTCTCATGGCCTGCTTCCGCATATTTCACTTCAATAACAATTCCTGTGCCAGAATTTGAGATCCGGATCGTAATATCACTGAATCCGTCCCCTGACTCCCGGTTGGATCTGACGATCCAGTCACTCTTATAACTCAGAATTCCAAGCAGGATTCCCTGATAAAAGTTTTCTTTCCGCGAGTGCTGTACAAAAGTGTCTCTGATACTGATCGTCTGTCTCATATATTCTGTAAATAGAGCTTCTACCTGTTCTACGTTTCCCGCTTCCAATGCGCTGCAGAATGAATCGGCCATCGTTCCATCGTTCTTTACATTTTTCTGGAACATTTGCAAAATATGTTCTGTGATGATGTTGCGGATCTCCTGATTTGGAATTGCCAGATCATATCGGTTTCCAACCGGTTCCCCTCTCTGCGTTAAATACCCTGTCATAAACAAAGTACTCCAGAGATTGTCCATAGATGAATACAATTCCTTATAGGTAAGTTCCTGATTAATATTTTTTTGAACCGAACCGCCATTGACAAGAAGTTCCAGTTCTTCTTTCGTTACTCCCGTCTGATCTTCCAGTCCATCAATAAAGTGGTAGATCATTTCATTTCCGCTTGTATTCAGCCAATAATTCTGAGGCGGAAGATATGGATCTTCAATATGGTCACTGCAATAATTGATCACATCCCACGGACAATAAACATCCGCTTTTCCGAATCGGTATCCATCATACCAGTTCTTTACTGTTTCATAATCCGAATCCAATTCGTAATAGTGAAGCATATCTCTCACTTCATCGTCTGTAAAACCGAAATATTCATCAAATGCAACTTTTGTGATTGGAAATATCTTAAAATTATTAAGTCCTGTAAATATACTCTCCTTGGCGACACGCAGACACCCAGTCAGGACCGCAAATTTCAAACTATCATTTGTTTTCAGAACATTCTCAAATAAGTTCCGAATCAGCAATGCCATCTCGTCATAATATCCATTCTCATTTGCCTTTGCCAACGGAACATCATACTCATCAATAAGGACAATGACTTTTCTGCCATAGCTTCGTTCGAGCAATTCCGAAAGTTCCTTTAAACTGTATACAAGTGTATCCTGCGTCATACCGCGGTCCATTAATTCTTCAAACAGCTTTTTGTCGACATCACTGAGTTTCTGACTATCCAGGGAAATAAATGCCCGCCTCGTCTCTGCATTCATGATTTTTACAAGGCTGCTGCAGGCACCTGAAAAATCACTGGCATTTACACCTTTCAGGCTGATGGAGATCACAGGAAACTGACCCATATATTTTTCACATAGTGCTGACTTCTGCGAAATATACAATCCCCGGAAAAGTTCAGGGTCCGCCCCAATTTCAAAGAAGCTGCGGAGCATACTCATATTCAGTGACTTTCCGAAACGCCGCGGGCGTGTAAATAGGTTAGCCTTTCCCCACTGGCTCAAAAGCTGTTCGATCAATTTTGTTTTATCTACATAATAGAAATTATCTCTTCTTATTTCTTCGAAATTTTCGATTCCTACCGGAAGTTTCAAAAGCTCTGTCATATGTATCTCCTCCTTTCCCTGTGCTGTTTTCTTCATTTTACCATCTGGCATTTGCACATGCAAGTTGAATCATTTCACTCCACTCGTATTCTGCCGGAATTTCCTGTTACAAAAAAGCACTCTCAGTACAGGCCGATTACGGTCTGTTCCAAGAGTGTCTCTGATGCATATTCCATATTTTATTTTATACGATCTTACTTCCGTTCGCTGTCATCTTGAATTTCGCTCCGAGCATTTCACACGCGCGGCGGCACATGAGCATCCTCTGTAAGAAGATCTCGAAGTACTCCAGCATGGAGCAGATGTTTTCGTCGATCTTCAGGTTCAGGGTGATCACTTTCTTTTCCTCGTTTACCTTTAATTTTGCCTCTGTAACCGCATAGTTTACACGGTCGTGGATATCAAAGGAGGCCATCTCCTTCTGGCGGACGCGATTTCTGCGTACATCCGTCTTGTCGGCGATGATAAGCGCCGCGGAGATCGGATCTACGGCTCCGCCCGTTGACTCATCATGGTTTCCGATCGCGGAGACGATGATCGCGCGGTCTGTGATCGGAAGATCCGTCTTTTCCAGGATCTGGGATGCCAGAAGGGCACCATACTCCGCATGGGCATGCCGGTTGATCGCATTTCCCATATCATGCATGAAACCGGCGATCTTCACCAGCTCGATATCGTGATCTGAGTAACCGAATTTCTTTAAGATCATTGCTGCCCGCTCCGCAACCATCGCGCAGTGCGCGTCCGAATGATCTGTAAATCCCATAGTCCCCAGATTGTCGTTTCCTTTTTTCAGGTAAGCTAAAACTTCCTCGTTTTTCTTGATTTCCTTATATGTCATATTCTTTTTCCTCTGCCGCAGTCGACCCAGCTCGTGACTGCTCTTTCTTTTTTCTCTCATTTTCACTTCTATAGCATATAGCAGAAAAAAGAAACGAACAATCACGCTCCGGTAAAAGAATGTAAAATCTGTGTAAAGTGTTGCTGTACACGAGTAGGAATTTTCTAAACTGAAAATCCCGTACAATACAGTGGTAGTAGTGGATTTTGCCGATTTGGAATGCGAAGCATCGGCAAAATCAGTTACTGTTTGTGCAAGGCGCGAACAGCAACTGCAAAGTTCTTCTTGACATATGTACGAAATCGTACTATGATTCTACGTACGATTTCGTACATCAACAGCTGCAAAACTGTCGATAGGAAACACATGAATTTTCCCTCGGGCAGACACAGTAAAAAAACTGAAAGGGTACACAATGAATATTTCACTTTCCGACCACTTTACCTATAAAAAACTCCTGCGGTTCACGTTTCCGTCTATCGTCATGATGATTTTAACGTCCATCTACGGTGTTGTGGACGGTGTTTTCGTCTCGAACTTTGTGGGTTCCGAGGCCTTCGCCTCCATCAATATCATTATGCCGTTTCTCATGATCCTCGGTGCCATCGGCTTTATGACCGGCAGCGGCGGCAGTGCCCTGGTGGCTCTGACCTTTGGAACCGGGAATGAAAAAAAGGCAAAGGAGATCTTTTCCCTCCTCGTCTACGTTCTGATCGCGGTGGGCTTCCTCTTTACGGTAGGCGGCGAGATCCTTTTAGCCCCGATGGCAAAACTCTTAGGCGCTGATGAGATACTCCTCCCCTACTGCGTCCGTTACGGCCGGATCATCCTGCTGGCTCTGATTCCCTTCATGCTGCAGAATGTATTCCAGAGCTTTCTCGTTGTTGCGGAACGCCCACAGCTCGGACTCCTGATCACCATCGCGTCAGGACTCACAAATATGATCCTCGATGCTTATTTTATCGCCGTTCTGCGTCTCGGCGTCGTGGGCGCTGCAGCCGCAACGGCGCTCAGCCAGTCCATCGGCGGACTGATTCCCCTGCTCTACTTTATCTTTCCGAACAAGAGCCGACTCCGCCTCGGAAGGACCCATATGGACTTTAGTGCCCTGTTGAAGTCCTGTACAAACGGCGCTTCCGAGTTTATGACGAACATCTCCATGTCCATCGTAAACATGCTCTACAACTGGCAGCTCATGCGCCTTTCCGGTTCCGACGGTGTTGCCGTATACGGCGTCATCATGTATGTGAGCTTTATCTTCGCGGCGCTCTTTATCGGCTACTCTATGGGAAGTGCCCCGATCGTGGGCTATCACTGCGGTGCAGGAAATAAGAGCGAGTTAAAGAATCTGCTCGGAAAAAGCTTCCGGCTGATCCTGACCTTCCAGATCATCCTGACGATCGTGGCAGAAGCGGGTGCCCCGTTTCTTGCGGGAATTTTCGTCCGCTATAACACGAACCTCTTAGACATAACGGTCCATGCATTCCGCTCATACTCGATCTCTTTCCTGTTCATGGGCTTCAGCATCTACGCATCGTCCTTCTTTACGGCACTCAACGACGGGTTCGTCTCCGCTGTAATCTCCTTCTGCCGTACCATGATCTTTGAAACAGGGGCTGTGATCATACTGCCGTTTTTCCTCGGTGTCTCCGGGATCTGGTATTCCATCATCGCGGCGGAATTTATGGCGGTATGCCTGTCGCTCTTCTTCCTGATCCGGAAGGCAAAGAAGTACGGATACACATAGACTGATAGCCCGTGCAGGCGGATGCAAAGCCCTGCACTGCCCCCCATACACTTATATTTTCAGGAGATCTGCCATGTACTCTGCATTTAAAGAATTCTACAACCTGCTCAGCCAGGTCGACAGTGCCTACCATGACGCTGCATTAAAGCTCGGTCTCACGGACAGCGAGCTTGATATTCTCTACTCTCTCAACGAACACGGCTCCGGCTGCAATCAAAGTATTTTTTACAAAGAGACCGGCACCACAAAATCCACGATCAACTCTGCAGTACGCAGGATGGAACAGGCCGGCTATCTGTATCTGAAACCCGGAACTGGGAGGAACACCTGTGTTTTTCTCACGGAAAAAGGAGAGGAACTCATGAAAAATACCGCCCATCGCCTGATCGCCATCGAAAATGCGATTTTTGAGAGCTGGTCTCCCGAGGAGCAGCAGCTCTTCATGAAACTGAACCGGGATTTCGCGGCTAAATTCATGGAGGAGACGAAAACCTTATAAGCTCTGCTAAAGCAGAATGTGCCTTTTGTGTAATAGGAAATTCCGCGGAATCCCTATTACGCAAAAATCAGCGCCTCTGAAAAATGTTTTCAGGCGCTGATCTTTTACGTCTATATGATCTGAAATTAGAACTGTCTCATAAGATTTACCATCTCGATCGCGGAAAGTGCACAGTCATATCCCTTATTTCCACCTTTGCTTCCGGCACGGGCGATGGCCTGCTCAATGTTCTCGGTTGTCAGGACGCCGAAGAGTACCGGCATCTTCTCTGCCAGTCCCACCTGAGCGATTCCCTTGGAAACTTCACTGCACACATAATCATAGTGTGTGGTATCACCGCGGATCACAGCGCCAACGCAGATGATCGCGTCATACTTGCCGGACTTTGCCATGGCAGATGCCGCAACCGGGATCTCGAACGCTCCCGGAACCCAGGCTGCCGTGATATTTTCTTCCTCCACACCGTGGCGGACAAGTCCGTCAACTGCTCCGCCTAAAAGCTTATTTACGATGATCTCGTTGAAACGGGAAGCTACGATCCCCACTTTCATACCTTCCGGTGCTACAACTTTTCCTTCTAATACTTTGATCTCTTTCATGATGTTTCTCCTTTTCTTATGCTTACTGCTATTCAGAAGTCTTCATAATTACATGCAAAATTCTATTTCCAATTGCCCATCACTTCCATCCGTGCGGGATGCATGCCCGTAGATCTGTGCCGCCTGCGCGGCTGTAATCATCTCAGCACTTCCGTCCGTGCGGAATACATGCCGCCGGTGTACAGGACTTTCAGCAATGGACGTTCCACCCTATCACACTTTAATTTTTGTAAAGATATGTCCCATCTTGTCCTGCTTCGTCTTCAGATAGAAGCTGTCGTACTGCTGCGGATCGATCTCGATCGGCACGCGCTCATGGATCTCAAGTCCGAAGCCGGAAAGTCCGTAGATCTTCTCCGGATTGTTCGTGAGAAGTCTTAAGGACTTCACGCCGAGATCCTTTAAGATCTGTGCCCCGATCCAGTATTCCCTGAGATCCGGAGCAAAACCAAGCTTGATATTGGCCTCCACCGTGTCAAAGCCCTGCTCCTGAAGCACATACGTCTTCAGTTTGTTGATCAGACCGATGCCGCGGCCTTCCTGGCGCATGTAGAGGATGATGCCACGGCCTTCCGCCTCCACCTGGCGCATCGCGGTCTGGAGCTGTTTTCCGCAGTCACAGCGCATGGAACCGAACACATCTCCGGTGAGGCACTCGGAATGCACGCGGCAGAGCACATCCTCGCCGTCCCCGATATCACCCTTCACAAGCGCCACATGGTGCTCGCCGGTAATATCGTTCACATAGCCGTAGATCTTAAAGTGTCCGTACTGGGTCGGCATGTCCGCGCAGGCCTCCTGCACCACATGTTTTTCATGGACACGGCAGTAATCCTGCAGTGCCTTGATCGTGATAAATTTCAGTCCGTACTCCTTCGCCAGCTTCCACAGATTCGTGGTCCGCATCATGGTTCCGTCTTCCTCCATGATCTCACAGCACACGCCGCACTCGGAAAGTCCCGCCAGACGCATGAGGTCCACAGTTGCCTCGGTATGGCCGTTTCTCACGAGCACTCCGCCCCGTCTTGCTACAAGCGGGAATACGTGTCCCGGTCTTCTGAGATCCTGGGGCTTTGTCGCCGGGTCCACGCATTTCATCATCGTGTAGGAGCGCTCCGCCGCGGAAATTCCTGTTGTCGTGTCCACATGGTCAATGGAGACCGTGAATGCCGTGCAGTGGTTATCCGTGTTCTCGGATACCATCTGCGGAAGTCCCAGCCGCTCTGCCACTGCCGCGCTCATCGGCGTACAGATCAGTCCCTTTGCGTGGCTTGCCATGAAATTGATATTTGCCTGTGTCGCAAACTCTGCCGCGCAGATCATATCTCCCTCATTCTCCCGGTCCGGGTCATCTGTCACGAGAATGATCTTTCCCGCCCGCAGATCTTCGATCGCTTCTTCGATTGTGTTGTATTGCTCGTTCATATTTTCCTGCCTTTCCAGAGTCCTTTATTAAAAGTTTTTCGTAACTATTCAGTGCCTTCATAGTTACACGCAGAAATCCATTCCAGATCAGCTTCGCTGATGGGATTTTTGCCTTCCAGCCTATGTTTTAAAATCCATATTTCTGAAGAAACTCCATGCTGAGCCCCGAGTTTCCCTTCACATTTCCTGCGGCATTTTCACCGTCAGGCATTTTTCCCCTGTCCGCACCGGAATTTCTTCCGATATCCACAAATTTCTGAATATATTTCCCCACAATGTCGTTTTCCAGATTGACCGGATCTCCTGCTTTTTTCTTCAAAAGCGTTGTCTCCTCGCCGGTATGCGGGATTACCGACACCGAAAAGTTCCTCTTTGTCACCGCCGCCACCGTGAGGCTGATCCCGTCGATGCAGATCGACCCTTTTTCCACGATCAGATCCAGGATCTTATCCGCACATGCGATTGTGACCCAGACTGCATTCTCTTCCCGTCTCATCGATTCGATCTGCCCGGTTCCGTCAATGTGACCGGAAACGATATGACCGCCGAACCGGCCGTCCGCCGCCATGGCCCGCTCCAGATTTACATAACTTCCGTCCTGCAGTGCTCCGAGGCTGCTTCTCCTCACAGTTTCCGCCATCACGTCGGCGGAAAACTCGTTATTTTTCATATTTGTGACCGTAAGGCAGACACCATTGACTGCGATGCTGTCGCCGATCTTTGTTCCTTCCAGAACTTTTTTCGCTTTTACCGTCAGCGTACCGGAATTTCCGCGCAGGGAAAGTGCCTTCACCTGTCCGAGTTCTTCTACGATCCCTGTAAACATGCTCTCATTTCCTTTCCCATTTTCAATCTACTGAATATCTGAGCATCAGATCATCCCCGATCGTCTCCACCTGTCTCAGTGTCAGCATCACGGCTTCCGCCGGATGCGCCACACCGATCCCGGAAACCGGAGTCTTCGCACCGGCACCGCCGAAGATCTTCGGTGCGATAAACGCGCAGATCTCGTTTACGATCCCGGCTGACAGCGCCGCGTCATTTAAGGTACCTCCGCCCTCTAAAAGCACGCTGTCGATGCCCTGTTTTCCAAGATATTCCATGAGCTTTCTAAGATCCACACGCCCGTCTGCGTCCGGGACCGACACGGTCTCCACGCCGGCCGTGTGAAGCTGTTCCTCTTTCTCTTCCGCTTCTTTACAGCCTTCCCCGGAATGCTCCCCCGCATACGCTACGATGGTCCGGTACTCCTTTGCCGTCTTCACGATCTGTGAATCCATTGGGATCCTGAGCCCACTGTCGCAGATGATCCGCACCGGACTCTTCAGCCCGGGGATCCGGACGTTTAACATCGGATCGTCTGCCAGGACCGTGCCGATCCCAGCCATGATCCCCATATACTGGTGGCGCAGCTCCTGCACCTTTTTCCTTGCGCTTTCTCCTGTGATCCACTTGGAGTCGCCGGTCCGCGCAGCGATCTTTCCGTCCGCCGTCATGGCGTATTTCATGACCACATAGGGCGTTTTCTTTGTGATATAATGAAAGAATACCGGATTTAACGCATCGCATTCCTCACGCATAAAGTCCTCTTCCACCCGGACTCCCGCTGCTCTTAAGATCGCCACTCCTTTTCCTGCTACCAGGGGATTCGGATCTCTTGAACCGATCACAACTCTTGCGATCTTCTGCTCGAGGATCGCCTCCGTGCAGGGCGGTGTCTTTCCGTAATGGCAGCACGGCTCTAACGTCACATAGAGTGTCGCGCCCTCCGCACTTTCCGTGAGCGATGCAATGGCGTTTCTCTCCGCGTGAAGTTTTCCGCACCGCTCATGATAACCTTCCCCTATGATCCTTCCGTCTTTCACGATCACAGCTCCCACGAGGGGATTCGGGCTCGTCCAGCCAAGTCCCCCCTTTGCAAGCTCAATGGCCCGCAGCATATAATCCCGGTCCGTCATCTTTTTCACTCCTCTTTCCGCAAACCTGCCTTACAGGCGCAATCAGAAAGTTCCATAGGAATTTTCTGTTAAAAAAACCTGTAAAGTAGATGCCTACAGGGTTTTCCATATTCGATCCGTTGTTTCATCCGGAAATATAAATTTCCGTTATTCCCAGCTTTTCCCGGATCCTTTTCATTAAAAAAGCCCTGAAACAGTTTCCTATTCCAGAGCTACTGATCCGATCTTCCGTGATCCGGAATTCCTCAATCCCGTCCTCTTTTTCGAGCACCGGATCGCTTCCGCATATCACAAACAAACCTGAAATTCTTCTTTCATCCAGACTATACTGTCGGCCCCGGAATCTCACCGGATCATGCCTCTCGGCTCGCGGGCTTTACCGCCGGTAGGGACTTGCACCCTGCCCTGAAGACTTATTATTGAATTGTCCTATCGCTGACCGTCATATTCATCAGCGGTTGTTTACAATATACTCCTGTATTTTAAATTTGTAAAGTGTTTTTAACAGGAATTTTTGTCATCCGGGCTTATCTAAAATTTATGTAAAATCGATGCAGGGGATCCTTTTGCTCAAAATCCTTGCAATGTGCTTGATTTTCCAGTATACTTGATATATTAAGCACTGCTATTTTCACAGCATAAGGAGGAAATTCCATGTTCAACTTTAATTTCTATACCCCGACCCGTGTCGTATTCGGAAAAGAAACCGAATACCGGATCGGAAAGCTTGTAAAAAATGTAAACTGTAAAAAAGTCCTGCTCCACTACGGAGGCGGCAGCGTGATCCGCTCCGGTCTTCTCGGACGCATTAAAGAGTCTTTGGACGCGTCCGGAGTCAGCTATGTGGAACTTGGCGGTGTTGTCCCAAACCCACGTCTTTCCTTAGTCCGCGAGGGAATCGAGCTCTGCAGAAAGGAGGGCGTTGATTTTCTTCTGGCGGTAGGCGGCGGAAGTGTCATCGACTCCGCAAAAGCCATCGGTTACGGTCTCGCGAACGACGGTGACGTCTGGGATTTCTATGAACACGCCCGTCAGGCATCCGCATGCCTTCCGATCGGCGTTGTTCTGACCATCGCTGCTTCCGGAAGTGAGATGAGCAACAGCTCTGTCATCACAAACGATGAAACACTGGAAAAACGCGGCTACAACAATGATATCTCCCGCCCTGTATTCGCTGTCATGAACCCGGAGATCACAATGACTCTCCCGCCATACCAGACAGCCTGCGGCTGCACCGATATTCTGATGCATACCATGGAGCGCTATTTCACAAACGGCGGAAATATGGAAATCACCGATGCCATTGCGGAAGGTCTTATGCGCACCGTGATCACGAACGCGAAGATCCTTGTGGACGATCCAGACAACTATGACGCGAGAGC
The DNA here is from genome assembly GCF_003435225.1 of Clostridium sp. AF28-12. Classification (NCBI taxonomy): domain Bacteria; kingdom Bacillati; phylum Bacillota; class Clostridia; order Eubacteriales; family Clostridiaceae; genus Clostridium; species Clostridium sp. AF28-12. The sequence continues at coordinate 253,401 of NZ_QWGJ01000001.1, read as the reverse complement.
CGAGGTGATGTGGTCCGGAAGTCTCTCCCACAACGGCCTCACCGGCTGCGGAAACGACGGCGGAGACTTCGCCTCCCACCTCTTAGAGCATGAGATCGGCGGAATGTTCGACGTTGCCCACGGTGCGGGACTGGCGGCGATCTGGGGCAGCTGGGCAAGATATGTGATCGACAGCTGCACTCCGCGTTTTGCGAAATTCGCAGTGAATGTCATGGGTGTTGAACCTGGAAAAGATGATATGGAGACGGGTTTAAAGGGGATCGAGGCCATGGAAGACTTCTACCGTGCCATCAGTATGCCGACAAACTTAAAGGAACTCGGCATCGATCCGACAGAAGAACAGCTTGAGACCATGGCGAAAAACGCGAGAATCGCTGCAGGCGGCCCGAAGGGATCCGCGAAGAAGCTGGAAGCGGAAGATATGCTTAAGATCTATCAGATGGCTGCAGGAAAATAGCAGAAATCTATCAAAATCGCATGAAGAAAACCGAGATGCCGCCTATCTGCGCAGCATCCCGGTTTTCATATAATACCATGAATCCTTGTTTTTTATAAAAAAACGTGCCTTGGCACATTCTCGCGCCTCGCGCAGTCGCTTGCGACAGTCTACATCTTCGCGTGAGTGCACATCTTTGGAATTCCTCGGAATTTCCTGTTACATAAAATAAGACTGCCGTCCAGCATAAGCCTACTGATACGGCAGTCAATTTTTTCATCTACACGTAATCTCTGACCAGAAAGACCGGCTTGATCGCCATGATCTCATCGAATTCCTCCTGGGTGACGGATACATCCGCGTTGGTCTTTTTCAGATCATTTTTTACAACGTCAAACGCGTCCTCCACAGACTCGGCGCGCCCCTCACGGACAGCACGCTGCATCCGCTCTACGGTCACCGGATGAAGATAACAGGCCGGAACCGGAAGTCCGAGATGGAGACTGTCCACATAGCCCGTAACGGCTTCTTCCGCCGCTGTAAGACGTTTTTCAATGGCTTTCCGGTTATTCGTACTCGTCGGCATGACATTCGCTCCGGAGAACAGGAAGATCGCCGCCATTCCAAAGAGGACAAAGTATACGGCAAACGCATCGTGATTCATAAAGGAGAATACGCCATATGCAAGCGCCGCCACCCCCATGACTACCATGAATAAAGCGAGCCATTTGTAAAACGGCTTTGTCTTCTCATACGTTCTCTTTTTCTTTGCCGCGTTGGTGAGCTCTGTGAACAGGGACAACCGTTTCGTGAGAGCTGCCTTTGCCTGTTCCAGAACATTTACCGTCTCCTTCGCCTGCTCAGAAAGAGGAGTGAGACATTTCTCCGCCTGCTTTTTCTCAGCTTCCGCAAGGCGCTTTTCCGCCGCTTCACTCACGGTCTTTATCTGCGGGAACCGTTCCTTCGCGGATGCCACGAAAGCGTCCACCTGATCCTCATATTTAAAGTTGCACTGTTTTTCCTTCCCATCCTCGTAGACAACCACCAGATACGGCATGGTGGCAAATAGGCCTTTTCCGGTAAATCCGCCTTTGCTCATTGCCACACGCTTAAAAACACGGGAGACGGAAGCTGCCGGGACATAATACCGCCGCTCCAGATAAAAGCTGTTGAGGTACAGTGCCTCTTTTCCGATTCCGCAGGGACCGATCTTCTTACAGTGCTTTTTGTCCTCTGAAAGAATACTCTCCGGAATCTCTTTTTCTCCAAGTTTTGCCGGTTTTAAGAACATAACTCTCGCCTCCCAAATACTGAATAACCAGTATAAGCTGCCCTCAGCCTTTCACCGGGGCAGCTTATACTTTCTGCATCATCTGCAGTCAGACACTCCCAGCTTTGCAGCCTGTCTTTCGTGTCATTATAATCTTACATTATGCTGTCTGTTTCTTCGTTGCACGGATGAAGATTCCAAGGAATACAACCGCAAGTACGATACCTACCGGGTACGCAACTGCAGTACCGAGGTTTAAGCACTCTTTTGCACAGAAGAAATATGTCATGGAAACAGCGCTCATGAAGGTTGCCGGAACTGCTGTGAGCCAGTAGTTCTTCTTTGCCTTGTAGAGGTACATGCTTGCTGTCCAGAGAACGATCATAGCCAGTGTCTGGTTGGTCCAGCTGAAATATCTCCATACGATGCTGTAATCCATATGTCCAACGATAGCGCCGATTCCAAGTAATGGTACGCAGAGAAGCAGACGGTTCTTCCAGTTCTTCTGGTCAACCTTGAACCAGTCAGCAAGTGTTAAACGTGCGCTTCTGAATGCTGTATCACCGGAAGTGATCGGGCAGGCGATAACACCTAACATAGCAAGAGCAATGCCAACACCGCCCATGGTCTTCTGGCAGACATCATAGATGGCTGCGGACTGACCGTTCTTCATGATCTCTGCGAGACCTGTGTTTAAACCACCTGTCACTTCGTAGAGAGAGCATCCTGCTGCTGCCCAGATCAGGGCGATAATACCTTCGCATACCATTGCGCCGTAGAATACGAAATGACCCTGTTTCTCAGATTTCATACAGCGCGCCATAAGAGGTGACTGTGTTGCGTGGAAACCGGAGATCGCGCCGCAGGCAACGGTGATGAACATGAAGCTCCATACCGGTGTTCCGCTCGGATGCATGTTTCTGAAATTGCTCCAGATCTCCGGGATCACATATTCCGGTTTTGTGAAGATACCAAAAGCAACACCGAGTGCCATGATAATCAGGCAGATACCAAAGATCGGATAGATCTTACCGATGATCTTGTCGATAGAAATAAAGGTTGCGATAAAGTAGTAAGCCAGAATGATCCAGAGCCACATCTCTTTGTTTACGACAAGGCCCTGTGCTCCGCCGTTGCTGAACAGGGTTACGATCAGACCGGCCGGACCAACTGCGAAAACAGTACCGACCATGACAAGAAGTACAACACTGAATACACGCATCACGTTCTGCATCAGGCCGCCGAGGTAGATTCCGCATACCTCTGAGATCGAAGCACCATCATTTCTCTCGGACATCATGCCGGAGAAGAAGTCATGAACACCGCCGGCAAAGATCGTACCGAAGGTGATCCACAGAAATACGATCGGTCCCCACAATGCACCCTGCATGGCTCCGAAGATCGGGCCCAGACCAGCGATATTCAGAAGCTGGATCAGAAAGAGTTTCCATTGGGGCATGACTACGTAGTCGACACCATCGTTGATTCTGACTGCCGGTGTCTCTCTGTCATCCGGACTGAAAATGTTATTTACGAGGTTGCCGTAGACAAAGTAACCTCCGATTAAAAGTGCCAGACAGACGAGAAAACTAATCATACAAATCCCTCCTTGAATATACATTATGCTTAGTTCTTTTTCTTTAAGCAAATATATTATAGTATATTTTGCACAATATTTAAAGATGGCCTGCATGAACAGCATGGTTATCTGCACAAACGGCACTCCTTTCGCCATGAACGGAGTGCCGCAGCTTCTCTTTCTGTCAGCTGATCTTCAGCAGCTGTTTTAATGTTTTCAGTTTTTCTCTTCCCACCGGGAGTTCCCGGCTCTCATACCCCTTCATATGTACGGAAAGTCCGTTTCCGCTGCCTGCAAAAAGTTCCGAAATAAATGACAGATTTATGAGATAACTCTTATGGATCCGGAAGAATCCGAAGTCCGCCAGCTTTTTCTCAAGTTCTCCCAAAAGCTGGTTGACCTCATAGGATCTCGATGTGGTGTGGACCACACATCCGTGTCCGTCGGTCTCCGCATACACGATCTGGGCGATCTCCAGAAACAGGATTCCGCGGCTGGCCGTCACAGGGATCTTGCCGAATACCGCTGCTTCGCGCCTCTCTTCCATACCTGTGTTTTCCTGCTCTGCTCCCTGTTTTTCTGCTGCTGCCGGTTCCGTTTTTCCCTCCTGCTCCTCCATTTGCCACGCAGGATCAAGTTTTCCTTCCCCAATGCATTTTTTCACAACATGGTGCACCCGCTCCGGATCGAACGGTTTTAAAATATAATCATCGATCTCCATCTCGTACGCTTTCGCGGCATACTGGGAATAGGCGGTGGCAAAGACGATCTTCGCCCCGGGAAACAGTCTTTTTGCCGTGGCCGCCAGCGTCGTCCCCTCCATGTCCCCGAGGTCCATATCCACAAAGATCAGATCAAACGAATCCGCCTCATTAAACATCTTTAAGGCGTCCGATCCGCTCTCTGCTTCCGTGATCTCACAGTCCGGACGCACTTCCTTCACCCTGCGGATCAGCATTTTTCTTGCCGGTCTCTCATCATCGATCACTGCGATCTTCAAAACATCTCCCCCTGTCTCTCATAGTTTCCCCAATGTATAAAATAGCCCGGTCGTAACTGTTCAGTAGGTCTGCGCACTTGCTGCGCTGACCGTAAGAAAACATAGGCTGGAAGGCAAAAATCCCATCAGCGAAGCTGATCTGGAATGGATTTTTGCACGTAACTATGAAGGTACTGAATAGTTACGTCCGGTCACAGTATTTTCCTGTCAGCTCTCTGCCTGATACGGAATACAGAACGAAACATCCGCCCCGTCATCCGTATTCCGGATCTCCAGCCCATAACGCTTTCCGTATGTACTCTTCAAACGTTCATTCACATTTTTTAATCCCACACTGCCGGTCTTGTTTCCGGTCAGGATCCTCTCTGCCTCTTCCGGTTCAAAACCTTTTCCATGGTCCCTGACCCCGATCCTCACCAGCTCCTCCCCGGTCCCGCTCTGCATCCGTTTTGCCGAGATCTCCACTCTGCGCACCCCGTCCGCGCTGTTTCCATACCGGACAGCGTTCTCCACGATGGGCTGCAGGATAAAGGACGGAACCTGACAGGAGAGACCGTCTTCCACGTTGATCTCCACCCGAAGCTTTTCCTCAAATCTCGCCTCCTCGATCTCCAGATACGTCCGGACATGATTGATCTCCGTATCGATATCCAGCATGTACTGGTCATTCTCCAGAGTCTGGCGGTAGTAGGACGCTAACGTTAAGATCAGGTCACTGGCCTTTCCCGCGTCCTCATCACAGATGCAGGAAATCGTATTCAGCGCGTTGTAGAGAAAATGTGGGTTTACCTGGGACTGCAGCGCCTTAAACTCCGCTTTTTTCCGCAATTTCTTCTGATATTCCACATTGTAGACTCCTAACTGTGTGGAAAACATCTTCGCAAGTTCCTCCAGAAAATCCCCGATGCTCCGTTCCACACGGCGTCTCTTTTTTACGACAATGGACAGGCTTCCGATCTTCTCATCTCCGGCCATGACCGGAACTGTCACCGTCACGAGGGCGTGAAACAGCGGCCGTATCTCCTCTTCGAGATCTTCCTCCCAGATACATTCTGCTTTCATTCCTTTTGCCGGTCCTGTCAGATGTTCCAGAAACTTTTCCCGGCGGAAACGGCTGTCATCGATCAGGGAGCTCACCGCCAGAACTTCCTCTTCATCCGTGATGATCACCGCCTGACATGGAATCTCACCAAAAATGATATCAGTCACAGCCTCCATATTTTCCCGCTTTCCGAAACCTTTTCTCAGATAGACGAGACTCTTGTCCGCGATTCCCATGGAAAGGCGCATCCGCTCCGCAAACAGGCTGTCCTCGCGCATATACACCATATCAAAGGTCTTGAAAAAGAGCACCATTCCCACAGAATTCATGACGATCATCGGAACCGCGATCTTTCCCACAAGCTCCATCGCCGCACCGAGAGGCTTCGAGATCATCAGAATGATCACCATCTGCAGGATCTCCGCCTCTGCAGTCAGGAAAAACAGATCGACGCTGTCCATCTCCCCCGCCTTATATTTTTTATGGACCAGACTTCCCAGCACGCCTTCCACCAGCGTTGAGACCGCGCAGGAGGCTGCTGTAAAGCCGCCGATATCAAACAGGAACCGGTGGGCTCCGGCGATGAGTGCCGTCATCATTCCGACAAACGGTCCTCCCATGATCCCCGCAGTCAGAACGCCGATGACGCGGGTATTGACGATGGCCCCGCCGGTCTTTGTCCCTGTGTAGGTCGACACGATGCTGATGGCACCGAAGATCACTGCCAACGCCATCTTCTGGGCGATCGTGCTATTCTCTCCCCGGAACAGCTTCCGCACCGATGCCATATTGGTGAGCAGCGTTGCCAGAAGCACCAGCAGTCCGATATTTAAAAGCATGTTGAAAAACATGGTTCCTGTCATAAAGCTCCCCCTGTCCCCGCAGACTGGATGTTCTTGTCTGCCTCTTTCACATGTTTTTATCATATCATATTTTTCTGTTTATTTGTTCAGAAAATGTGAAGCGCGGTCGCTTGCGACAATCTACATCTTCGCGTGAGTGCACATCTTTGGAATTCCCCAGGATTTCCTGTTACATAAAAAAACTCCGGAAGACCTGGGCTTCTTCCCTCAGGTCTTCCGGAGCTTTGCACACCGACCGTAAACCAGGCCGGTATTTTCCTTATGAATTGTAGATATCCTCGTTTAACATTCCCTCGGATTTCGCAACGTAGATCGCGGTTGCGGAGTCACCGACAACGTTAAGCGCCGTTACTAACATCTCGATCGGGCGGTTGATCGCAAGGATCAGGCTGTATGCTAAGAGTGCACCGTCGTTGATGTAGCCAAGGCCGGAAAGGATTGTGAACAGGATGATCGCGCCTGCGCCCGGAGCTGCCGGTGTACCGGCGGATGCGATCAGGGCTAAGAGAGCGATCACGATGAGCTGGGACAGGGTTACATCGTATCCTGCGCAGCCTGCGATGAACAGAGTCGCAACGACCTGCATGATCGCGGTACCATTCATGTTGATGGTCATACCGAGCGGAAGTACGAAGGAAGCGATCTTCTCATCAACACCGAGCTCCTCTGTAGTTGTCTTCACGTTAAGCGGAAGAGCAGCCGCACTGGAGGAAGTGGAGAATCCGAATACTGCTACACGGAAGATCTTCTTTGCAAACTTCACCGGATTCTGCTTTGTTGTAACTGCTACAAAGATCGGGTATCCTACGAAGAGGAATAAGAGAAGCAGGATAACAGTTACGACAACGTATGCCAGAGCCGGTTTTAAGTGGTTGATTCCGTATGTCGCGAATGTTCTTGCAAGGAGAACGAAGATCGCGAACGGACCGAACTTTGTAACAACGTAGTTTAAGAATACAACAACGATATCGTTTACTTCTGTGATGAGCTTCTTTAATGTTGCGCTCTTCTCGTCGCCGACTGCCTTCATGCAGAGACCGAGGGAAACCGCTAAGAACACGATCGCGAGAACGGAAGTGTTTGTACTGAATACCGCTGTGATATTGGACGGAACAATGTTAAGGATCACATTTAACGGGTTGGAACCGGTAGATCCGGCAGAACCTTCAAGACCCTCCACCTGAATATTGAACACACCGGCATTGTAGATCATGATTCCGACTACGCACGCCATAAGTAATGCGAAGAAAGAGCAGATCAGGAAACCTGCGATCGTTTTTACGGAAATTCTGCCGAGAGTTCTTGTATCGGAAATCTGTCCGATCGCAAGTGTGATGGATGTGAATACCATCGGTACGATGACAAGCTGTAAAGAACGGATAAATAACTGACCGATAATATAGAAGATACCGAGTGCCTTTTCAGCGCCTGCCGCTGTGATGTCCTGGAACAGGATGCTGTTGATCGTTGCCCATACGGCTTCCTTGCCTGTGCTGTTGAGGTTTTCTCTTAAGAACATTAACAGAAGACCTGCTACCAGACCGCAGACGAGGGAAATACTCATTCTGACAGCGAGTGAACTTTTCTTTTTCTCCATGTAATCCTCCTTTTTTTAACCGCGCAACACACCCGGAAACATAAGCTTTGGGGCGGCTCTCCAAAACATTCCTGATATGCAGACACAGGCTTAGACTCATTGCCCGCATAAAAATCTCCGGGACACTGACAGGTTTTTCTCGATCCCTGTCAAACTATCCCGGAGATTATATCGTAGTCTGAGCAATTCCGCAAGTAGGAATTTCAAATTTCTTTATGTTTTTTTTACAGAAATTTTATTTACTGGAATCGGCTGCCGGAACAGGCTCCAAAGTCTGTGTCTGATCCAGTGCCGCATTTAACTCCCGGAACGCCGCCGCGAGATCCTGCTCGTTGCCGTCTGTGTCATAGATCCTGCCGTACTGCTCGTGGGAATACATTTTAATATTGTCCAGTGTCACGCTTCGGTCTGTCGTGATCGAGAGATTGTAGTTTTCCTGCCACGGGATGGAACACTCATAATTTCCCGCTTCCGTCACCTGGACCGACTTTTTAGCGTCACCGATCTGGAAGGTGACCTTCGCTGCACCGTTCTTCGGTGCCGCCCAGAATTTTACATAGATCTTGTCCATTTTTCCAAGACGCCCATGGACATTCTGGCTGAGCACACTGTCTTTTGACAGGGTGACTGCCTTCGACCCGTCATGTTCCGTTTTCTCAACATTTCCGGTAGTATCCCACCCCGTGAGTCCCAGAGCGAACTGGCCATTGTATACACAATCATTTACATAATTCCGGTATACCCAGAGACCGTAGCCGCAGGTAGTATCCTTTAAGATCGGAGCGGTATTCTTCACAAAGTCCGCCACCTGGGACTCCTCGATCTGGGTATTGTAGGAGAATGCCTCTGTGGAATCCGCATAGAGGAACTGCTCCATAAAATACTTCTTTCCGCTCTTTTCCACCAGACCGTTCATGCTGTTCTGCATGGATGCCAGCGCTGTTTCCGCGGAAATATGGTCTCCTACGTTCTGCTGTCCGAGGGACACGCTGTACATAAGAGCGGAGTACTCTGCATCGGCACACGGATACGTGGCGGAGTGGGAATAGTAGGTATGGCTTCCGTCCAGCTGGTAGATCGGGTCGCCGTCGGACCGGATTTCCATGGATAGTCCCGGGAACACTTCCTGACTCTCGGAGAGGAGCTTATTTAAAAAGCTGTCATAGAACTCAAAAAACAGCTTCGCCTCCGGGCGCTTTCTCTCCGGGATCCAGATCTCGGAATAATCCTGGAATGTCTTTCCGTAGACCGCGCCGACCTCCGCAAGGGAGTAGTGGGCCTTCAGGTAATCCTGATATCCGCATCTGGATGCCAGACGGATACTGAGGGCTCTAGTGAGATCCCGGTCCATGTTTGACGTATAGTCCCAGAAGTCCTCCCAGGTAATAAATCCACCCTGAAAGTTCCCGTAGTCGGATACCCGGTCATAGATCGTCTTACAGTAATCTATCCACATCTTCCTGTCATTGCTTCCGTCCTGCACCACACCGGCATATCGCTCCGGAAGGGACGCTTCACCGCTGTAATCCCAGCAGTAACCGATCCGCAGCGTCACCATAAGTCCGTGATCATCCGCGCACTTCATGACCTGATCGAGCTTGGCGAAAGCAGCCTCATTGTACATATTTCCCATATCCCCAGGCTGAAACTCTCTCCACGGGATCACGAGAATGATGCTGTTGAAGCCGTCCGCCTTGATGCGGGCAAAATTTGCCCCCATGTTATCATCTTCAGTTCCCCAGTAGTTGATCGGCCAGGCATCGCCGAAGTAGGTCACGGATTTTAAGTATTCCGGAAATGCCGCCTGCGCTTCCATCCGAAGTTCAGGGATCCCCGCCATCAGGGCTGCGGCGGCCAAAAGCGCTGCCGCTGGTCTTGCCAGTTTTCTTATGTTCATACAATCACCTTTTATAACTGTTCTTCACAGCTTCCTTTTTTGTTTCTGGTATGCATCGGCACACACCGATTCCCGTTTACTATACCACAAGACAAAAAATTCTGCAAAAGTTATCTTTGAAAAAAAACTGCAAAATTTATCCTTGACTAATTCGGGACTTGCGGGGATACTTTTATTAGGAATCATTGTAACTGTTCAGTAGGTCTGCGCACTTGCTGCGCTGACCGTAAGAAAACATAGGCTGGAAGGCAAAAATGCCATCAGCTAAGCTGATCTGGAATGGATTTTTGCACGTAACTATGAAGGTACTAAATAGTTACGAATCATTTATTAAAGGAGGACTTTATAAGCATGGAAAAATCAACGGTTTATTTTACCGATTTCCGGTGTTCGGTTGGAACCAGCCAGTTGGACAAGCTGAAAAAGCTCTGCGTTGCTGCAGGAATCAAAAACATTGACATGGACGGAAAATTCGTCGCGATCAAAATGCATTTCGGTGAGCTCGGAAACCTCGCTTTCCTTCGTCCGAACTACGCGAAAGCCGTTGCGGATCTCTGTAAGGAACAGGGCGGCATGCCGTTTCTGACCGACTGCAACACCCTGTATCCGGGCAGCAGAAAAAATGCCCTGGATCACTTAGACTGTGCAAACCTCAACGGCTTCAACCCGATCTCCACCGGCTGCCAGATCATCATCGGTGACGGTCTTCGCGGAACTGACGAGGTGGAGGTTCCGGTCGTAAACGGAGAATACTGCAAGACGGCCTTCATCGGCCACGCGGTTATGGACGCCGACGTCTTTATCAGCCTGACCCATTTCAAAGGTCATGAATCCACCGGTTTCGGTGGTGCCATCAAAAACATCGGTATGGGCTGCGGAAGCCGTGCCGGAAAAATGCAGCAGCATGCAAGCGGAAAGCCGTCCGTCCGTGAGAAGCTCTGCCGCGGCTGCAGACGCTGTGCGAAGGAGTGCGGAAGCGATGCTATTACATATGTAAATAAGAAAGCCGTCATCGATTATGACAAGTGCAAAGGTTGCGGCCGCTGTATCGGTGCCTGCAGCTTTGATGCTATCTACAACCCGAACTACAATGCCAACGAGCTTTTAGACCGCAAGATGGCAGAGTACGCGCAGGCTGTCTGTTATGACCGCCCGTGCTTCCATATTTCCCTTGTGCAGGATATCAGCCCGAACTGTGACTGCCACGGTGAAAATGATGCCCCGATCCTTCCGGATATCGGAATGTTCGCGAGCTTCGATCCGGTCGCTCTGGACCAGGCCTGCGCGGATGCCTGTCTGAAGGCAGCTCCAATCGCCAATAGCCAGCTTGGAGAACATCTCTCCCAGCCGGGATGGCACTGCCACCATGATCACTTCAAGGATTCCAACCCAAATATCGAATGGCAGGCGACTCTCGATCAGGCGGAAAAGATCGGTCTCGGCACAAGACAGTATGAGCTGAAACGGATCTGATCAGGATCTTCCTTGAAATAAAAAACGGGGAGAAGTTCCATTTTACGGAACTTCTCCCCACTTTTTATGTACGATTACAATGCGTCATTCCTTTCATGTTCGCCGGAAAGATCTATTCCCGCTCAATCGCATCCATCAATTTTTTACATCTTCATTCCAATCGCTCTCGGCTTGCATCCGTCCGGAATCGGGCAGTGATAGGTGTCGCCATCCAGCTCTTCCTCCATCTCCGCTTTCGCCTTTGCGATGATCTCCGGATCCTCATACATATCGATCGCTGCGCCTGCCATTGCCTTTGCCGCGTAGATCAGTCCCTTGTGTGCCAGTCCGCTCTTGCCCTGGGAAACAACCTGCCAGGAGTGGCCCGGTGTTCCAGCCGCCCATGTAGCAACGTAGGCCTGGGCAGTCGGGCAGTTCCAGCTCACGTCACCGACGTCCGTGGAACCGAAGGACATGATTCCGTCCGGGTTGAACGGAGCGACAAAGCGGTACATGCTCTCGCCCTTATGGGAAAGGACTTCCGCCTTAGCTGCTTTGTCCTTGCAGTTCTTTGCGATCTTCTCTAAGGACTCAAAACGGCTGTCGCCAACACCCTCGCTGATGGCTTTGGCAAACTTCATCTCCTCTTCCGTGTACTCCGGAGCGCCAAGCTCCACAAGGTTGTCCCAGAGTTCCTTCGCGATCACCTTGTTGCTCATAAGGTTCGAGCAGCCCTTTACGAAATCGATCTCCACGCGGGTCTCTGTCATATGGGCAGCGCCCTCAGCGATCTTGTTGACACGCTGATAGATCTCCTCCACCTGACTGTTCTTCGGGGCACGGATCAAATACAGAACTTCCGCGTACGGCTGTACAACGTTCGGGGAGTATCCGCCGGTGTTTGTGATCGCATAGTGGATTCTCGCCTCCGGAACCACATGCTCTCTTAAGAACTGGACACCCATGTTCATAAGCTCCAGCGCATCAAGGGCGCTTCGTCCAAGATGCGGTGCGCCGCCTGCGTGGGCGCTCTTTCCATAGAATTTATACGCTACCTGATAGTTTGCGAGGGAGCTTCCCGTGTCGGCCTGCGTTAAATCTCCCGGATGCCATGTGATCGCGGCATCAAGGTTTGCGAACACTCCGCCTTTCGCCATAAATGCCTTTCCGGATCCGCCTTCCTCACCCGGGCAGCCAAAATAGATCACGGTTCCCGGTTTTCCGCATTCTTCCAGATATTTTTTGATTCCGATCGCCGCGGAGAGGGACGCTGTGCCGAGCATGTTATGTCCGCAGCCGTGTCCGCTGGCGCCATCATGCACAACGATCTTCTCGGTAGCTCCCGCTTCCTGATCCAGTCCGGACAGGGCATCGAACTCGCCTAAGATACCGATCACAGGTTTTCCGGAACCAAACGTGCCCTTAAATGCCGTCTTTACATCCGCAAGACCTGTCTCAACTGTAAAACCTTCTGCTTTCAGAACATCGCAGAGAATCTTCATCGACTTGTCTTCCGTGAAGGCAGTCTCCGCGCAGCCCCAGATCTCGTCGCTGGCGGTAAAGATCTCGCTGGATTTCTTATCAATTTCTTCCCAAGCTGTCTGTTTTCCCATCTCCATATCACCTTTCCTGTACATGATTTCCGGCTGTTGTCCGCACTGCTTTTTTCATTTTTTCTAAAAGCGGCCCTCGAACTTGCATATTCGAGTTATTCTGATTTTTTGCACAATACGCAACCAGTTATCTATAATTATACTATTTTATTCCATGATGCGCAACCTTTTTATTCTTTTGTGTGTAAAGTAAATTTTCCGTTTTAATTATATCAAATTTTCTCCTCTATTTATGTTGCTCTTCACAGCCGCTTCCGGCTTCGGAGTTTTTTGGACATGGCTTTTTGCTGGCTTTCTGCTGAATCAAATTAAGCTTGCGCTTTTATACCTGCGATGGTATAATTTACAGGTAATGCCCTGTGATACAGGGCGAACGTGAACACACTGGAGGTATCCACATGAACTGGAGTATCGTAGCAAATGTCATTCTTGTCATTCTCCTGATCCTTGTCGTTGTCCTCGCTGTGCTTTACTTCCTCGGACGTAAGATGGAAAAGCGCCAGGTAGAACAGCAGAGCGCGATCGATGCCGCTAAGCAGACCGTGAGTCTGATGGCGATCGACAAGAAAAAGTTGAAAATAAAGGAAGCCGGACTCCCGCCGATCGTTTATGAGCAGACTCCATGGTATGCAAAGCGGATGAAGGTTCCGGTAGTAAAAGCAAAGATCGGTACAAAGATTATGACTATGATCGCCGATGAAAAGGTTTTCCTTCAACTCCCGTTAAAGACTGAGATCAAGGTTGAGATCAGCGGTCTTTACATCACAGCGATCAAGTCCGTTCCGCGCGGAGGACTGATCCCGCTTCCAAAGAAGAAAACGATCGGTCAGCGTATCAAAGGAATTTTCAAAAAAGACTGAATCGACAAGAAAAAGACAAAATAAAAAAGCCCCCTCTTCTGATGAATTTAGTTTCATCCAGAAGACAGGGCTTTTTTATTTGATTTTAAATCAATCCTACAGACTTCATAAAGAAGATCCATAAGAACAGTGTAAACATGGACACCGCCGTACTGATCACGACAAACTGTCCGGCAAGCTCTCCGTCACCGCCCATATTCTGCGCCATCGGGTAGGATGCGGCTGCAACCGGTGTCGCGTAGACAGCGATCAGAAGGAACAGCTCAAGTCCACGAAGTCCAAAGGCGTAAGCGATCGCGATGATGATCGCCGGAAGGATAAACAGCTTGCAGGTAAGCGTTGGAACCAGATATTTGAGGTTTTTCCGGATTGCCTTAAACTGTAAGGTTCCACCGAGCACATAGATCGCTAACGGAGAAGTCATATTGGAGAACGCTGCGATCGGGGTCACAAGACTTCCCGGAAGCTTGATCCCGAGGAAAAAGAAGATCAGACCCACGACGGCACCCTGCAGGAGCGGATTCGTTGCCACCGCCTTCAGTGTCTTCTTAATATCTGATTTTCCCTCTCCGTTAAACATTTCAAGAATAAATACCGATGTGGTATTGTAGATCGACACAACGACCGTAACCATCATAGCCGCGATCGATGCCGCTGAATCTCCAAATACCGCGATCGTGAGCGGCAGTCCGAACAGAACAAAGTTGCTTCGGAAAATCGCCTGGATGATAACGCCTCTTCTGGGGTTTTCCTTTACGATCTTCGGAATGATCACGATCAGGATCGCCTCGACGATCAGGATGCTGGCCCCCGTAAAGATCAAAAGCAATGGTCTCGGAAGCGACTCGGCATCGGCTTTATAAATATTGTAGAAGGTCATAAACGGATAAAATACCCGGAAGACCATCTGGTTCAGCTTCTGTAAAAATTCCTCTTTCACAACTCCTCTGATCTTCATCGTATATCCGAGCGCCAGATAACAGAAGAACGGGATGACCGCATTAACCGCGACTAAAAAACTCTCCATACATCGTTTGTCCTCTCACAGCTTCCCCTTTGACCGCGATCTTTCCAAATACAGTCCGCGGGACCCGCTGCGTCCTTTCTTTTTTATCCTGTAACCTTCCAATACCTCACATCCGTTTTCCGTTACATCGGGATTCCCAATACCTCTTCTTTTCTTGATGACGCCAGGATCTCTGTATTACAGTCGAATGCATACTCCCCGTTCATCTCCATGGAATATTTGATTCTTAGAAGAATGGACTCTTCGTCCTCCTCAACTTCAAGCAGGGAAGTCGTGATCCCCATCAGGAACAGTCCCATCGGCGTCCGGTAGTTTGCTGTCGTCCGTCTTCCGGGTTCAAAGATCATGTGGCTCTCCACAAGTCCGCGTTTCATGACCTCGATCCGGTTCTCCATCACTTTCACCGTATTGTGGGTCGGTGTGCCCGTCTCGTCAAGCGACTCATCATAGATCAGATACTGCTTGCCGTTTTTCACATAATACGTCCCCGGGGTGATCATCTCGACCGTGTCCTCTTCCTCACCGATCGTCTGTACCCCCCGGACACGGACTAAAATATCCTTTGTCATGTAAATCTCCCCTGATATATCATTTTGAACGGTCCGCACGGCTTCAGGCACGGACCGCTGTGAACATTTTTATCTCTCATATCTCCGAAACGCGTGATCGATCAGATCGTCGATCAGCTGTCTCTTGTCTACACCTCTTGCCTCCCACAACATCGGATACATGCTGATGGCGGTGAAGCCCGGAAGTGTGTTGATCTCATTGAATACGACCGTTCCGTCGGCCTTTACAAAGAAATCCACGCGGGATAAGCCGTAGCCGTCCACCGCGTTGAAGATCTTAACGGCAGCCTCACGGACACGCTCTGTGGCTCCGTCAGGAAGCTCCGGGTCAACGACGGTCTTGGACTCCGCATTGTAGTATTTCGCGTCGAAATCATAGAACTCAGCCGCAGCAAGGATCTCACCCACGCCGGAGGCTTTCGTGGAATCACCGTCACCGAATACGCCGCACTCGATCTCACGGCCCACGATCATCTCCTCTACGAGGATACGGCGGTCATTGTCAGCTGCTTCCCTTAAACCGGTAATCAGCTCTTCTCGGTTGTCTGCTCTTGTAACACCTCTGGAGGAACCGGCGTTAGACGGCTTTACAAATACCGGATATGGGATCTCTTTTTCGATTTTCGCGATAACCGCATCCATATCCTTTAATTCCGCTTTCATAACGGAAACGTAAGCTGCCTGACAGATGCCGAGTCCGCTTACCATGCGCTTTGTGGAAAGCTTATCCATCGATACCGCGGAAGCGAGAACGCCGCAGCCGACGTACGGGATCTTCGCAAGCTCAAGGATTCCCTGTACGGTTCCGTCCTCACCGTAGAGACCGTGAAGGACCGGGAATACCACATCCACCGGAATCTTCTCAAAAGATCCGTTCTCTGTGACGATCAGGCATTTCTCCTTTGCGTCCGGAGACAGCACCGCCCCAGTTTTTGACTCTCTCCAGGTATCATCTTTGACCTGGCTTAAGGAGTCCACCTTTACCCAGTGTCCGTCCTCCGTGATCCCGACGAGGATCACATTATATTTCTCCTCATTGATATTTGCTGCCACATTCTGTACAGACATACAGGATACTACATGCTCAGATGACTGTCCGCCAAACAGGACAACGATATTTTTCTTTTCCATGATGTTTTTTTGATTCCTCTCTGATTTTCTATTCAAGTCGAACGTCCGTGAGATTTGGCGCGTGATCCCGGTCAGCAAAGCCGGCAGATTCCTTACAGGACCACTGTGCACCCGAATCATTTCCCCCGATGCACTGGCACTGGACGGGCTGTTTTTACATGTTATCGTTTAGATTATAGCACAACTGGTAATAATTACAAACAGGAAATAACATTTGCCTCTGACATAAAAAGTAAAAAGCAAAGAAGGTGTATCTATGAAACGAACCTGTAAGCTCAGTCTCTCTTTCCTGTGTTTTTTGATCTGTTTTCTTCTTTCCATGTCCGGCATCCGGGCGCGGGACGAGGCTCTGGCGGCGGATATTGCCCCAAAGATCCTGCGGTTCCATGTTCTCGCGAACAGTGATTCCGCCAAAGACCAGGCGTTAAAGCTTCGGGTGAAGGATCTTCTTCTGGAAAAGATCCGGGACGGGGCCGCCGCGGGTCAGATCGCCGGAAAAGAGGAGCTGAAAGCATATATCCTGTCTGAATCTTCCACACTGGAAGCCGCAGCAGAAGACTTTATCCACAGCTTCGGGTATGATTACGCTGTACATGTGGGGATCGAGACCTGCAGGTTTCCGGTGCGCACCTACGGGGACATGACATTTCCCGCCGGGATGTATGAAGCCGTCCGGGTGACCATCGGGAACGGTGCCGGGCACAACTTCTGGTGCGTTCTGTACCCATCCTTATGCTACACGGACAGCGTTCATGCGTCGATGCCGGAGGAATCGAAGGAAATGTTGAAAAATCTGATCCCGGAGGACGATTTTCAGTCGCTGCTAAAGGCAAGACCGGCCTGTTTCCTGAAAAGCACCAGCCCAGCGGCCACTGGCGAACACACTTCCCATACAGCTATCGTCTCTGCAGCCACCCCTGATAATACTGCCAAAACTTCGGGTAAAAAAAGTGAGCAGGAAACATCTTCCCTGCCCACTGTGAAAGTCCGTTTTCGGATCGCTGAACTATTTTCAGCGCATCCGCAGCTTACTGACTAAGACTTAAGTTTCCCTTAACCGCCCAGTCATAGGTCTCCATCGCCTGGAACAATGAGAGGTCTCCGGTCTTCACCGCGATCTCCTTTGTCTTTAAGGAGTTCTGCTGCTGCATATACTCAAGGCGTCCGATGGTTCCTAACTGCCATTTTCTCTCGGCAGTCTCCATCTTCGTCTTTTCCAGCTCGTAAGCTGCCTTTGCTGTCTGGAGCTCGTTTCTCTTCTGGAGAACGTCGTTGTAAAGGTTTACGAGGGAGGACGCGACTTCTTCCTTCTCCTGCTTGATCGTGCGCTGTAAGTTCTGGTACTCGACGGAGCCTGCGTCCTTGTTGTCGAGATCCAGCACGTTGTATCGGATCGTAAAGTTGTTGTCCTGCGCCGCCTGTTTGTCCTTCTCCGGGTTCATTCCGTCGATCCTTGTGAGATCAGCTGCCGGGACATCCTTGATCTCCGGCTTTGCGTCATACTTCCATCCGAGCATCGTGCAGAGAGTCTGACGGAGCTTCTGCTCACTGGATGTCAGTGTCAGTTTCGTTGCCTGGGTGGACTCCAGCTGCTGTCTCGCGGAAAGGACCTGGCTCTGGGTCGCAAGACCGTTGGCTGCCTGGTTCTGGGTGGACTGGTAGACTGCCTCTAAGAGTGTGAGTCCGCTCTCTAAGCTCTCCTCGTTGAGCTTTAACTGCTTGTAGCCGATCATGGCGCTCTGGGCGCCGGCGGTCAGCGCCGCGCGGGTGCTGTCCACAAGCTTGATATGCATCTGCTCCGGGGATACCTGTTCCAGGCTGTCGCCCTGCAGCGCAATTGCGTCTGCCTGGTAGTCCATGAGTTCTGAACTGTAATAGAGCTGTGCGTAGTTTGTCGGAGTCATTGCCGGAACTTTACCGATCATCTCTTTGGCTGCGTCAAGAGAGCCTTTCAGTGTACTTGCCGTATCCGCAAGCTCTCCCGAACTATCCAGTAATTTTGATTTCAGCTTCACGACATCCTTTGCTGCGTCCTTCTTATCGGAATATGTCTCTTTCACTGTCTTAAACGTCGGGCTGTAGACCTCAACAAGCTTCCCGATCTCGTCATATTCCAGCATGTTATCCGCGAGCTTCTTCATCGTCGCGTCATCGTACTCATTTCCCGGCTGGGATATAAATCCGTTCTCATCCGCAACACCGGTCGCCTGAACCGCCTTCGTCGCTGCGAAAGCGTTCACAGGCGCTGCCGCAAGCGCAAGCGCAAGTGCTGCCGGAATCACACGTCCTGTCAAATTTCTTTTCATTCTGATTCTCCTTTAGCTCTGCGATGAGGAACCGATATCGAGAAGTCCCTCAAGCGCCCACTGATAGTTTTCGATTGCTCCTGTAAGGTCGAGCTTTGCCGCTGTGTGGGATGCCTCACTGGAAAGCCATGCGGACTCCGCCTGGAGGTATTCCTGGCGGCTCATCATTCCGAGGGCATTTTTCCTGTCAGCAGCTGCCTTGTCGGCCTTTGCGGCTCCGTAAAGCGTCTCAGATGCCTCGTAGGCTTTCCGTTTCTGCTTTACGTCCTGGTACATAAGATCCAGGGAAGAACGGATAGAATCTTCCTGGTCCTTGATATTTCTGGCTTTCTTTACTGCTCCGCCGGAGGAACTGGCCTTTGCCATTCTTGTATCATACAGCGTATAGTTCATCTCGATGGCCTTCGCCTCGTCCTTCTTCGGATCGAAGGAATCGATCACCGCAAGATCCGGTTCCGGAACCTTTGTAATCTCCGGGTCCGCGTTGTACTCCCAGCCTAACATCGTGATCAGCGTCTGCTTCTGGCTGTTTAGACTGGATGCCGCCTGAAGCGCACTTCCGTTTGCGGAATTTAAGGCATCTTCTACGGTCAGAACATCTTCCGTTGACATCATTCCGAGATCTTTTTTCTTCAGTGCCGCCTCATAATTCTGCTTTGCGATCTCCTGATTTAAGACAGCAATATCATACTGATCCTTTAATGTCTCATAAGTGCGCATCGCTTCCCTTGCGGTTTTTGTCTTCTCATTTCTCGCGATACGAAGTCCGCGGAGTGCTGAGCCGCCGTTCTTTTTTCCATTTGCGGTATCTTCCAGCTGCTGCGCATAAGCGCGCAGGGCATGCATGTTTGTCCTATATTCTTTATATTCTCTGCGGGTTGAGCTGTCATTTTTCAGATCACCCGCGTCATTCTCCAGCTCATCCGCCTCCGCGCGGAGATCCGCCGCCAGCGCTAACATCTGGTCCTTTGTAAGGCCCGTGGATCCGCCCGGATTGTAATAATACTTCTGCAGCTGGTTCTGATAATCCGTATTATACCTCTCGATCAGTCCCGGGAGCTCCCAGTATTCCAGGGTATTGTCCTTAAACTTTTCAAGCGCTGCTTCGTCATATTCTGTGACCGCGACGTCCTTCGTCGCAGCTAACGCAGGAATTCCGGTACCCGCTGCCGCCAGGGAAAGACTTCCCATAAAAACGGCTGAGAGCACGGTCAGACCTGCCTTTTTCCATTGATTCTGTCTCATAGGTTTCCCTCCATCTATGAGCATAACGATTTCATCGCAGAAACGCAATAACATTTCTCTTACATTTTCTTTCCAAATACGGCAATCCGGTGGCAATTTTATTCACCCCGACTTCCGCTTCCAAAAGCAGGAAGCCCCGCAGAGCATTCCGCATTCCGGCTGACCGCCTCCCGACCGGGCAGCGGCCGTCTCTTGCAGACTCTGCAGGGATCCGCTTTCAATGTTCAAAGCTTAATCTACGTCAACGATTTCTTCCTTATCCGTATTCTTTCCGCTCATGATCACATAGAAGACCGGAAGAACAAGAAGTGCCATCGCCGTGGAGACGATCAGTCCACCGACATCCACAAGTGCAAGTCCCTGCATCGTCTTACCTGCATTTCCGTAAGCCGCCGCCATCGGGATCATTGCCACGATCGTCGTGAGCGTTGTCATGAACATCGGGCGCATACGTGTCGCGCCGGCTTCAATGACCGCCTCCTTAAAGTCCATCGTTGCCCGGTACTGGTTCGCCGTATCGACGTACAAAATACCGTTGTTTACTACCGTTCCGACTAACATTAAGAAGCCTAACAGGGAGGTCATGCTGATCGGGCAGTCAACTAACCACAAGAACAGGAAGGAACCGATCAGGGCGAACGGGATCGTCGTCATCACCATGATGGAGAACTTCGGTGACTCGAACTGTGCAGCCATTACAACAAATACGAGGAATACGGCTGTGGCGATCGCCTGTCCCAGGGATGCAAACTCTTCGTTCATCATCTTTGTGGATGTGTTTTCCTGCATGGAGATCGTGCCGGATAAGTGCTTATCGATCACATCCTTCTGAATCTTCTGTTTTGTCGTGCTGTCCGCTCCCTCTGTCAGCGTACCGGTGATGGTCACCTGATACTGCTTATCGCTCTTTGTGATACTCTGCGGGCTGTCCTTAAAGCCGATATCCGCGATATCCATAAGAGCTACGGATCCGCCGGTCGCTGTCGGAAGAACGATCCCCTGAAGCTTATCGATCGTATCGTACTCATCATCCGCGTACTCAACCTTTACATCGATATCATTTCCGTCAACATTCAGGGTCGTTGCCGTCGTTCCGCTGACCATCATGTATACCTGGGAAGCAACTGCGGTCGGGGAGAGTCCCTCCGCTGCCGCCTTGACCGGATCCACATTGATCTTTACAAGGGGAGCGCTGTTTTCAAGGGAAGAGTGGATGTTTGTCGCATCCGGGCGCTTCTGGAGCTCGGAAACGATCTCATCCGATACTTTCTTTAAGTCATCGTACTGTGTGCTGACAAGAATATATTCGAGATCCTCCGCATTTCCCATGGACATCCCACTGCCCAGAGAGCTCTGGCTTTCCAGACTGACCGAACAATCCGACCATTTCTGCATATCGCGTTTCCATTCCTTGAGCACCTGATCCGTCTTTCTGCTTCTGTCATCCTTTAAATATGCCGTCAGGGTCGCTCCGCTTCCGCCCATATTCATGGAAAGTCCGGAACTTCCGTAGGAGAGCATGTAGGAATCAAGATCCGGATCCTGAGTCACATAGTCTTCTGCTCTCTGGAGGATCTTATCGACCTCCTCGATCTTAAGACCCGGCTGGGTCTCGATCGTCACCGCGATCGTTCCCTGATCATCTGCCGGCATAAGCTCTGTCTTTAACTTTGTCGCAAGGAACAGGGAGAAGATCACAAGCACAACGGCGGTTCCCATGACCATCGCTTTTTTCTTTAAAAGCTTCTCCATCAGGGAACGGTATCCATTCTGCAGAGCTCTCATGATGCCGGATGCCGGGGTATTTTCCTTCTCCTTCGGACGGTAGTACACGTAGCAGAGCGGTACAAGCGTCATCGCGGAGATCAAGGACGCGATCATACAGAATACGATCGTGAAGCCTAACGGCTTGAACATCTGTCCGCTCATTCCGGAGATCAGGGCTAACGGGATAAATACGACACAGGTCGTAGCGGTACCACCGATGATGGATTCCAGAACGGCTGCCGTACCATCGATCGCGGCTTTTCTCGTTTCAATAAAGCCGCCGCCCTTATCCGTAAAGCGGAAGCAGCTCTCCAGAACTACGATCGAGTTATCAACCATCATTCCGACACCGAGGACCAGACTCGACAGGGTGATGACGTTTAGCGTAAAGCCTATGGCTTTCATGAGGATGAGGGCCGCTAAAATTGATACCGGGATGGAAGTTCCGACGATCAGGGATGCCTTGATATCCCCGAAGAACAGCCAGATGATGAACATCGCGATAATGACTGCCATGATCATGGTCTGGAATACGCTTTTTAAGGAATCGCTGATCTGATCACTGTAATCGTTGACAACGACGTACTCCAGAGACGGATCCTGTGCTTTTAACGTTTCCATTGTCTCCTGGACTGCCCTGGAAACGGTAATGTGGTCGCTGTCCTGATTTTTCTTGACACCGATCGTCATCGTGTCCTTGCCGTCGTAACGTCCGATACTGTCCTTTGCCTCAACGGTATTGTAGATATTGGCAACATCTTCCATATAGATGATATTTCCGTTACCCAGTGTGATCGGGATCTTCTTTAAAAGCTCCATCGTGTCAAAGGATGTTCCGGATGTCACGGAAAGCTCCTTGTTTCCAACGGAGGTACTTCCGATCGGCATGGAAAAGTCCGCAGACTTTAAAGCCGCAACAATCGTATTCATGTTCACATGATACTGGCTTAATTTTTCCGGGATCAGCTCCGCCTTGATGTAAGCCTCCTGGCCACCGGATACATCGACACTGGCTACGGAGGTCAGCTTTTCGATCTCCGGAACGATATCGCCATTTACGTAGTTATAGAGGTTATCCACGCTGTCATTGTTGACTGCGAGGGTGATGGACGGTGTACTGTTGATATCCATCTCGATGATCGTCGGGGTATCGACATCATCCGGGAGATCCGACTTGATCCCGTCCAGCTTTTTCTTTAAGTCATCGTAGGCTTTATCGATATTCTGGTCATAGTCATACTGGACCAGAACCATTCCGAAGTTTTCCGAAGACATGCTGGTGACAGAATCGACACCGGAAAGCGTTCCGATCTCATCCTCTATCTTACTGATCACAAGCTGATCCACGTCATCCGGGCTCGCTCCCGGGTAGACTGCGCTGATGATAAGCATCGGCATCTCCATTTCCGGGATCAGCTCAAGCTGGGATGAAAAGATCGAGCTGAGACCGAATACGATCAGGCAGAGCACAACAAGAACAGTTGTGACCGGCCGTTTTAAGACCTTTTTGGTAAGTCCCATGTTCCTTGTGCCTCCTTATTTTGCTGCCGTTTCTGCGGCTTCTGTAGTCTCTTCTGCTGTTGTCTCACTGCTGTCGACTGTCGTTTCCGCACTGTCATCACTGCCCTGAATATTCACAGCGGCGCCGTCATAAAGCTCCTTGGACCAGCTTGTGATGACCTCGTCATCATAGGAAAGTCCGGAAACGATCTGGATCTTGTCGGAATCGATGAGCCCGTCTTCCACCGGAGTCTTTTTCGCTGTTGCTGTCGCAGCATCATATGTATAGACGTAGGCATCTCCGTTGCTGTAGTTGACACAATCCGCCGGAACGACCATGACGTTGTCCGCCTTCTCCGCTGTCACATAAACCTTTACCATCGTTCCGCTGGCAAGTCCGTCCGCGTCCCCCAAGGTCGCTTTCACCTTGAAAAGTCCTGTGGACGCGTCCACCATGCTGCCGATCTCGGAGATCGCGCCGCTGTAATCCGTTCCGTTCTTCTCCACCGTCACAGGATCACCGATATTTAATCCCTTCATGACACGCTCCGACACGTTGAAGGTCAGTGTTTTTCCGCCTGCACCGGATACAACGCCTGCGACAGAACCGCCCGCAGACATATCATGCACCTGCACGCCGAACTGCTCTAAGACACCGGCGATCGGCGCGGTAACGACCGTGTTCTCGCTCTGGGTATCATAGTTTAATTTTGCGGAATCATACTGGAGCTTCGCCATGGACAGACCGCTTACCGCCTGCTCGTAGGCCTGGGCGGAAATATCCCCGCTCTCGTAGAGCGCCTTCATCCTGTTTACAGATGTCTGGGCATCATTTAAGGATACCTGGGTCGTATTTAACGTGATTCTTGCCGCGTCTAACTGCTTGTTGTCGATGCGGAACAGCTTCTGCCCCTTCTGTACGGTATCGCCCTGATTTACATAGACCTCCAGTACTTCTCCGCTTCCCTTCGGGATGATGTACACCTGATCGGCCGGTTCCACGGTACCGGTCAGTCCTGTGGAAAGTTCAATATTTCCTGTCTCCGGTGTCTGGACGACGACGGTCGGGTTCGGAACGGCCTCAATCGGCTCTTCTTTTTTCGTAAATCTTGTGAACATCAGGGCTCCAAATGCGCCGACGCATACAAGCCCGATTACGATCTTACCTGCTTTTTTCATGGTTCCTCCTCATTTTCTGCAACCTGTTGCTTTTTGATCTCTCCTGCGGATCCTTTTTTGTCTTCCAATCCGCATGTTCTGTTTCGCGGGCAGCTTTTCTATTCCTTACCGCTGCTCCTCTTCCCTGCTGTCTGATCTATATGCACATATGCCGTAGTGAAGCATATGGATATGACGTTTGTAATACTCGGAAGCTTCCTCTCTCGCCTCCCCGTCACGGAAAAAGCGCTTGATCGACATGATAAATACTACCATATGCATTTCGATCAGTTCATTTAAGGCCTCTCTGCTGATCGGTGCTTTGTCCTGATCGATATTTTCATATAAAAGCTTCATAAACCTCTGATTTTCCCGGCATACCTGCGGGTCAGACTCCGGATCGCCCCTGAAAATTTCCATGAACTTCGCGCTCTTGATCAGATTCTGGAAAATTTCGATCAATCCGGCCCGCTCCATAAGATCCATTCCGCGGTCGAACACATTCTCAAGCATATCCCACAGATCGCCTCCGTTTTCCTGAAGCCGCTCGATATAGTTCTTAAAATGCTGTTCTGCCTGGGCATAGATCAGCCACCTCAACAGATCCTGCTTATCTTCAAAATATGTATAAAAGCTTCCCCTTGATATATCCGCATCGTGGACGATCCGGTTGATCGATGCCTCCTCGAGAGGCACTCTCATAAACTCCTTTACCGCTGCGATCCGAATTGCTTCAATTTTTTCTTTCGGAAGCCGCAAAAACCGCTCGGTCGGCATAATTCCATCTCCCTTCTGTCGAAATCACAAAACGTATTTCTGACATTTCCCTTCTTTTGTAAAAGTGACAACCTGTCAACATTATAGTGACACCCTGTCATTCTGTCAATATCTGTTTTTCCAGTTTATAATGATTTTATATTTTCGTAAGGTTTGCAAAATTTCTGCATAGAACCTCCTGCCTCCGGTCCGATCCCGTCTGTGATTTCCGCTGTTTTGCTCAGCCTACCATGCCCATGTTTCAGAATTGTTTTCCGATTGTTGCAGTTTCATGAATCCTGCAGATTTTGCCGGAAATATCGGATTGTACAGGAATAAATACCAATTCATAGCATGTTTGTAGGAATTGCTTCTTGCATATTTTTCTCAATACAGGTATAATATCATTGCATCACCTAGTAAGTGACTAGGTTTAGTCCCGGCAGACGGAACGTATCCCGGAGATCAGCTCCGGTGCCGGTTCATATCTGTCCGGAAATTGCTGAAACCTACATTTTTACCTTATATAAAATACATGGAGGAATCCGATATGTCAGAACCATTATTAAATGTAAAAAATCTCTCCGTGGATGTGGAAGACAAATCCATTCTTCACGGGATCAACTTAACGATCAACAAAGGCGAGACCCACGTACTCATGGGACCGAACGGTGCCGGAAAATCCACACTCGGCTGCACCCTGATGGGGAACCCGAACTATCATGTGACAGACGGTGAGATCTTCTTCGGAGGCGAGAACATCACGAAAGAAGCCGCTGACAAGCGTGCAAAGCTCGGCATGTTCCTCTCCTTCCAGAATCCGCTTGAAGTTCCGGGAATCTCCCTCTCCAACTTCATCCGCAGCGCCCTCTCCGCGAGAACCGGAAAGAATGTCCGCATCTGGGATTTCAATAAAGAACTCCAGAAAGCCATGGAGGTTCTCGACATGGATCCATCCTACGGCTTCCGTGATCTGAACGTCGGCTTCTCCGGCGGTGAGAAAAAGAAAGCGGAGATCCTGCAGCTTCTCCTCTTAAATCCATCCTTAGCGATCCTCGATGAGACAGACTCCGGTCTCGATGTCGACGCGGTCCGCACCGTTTCCAAGGGAATCGAGGAGTACCAGAAGAGCAAGGACGGCGCACTCCTCATCATCACCCACAGCACAAGGATCCTGGAGTCTCTCCACGTGGACAAGACCCATGTTCTCGTAGACGGCCGCCTGGTTGCCGAGGGCGAGGGTTCTCTCGTCGATGAGATCAATGAGAACGGCTTCGAGCAGTTTATCGCTTCCGCGAACGAGAAGGGAGAGAACAACGAATGAAGGAAAAGACGTATGTTGAGGACGTTGACCGCAACATGTACGACTTCCGCAATGACGAGAAGGACGCTTACCGTATTAAAAACGGTCTCACCGAGGACATTGTGGAAAAGATCTCCGAGGAGAAACATGACCCGGAGTGGATGCATGATTTCCGGTTAAATTCCTTAAAAGTATATAATGAAATGAAGGTTCCGGACTGGGGCCCGTCCATCGAAGGCTTAAACATGGACAACATCGCGACCTACGTCCGTGCCAACACAAAGATGAAAGGGGACTGGTCCGAGGTCCCGGAGGAGATCAAGGATACCTTTGAAAAGCTCGGGATCCCGCAGGCGGAGCGCACCTCTCTCGCAGGCGTCGGTGCCCAGTATGACTCCGAGCTCGTCTACCACAACGTCCGCAAGGAAGTTGCGGAGCAGGGCGTCATCTACACAGATATGGAGAGCGCCCTGACCGGCAAATATGCCGATATGGTAAAGGACCACTTTATGAAGCTCGTGACGCCTCATGACCACAAATTTGCAGCCCTGCACGGCGCTGTCTGGTCCGGCGGTTCCTTCGTCTATGTTCCGAAGGGAGTTTCCGTCGAGATCCCGCTGCAGTCCTACTTCCGTTTAAATGCCGCAGGTGCCGGACAATTTGAGCACACCCTGATCATCGTCGATGAGGGCGCATCCTTACATTTCATCGAGGGATGTTCCGCTCCGAAGTACAATGTGGCCAATCTTCACGCCGGATGCGTTGAGCTTTACGTCGGAAAGAACGCAAAGCTCCGCTACTCCACAATCGAGAACTGGTCGAAAAATATGTACAATTTAAACACAAAACGGGCGAAGGTCGAGGAAGGCGGAGTCATCGAGTGGGTATCCGGTTCCTTCGGTTCCCATGTTTCTTACCTCTACCCGATGAGCGTGTTAAACGGTGAGGGCGCAAGATCCGAATTCACCGGGATCACATTCGCCGGTAAGGGACAGAACCTCGATACCGGATGTAAGGTGGTCCACAACGCTCCAAAGACTTCTTCCTATGTAAATACGAGATCGATCTCCAAGGACGGCGGGATCAGCACCTTCCGAAGCTCCGTTGTCGTATCCGCAAAGGCAAAGGGCAGCAAATCCGCTGTCTCCTGCCAGTCCCTGATGCTCGACGATATCTCCCGTTCCGACACGATCCCGGCGATGGATATCCGCACAAAGGACGCCGATGTCGGACATGAGGCAAAGATCGGACGCATCAGCGACGATGCCGTCTTCTATCTGATGTCCCGCGGAATCTCCGAGGAGGACGCGAGAGCCCTGATCGTCAGCGGCTTCGCCGACAATGTCTCGAAGGAGCTTCCGCTTGAATACGCGGTGGAGATGAACAATCTGATCCATCTGGAAATGAAAGGAAGTATTGGATGATGGAGAACATGAAGATCAACCAGCTCCCTTCTAAGACATGGAACTGGCTGAAAATGAATGAGACTGCGATCTCCGGGATTTCTGTCTCCGGAGCGCATGAAGGAAACCTTGAGATCCCGGAAGGGATCGCAAAGACTGTCTGCCCTGCCGGTCTTCCGGACCGTTTTAAGGATGTCACAGGCGGCATGGGATCCGATATGGACATGCTTGTAAAGGAAAGTGCCGCAGGCGCGGTACTGCTCTCTGCTGACAGCGATGTCTCCGGGGAACCGGCGCGGATCAGATTTGCCTACGGTGCTTTTGAGCACAGCCTGAACACCTTTGGAATTCTGGCAAAAGAAGGAAGCAATATGACCGTTATCATGGATATGGCGGCTGAACGAAGCGTCGATCCTGAACGGACCGGAAGTCCCAGCCCGGTCGGAGAAAATCCTGCTGCCGTCTCCCAGTCTGAACACACCGGGCTTTCCGCCGTGCAGACAAAATTAATTCTGGAAAAAGACGCGAAGGTGACTCTTGTCCAGATCATCCGCAACAAAAACGCGAAGACCGTTTTGAATGATATCGGGGCAAAGGTTGCTGATGGTGCGAAACTCTCCGTCATCCACTTATTCCTTGGCGGTGACCGGGTTTACAACGGCTGTAAGGCTGAACTTATCGGCAAAAAGAGTAATTTTACAGCAGACATCGCCTACACAGTTGCCGATGACTGCGTGCTCGATATGAACTACGTGGCACTCCACGAGGGAAAGAAATCCGTCAGTGAGATCAGGACCGACGGCGTGCTCCATGAAAACGCGAGAAAGCTGTTCCGCGGGACCATCGACTTTAAGAAGGGCGCTGCGGGGGCTGTCGGAAACGAGAAAGAGGACGTTCTTCTTCTCGACGATGACGTGGTCAACCAGACGATCCCGCTGATCCTCTGCGCCGAGGAGGATGTGGAAGGAAACCATGGTGCCACCATCGGAAAGCTGGATGAGGACCTTGTATTCTATCTGGAAAGCCGCGGCATGGCTCTCGCCGAGATCTACAAAATGATGGCGAAAGCAAGGATCGACGCGGTTCTCCGTTTCGTACCTGATGAGAAGACGAAGGCAGACGTTGCCTCCTACTTAGAAAGCGAGGGTTCCAATGGATGTAAATAAGATCCGGGAAGATTTCCCGCTGTTAAAAAACCGTGATATCATATATCTGGACAATGCGGCGACTTCCCAGAAGCCTGCATGTGTTCTGGATGCGGAAAAGCGGTTTTATGAGAAATATAACGCAAACCCGTTCCGCGGTCTCTACGAGTTAAGTGAAGAGGCAACGGAATGTTATGAGGACGCGAGAAAGACGGTCGCTGACTTCCTTCACGCGTCATGTCCGGAGGAGATCGTGTTTACGAGAAACGCCACAGAGAGCCTGAATCTTGCGGCCTACACCCTCTCTGAGTACCTGTTAAAGCCGGGCGATGAGATCATTGTCAGCATCATGGAGCATCACAGCAATATTCTTCCGTGGCAGCAGGCCGCAAAGCGTTACGGCGCGACGGTAAAATATTTAGAATGCGACATGGACGGAACGATCCCGGCTGAGCGTCTGGAGAGCATGATCACGGACCGCACGAAGATCGCCGCAATCACGCAGATCTCCAATGTTCTCGGATGCAGGAATGATTTAAAGACATTCGCTGAGATCTGCCACCGCCACGGTGTGATCCTGGTCGGCGATGGTGCCCAGAGTGTTCCGCATATCGCTGTTGACGTGCAGGATCTGGGGGTGGATTTCCTTTCTTTCTCCGGTCACAAGATGCTGACTCCAATGGGAATCGGCGCTCTTTACGGAAAGAAAGAGCTTCTTGAGAAGCTTCCGCCCTTCCTCACCGGAGGCGAGATGATCGAATCTGTCACAAGAGAGGGCGCTGTCTGGGCGGAGGTTCCGCATAAGTTCGAGGCGGGAACCGTCAATGCCGGAGGCGCTTACGCGCTGGCTGAGGCAGTCCGCTACATGAAAAATATCGGTTTCGACGCGATCGAGGCACAGGAGAACAGGCTCACTAGAATCGCCTACGAGGGCATGATGAATATTCCCGGAATCCGTGTTCTCGGGAGCAGCGATCCGGACAACCATCACGGAATCCTGTCCTTCGCTGTCGACGGCGTTCACCCCCATGATGTGGCAGAGATCTTAAACGCTGACAATATCTGTGTCCGCGCCGGTCACCACTGCGCACAGCCGCTGTTACAGTACCTTGGAACCGCCTCCACGACGCGTGTGAGCCTCGCGTTCTACAATACCGAGGAGGAGATCCGGGCATTCCTTGAGAGTCTTGGCGGATTAAGGAGAAAAATGGGATATGAGTAATACATTTTATAATGAAATTTTAATTGAACACAATCTTCATCCGACCCACAAGCATGAGCTGCCGGACGCAAACCTCGTCTTAGAGGGCGTAAACCCGAGCTGCGGTGATGATATCTGGCTGAAATTAAAAGTCGAGAACGATGAGATCGTCGACGGAGCTTTCGTCGGGGACGGCTGCGCGATCTCCCAGGCCTCCGCGGATATGATGTTAGATTTGATCATTGGAAAGAAAAAGGATGAGGCGCTGCGCCTCGCGAATCTGTTTCTTGAGATGATCAAAGGAACTGCAAAGGGCGATGAACTGGAACCTCTGGAGGAAGCTTCCATCTTACAGGATGTGTCCCATATGCCGGCGCGTGTTAAGTGCGCAGTGCTGGGATGGCATACGATGGAGGAGATGTTTAAGAAGGCTGCTGAAGGGAAGATTGTACCTGTAATGTCGGTGTCGACGGAAAATAAATAAAGACTTGAATTCAATTTTCAAATATGCTACACTATAAATACAAAGGGGAAAGTCAGATCCATGTGGCCTACCCTTCATAGTTTAGTTTGTTACATTGTAACAGCCGTCACTATTGCAGTAGTGGCGGCTATTTTCTTTTCCCGAAGATTGTGTAACACAATCCAACGAGAGCGACAATGAAGATACCTATCTGGATTAAATCCGAATATGTAACGTACATTGGCATCGCCCTCCTTTCTTTCGTCTGGAGGGTTAGTCCCTCCGAAACCGGAGGGCAGGCCGCCTTTCATGTATTCTGCTTTCCCACATCACTATTATATATTACGAACATTTGTTCGTCAATTGTTTTCTTTTTATAACATGCATCACTGCCTCGATCGGCCGCCTTAACGACGTAACGATCATGATTCCGGCCGCAAGCGCAACCGCAAGCCCGATGGCTTTCTGGGCCTTCAGGATGAACTCCGGAGCATCATGGCGAAGCGCCGCATCCATCGCGTAATACAGGGATCCTCCGGGAATCAGCGGAATGACCGTCGGCATCAAAATCGTCGTCGCCGGAGTCTTTAAAATCCTCGCCCAGATCTCCGAGTAGATCGTAATCAAAATCGCAATCACGAAAAATCCCAGATATTCATTATCCACAAAATACAGAAACACCAGATACAAGGCCCAGAAAACGGCGCCGCCGATAGACGGAATCCAGAGCCTCTGCCCCCGGATGTTATAAATGATAGAAAATCCCAGGGAACCAAAAAACGCCGCGATAACGGACATCACATCCTGAATCATAACATACCTCCAAGAAGCATTTTAGACATAATAAACCCGACCGCCACACAGACCGCCGTGATCATCGCCTCCGAGAAATGAAGAAGTCCGCTGATCATGTCCCCGCTGATAAAATCCCTGAACGAGTTCGTCATCAGAACACCCGGGATCAACAGCATGATATTTCCGATCATGATCATCTCCACATGCCGCCCAAGTCCGATATAGCATACGAGAATACACGCGATGCCGGAGATCAGGGAGCAGAGGATATTTGAGAAGATCGCCTTCATATGGATCGCCGCAAACGCGTACAACGTCACCCGGATCAGCGCCCCCACAAACAGCGACGCAAATCCGTCCCAGAGATTCCCCCCGAAAAATACCGCAAACGCCCCCGCAGTCATCGCATAGACCGCGCACTGCACCGCCGGGGAATAGGTCGGCCCCTTCAATATCTTCTCGTACTCCCGGTCGATCACCTCAAAGGACGGCTGTGTCGCGCAGATCCGCCTGGAAAGATCATTCAGCCGGTCAAGCTTCCACATGTCCGTCCCGTAGCTCAGAATTCTACGCGTCTGCGTGATCCACTGCCGCTCCTTCGTCTCCAGCGTCACGATAATACATGAGGCGATGGAGAAAATATGGCTCTGCCGGATCCCGTACGCATTGCAGATCCTCTGGATCGTGTCCTCCACACGGCTGATCTCCGCCCCACTCACCAAAAGCTGCTCCCCAATATTGATCGCACAAGTCAGCACCTCTTCCCCCGTCATCGGGTCCGCCGCCTGTGTGCCTGTTTTCTGGTCTGTCTGCACCTTTTTTCACCTTTTCCATTCAAATGTTTTCCTGGAAATCATGTTTCCATTCCCTGACTTTTATTATACGGGGCGGGGATTTCTTTTACAAGTAGCAAGCGCCTGCTCGATCAGGGCATTAAGCGCCTTCGTCTGCTCCGGGGATGTGACCGCGCCTACGATCGGCTGTCCCACGATGTTCCCGTTCTGATCAACGACATAGGTCGTTGGGAATGCATACAGTCCGGCGGTAAAACGACCGGCATCGCTATCGGAGTCAAACCAGAGATTCTGATAGGCTGCTCCCTTTTTTGACAGGATCTCCTTCGCCTCGGCAATCGCACCCTCATCGCCGTCCAGCGTAAATGCATTGATTCCTACGACCGCACCGCCCTTTTGCGCCAGCTCCTGATTCAGCGCATCCAGATCCGCAAGCTCTCCGACACAGGGCTTGCAGGTCGTAAACCAGAAATTCACGACGGTTACGGTATTGCCGGAAAAGAGTTCACTGCTGTTTACCTCCTTGCCATCGAGATCCTTTCCCTGAAAGTCCGGGAACTTTTCCTGACCGCTCCCAGCATTTCCTGCCGCAGTACTCTCACCTTCCCCCGGCATCTTGACGCAATCCGGATATTTCTCCTCCAGAGCCATCATTTTTTCCTCGATCTCCCGGATCTGTCCGGCTCCGTCATTCAGAATTTTCAACTCATCTGCTGTAAATTGATCCTTTGCAGCTTCGATCGCCTTCAGAAGAAAATCGCCGTAATTATTATTGTCTCCACTTACCACCTGATCCTTATCGATCGTCAGGAACAGCTTTTCCCAGAGCTCTGCATTGGCTGACTGGATGTCCTCCTCCTTCTGCATCAGCTTTTGATACAGGTCTGCTGCTTCTTTGGCATCTCCCGGCTCCGCGGACAGTGACGTTCCGCTCTCTGACGTCTGCCCGGAGGCAGTTTCCTTGTTATTCTTTGCTCCCCCGCACGCTGTGAGGCCAAATGCCAGCACAAGGATGAACAGGATCGCTGTCATATATGATCGTTTCATTTCTTTTCTCCATTTCTATTTGAGTCGGACGCAAAACCGTAGCAAAAGCTGACGGCATCCGTGGGACAGGCATTGATACACTTCCCGCACCGGATACATTCCGTGTGATTGGGTGAGCTTGTGACATCGACATCCATCTGACAGACTCTTCTGCATGCTCCGCAGGAGATGCATCTGTGTTCATCCACTTTGATCCCAAGCAGGGATACCTTGTTCATCAGCGCATAAAACGCACCGAGGGGACAGATCCATTTGCAGAACGGCCGATAAAACAGCACACTTAGAACGAAAACTCCGATCAGGATCATAAGCTTTCCGGTAAACAGCTGTCCCAATGCCGACCGAATCCCCGGATTAACGACTGACAAGGGAATTGCCCCCTCTAAAACTCCCTGCGGACAAAGATACTTGCAAAAGAATGGGTCCCCCATTCCCACATCATTTACAACAAGCGCCGGCAGTGCGATCACGGTAAAAAACAGCACGGCATATTTAAGATAAGTCAGAGGCTTAAGCCTTTCCGTGGACAACTTTTTTCCCGGAATTTTGTGAAGAAGATCCTGCAGCCAGCCAAAGGGGCACAAAAATCCGCATATAAAGCGCCCTAAAAGGACACCAACCAGGATCAGAAATCCGGTTATATAATAAGAAAAGCTGAATTTCGATGAGCCGACCACCGCCTGAAAGGAGCCAATCGGACAGGCACCGGATGCCGCCGGACAGGAATAGCAGTTCAGACCCGGCACGCAGACTGCCTTTGCCTTTCCCTGATAGATCCCGCCTTTAAAAAAATTCGGCAGATGAAGGTTCGTAAGAAGCGCCGCCGCTGCCTGAATCCAACCGCGAAACCGGCTCAGGCTCTTTGATATGATATGTTTTCTGTTATCCAATTCCAACACACTCCAAACACAGCCTGATCGCCTTACTTAACACGGTATCCGCCTCTCCCCGCATGACGCCGGCGCACAGCATGACCATACCGACGATCAACAGAGTACCTTGAAAAAATGCCTTTTTTGTTCGCAACAATCTCTTCTCTCCTTCTCCTTTGATATCCTATTGTCACCCTGTTTTCCTGTTTCCATTCCCGTCTGAATCTCTACTTCTCAATATTATCTACCAGCAGCATATTGAGCTGTTCCAGACGTTTCAGGTCCTTTTTTGTGAAAAGCAGCTGGCTTCGGAAGCTTTCCGAATGCTCCTGCGGCTTTAACGTGACCATACATTTGTATGCGCATGGCATGAGATCCGCACTGGAAATTCCGCACAAAAGTCCCATCGTATAATCTCTCCGCTCCAGAGGATTGAAAATATACAAAAGATCCTCCTCCAGCGGATTATACTGATTGACGAAGGAAAAACGGATCAGCATATCGCTGTAAACGACTCTTCCGGTGTAAAAGATCTCGCTGCTTCTTCCATTGGCAGAAACCGTACAGATCGTCAGGGTCGCCTCGTATTTTCCGGTTTCGCCTCTCTTTTCATATATATCAATGACACCGTCCTTTGTGCGCTGGGATCGTCCATCATAAAAGTAAAAGTATAATCTCTGCGCCTGGAAGAACGGGCTCTTTTGTCCTCTCCCCGGGATACTGACCGGTTCATTCCCGGATTCCGGAAGATATGTGGTAAGCTGGGAGATCGATACCTGAAGAACCTGGCTGATCTCATATAATGTTTCAACGTCAACGGAGATTTCCCCGTTTTCATACTTGCATATAGTCGCCCTGCTTTTATGGATGGCATCTGCCAGATCCTGCAATGTCATATTTCCGGCTTTCCGGTATCTTCGTATCTGTTCTCCTACATAACAGGTAAATTCACTCATATTGTTTCCTTAAACTATCCATTCTTCTTATTCCTTGATTTCTCAAACAATTATATCGGAGAACCCGGTGATTTGTAAAGCGATACGAAACTTTTTGCGTGCAAAATTTCTCGTAAAGAAACTTCTCCGATTTGCACTTTATCTTTTTTCATATAGAATAGAGCTATTGGCTGTGGGGCGCCAGCGTTTATCTCATCACCTGAAAGAGGTGGGAGTGTTCTCAACTGAGATCAACATGTATTGGAAAAGGGGATTTAAAAATGAAAGAAAAAGGAAGTAGTTTTTCCGGGTCCATCGGATTTGTCTTAGCGGCTGCCGGAAGTGCTGTAGGTGTCGGAAATATCTGGAGATTTCCGTATCTTTGTGCGAAGGATGGGGGCGGTCTGTTTCTCTTGATCTATCTTGTGCTCGTATTGACCTTTGGCTTTGTGTTGCTGACAACTGACGTTGCGATCGGACGAAAGACAAAGAAAAATGCACTGAGAGCCTTCGAAGCACTTGATCCGAAATGGAAATTTCTGGGACGCTTAACGTTTCTGGTTCCGGCCCTGATCATGACTTACTATTCTGTGATCGGCGGATGGATCGCAAAGTATT
Organism: Clostridium sp. AF28-12; assembly: GCF_003435225.1. Taxonomy (NCBI): domain Bacteria; kingdom Bacillati; phylum Bacillota; class Clostridia; order Eubacteriales; family Clostridiaceae; genus Clostridium; species Clostridium sp. AF28-12. The sequence continues at coordinate 217,757 of NZ_QWGJ01000001.1, read as the reverse complement.
TTTTTATTTATCTTGTTTCTGACGGAACAGAAGCTGCGGCGGATGGTTATTTTACCTCCTTCATCACATCCGATGTCGCACCGATCGTATTTATGCTGATTTTCCTTGCACTCACTGCGTGGATCGTATTTCGCGGTGTTGAAAAAGGAATCGAAAAGTTTTCCAGCATCATCATGCCGGGACTGATCCTTTTGATCGTGGTCATTGCAATCTTCTGCCTGACCTTGTCCCATACAGATGCCGATGGTACAGTCCGTACCGGTATACAGGGGCTCTTTATTTATTTAAAGCCGGACTTTCATGGATTGACCGTAAAACGCTTTTTAGAGATCCTTCTGGACGCGATGAGCCAGTTATTCTTCTCCTTAAGCGTATCCATGGGAATCATGATCACCTACGGCTCTTATGTAAAAAATGAAATTGATTTAAACAAGGCGACCAATCAGATCGAGCTTTTTGATACAGGTGTTGCATTCCTTGCGGGAATGATGATCATCCCGGCCGTATTCGTATTCCTCGGAAATGACGGAATGGCTTCCGGTCCAAGCCTGATCTTTATCTCGTTGCCTAAGGTTTTTAATTCCATGGGAGTATTCGGACGTCCTGCAGCGATCGCATTCTTCCTGATGATGGGCTTCGCGGCGCTGACCTCCTGCGTATCCGTTATGGAAACATTGGTCGCAAACTGCATGGAATTATATCACAAACCGCGTAAGAGCATGTGCGGCGCCGTTGGTATTTATTCACTCATTACTGCCGTACTGATCTGTCTTGGTTACAACAAGCTTTATTTTGAGCTGAAGCTTCCAAACGGATCCATCGCACAGCTGCTCGATGTTATGGACTATCTCAGCAACAGCTTCCTGATGCCGTTCATCTCCCTCCTGACCAGTATTTTGATCGGCTGGGTGATCGGGCCTGACTGGATCATCGGTGAAGTGGAACGAAACGGAGAATCCTTCAAGCGCGCCGGTCTGTACCGTTTCATGATCCGCTATGTCGTACCGGTCGTAATGCTCGTCTTATTCCTGGTATCCACCGGATTTGCAGACCTCATTTTCTGATCGTTATCGGTTGGCGGTGAGCCGGATCGTTCTTCTTTTCGTCAGGTCCTTTGTTGACCTTTTTTCTCCGGTTCGCTACAATAGTAATCAGAAATATCCTTCAGGAGGAATGTAGACATGAACTCTCATATGAATTTTATCAAAGAGCAGTTATACACCTTGACTTCTATCCCAAGTCCGTCCAGCTTTACAGCAAAAGTGACTGATTACCTGTTGTCCGAATTATCTTCTCTGGGGTATTCCCCGGAGCGCAGCAATAAGGGGAATGTATTCGTTACTCTGGGTGGTTCCGGCTCTCCTCTGGTACTGGCAGCCCATGTGGATACACTGGGAGCTATGGTCCGCTCCATCAAGGAGAACGGACGTCTCCGGCCCACAACCATCGGAGGTCATCAGTGGTCCACGGCGGACGGCGAGAACTGCACGATCCACACCCGTGACGGCAAAGTTTACACCGGTGTAGTGCTGAACAAGGAACCTTCTTCCCACGTGGCTGATCAGAAGACCGAGCTGATCGAAGAAAATATGGAGATCCTGCTGGATGAAAATGTCACTTCCGATCAGGATACTCTGGCGCTTGGAATCCAGACCGGTGACATCATCGCCATGGACCCCCGCACGGTTGTGACAGAAAGCGGATACATCAAAAGCCGTTTTCTGGATGACAAGCTTTCCGCCGCTATCCTGCTGGGTCTTGCCAGAGCAGTACGTGAAGATGCCTGGAAGCTGAACCGCAAGGTTTCTTTATTATTTACAGTATATGAAGAAGTAGGGCACGGCGGAAGTGTCGTTCCTGATGATACAGAGGAGATGATTTCTGTCGATATGGGCTGTGTCGGCAGCGACCTTGGCTGCACCGAACGGATGGTTTCGATCTGCGCCAAAGATTCCGGTGGTCCTTATAACTATGATCTGATCACGGCTCTTTCCAACCTTGCGAAGGAGAAAAAGCTGGATTATGCCATTGATATTTATCCTCATTATGGCTCCGATGTGGAGACTACCCTGCGCGCCGGATATGATATCCGTCACGGTCTCATCGGCCCGGGAGTCTATGCCTCCCATAATTACGAACGTTCCCATATGGACGGAGTTCGCAATACCTTCGAGCTGTTGAAGGCTTATATCACAAGATAGCTTCTTTGTAACTGTGAACAGGTCTGTACACTTGTTGCGCTGACTGGTTACCGTTCATTTCCATCTTCGTATTGACATTCCTTTTCTAAAATGTCATAATAGCCGCGGAGATAGTATTTGGAATACTACAAAACTATACTCTGACTGAATCACAACAATTTCATATTGAAAAGTTACCCCGCCGGAACCGGTGGAAATCAAGCTTATATTTATCAAGACATAAAATAAGACTCAGGGAATACGAAGAATAGCAAAAGCATTTGCAGGGACAAGTATGCCTTGACGAATGCTTTTTTTATAAGGAGACCAATAAGAAATGACTGTTGAGATGTTAAAAGGAAAAATTCATCGTGCTACCGTGGTACAGGCCGAACTGGATTATGTCGGAAGTATTACTGTCGATGAAGAGCTGCTGGAAGCAGCAGGAATTATGGAATATGAAAAAGTTCAGATCGTGGATGTGAACAACGGAAGCCGGTTTGAAACTTATACGATCTGCGGCAAACGCGGAAGCGGAATGATCTGCCTGAATGGTGCTGCGGCAAGATGCGTAAGCAATGGTGACAAGATCATTATCATGTGTTACGCACAATATGAGGCTGAAGAAGCCAAGGAACATAAACCACAGGTTGTGTTTGTAGATGATGCGAATAAGATCAGCCGTGTTACAAACTATGAAAAGCACGGATTACTGAAAGATATGGCATAATGATAAGCTTGACTGTAACTTATCAATAAAAATGAAATTTGTTGAATTCAGAACAAGAGGCTATCTCCTAATTTATTTTTAAAAAGGAGAACATCATGCAGGTAACAAAAACAGTACAGGAAACAAGAGCTTTAATCAAGAACTGGAAAAAAGAAGGAAAAACCATCGGACTTGTGCCGACAATGGGCTTCCTGCACGAAGGACATGCAAGTCTGATCAAACGGTGCCGCGAAGAAAATGATATCGTTGTCGTATCCGATTTTGTAAACCCGACACAGTTTGGACCGACCGAAGATCTGGAAGCATATCCAAGAGATTTCAAACGTGACAGCGAACTCTGCGAGAGCCTTGGAGCCGATCTCATCTTTCACCCGGAACCAACAGATATGTACCATGATCCGCATGCATTTGTAAGCATTGATACTTTATCCGATACCCTGTGCGGTAAAACAAGACCCATTCATTTTAAAGGTGTTTGTACGGTCGTTTCCAAGTTATTCAACATTGTAGCACCGGACAGAGCGTATTTCGGTCAGAAGGATGCACAGCAGCTGGCGATCATCCGCAAAATGGTACAGGATCTGAATTTTGATATCCAGATCGTAGGATGCCCGATCATCCGTGAAGAAGACGGCCTTGCCAAATCATCCAGAAATACATATTTAAGTGAAAAAGAAAGAACAGCCGCTCTTTGTCTTTCAAGAGCCGTAAAAGCCGGTCAGGATACTATCTGTAAGGGAATCAAGGCAGAAGAAGTATTAGCAAAAATGCGTGCGATCATTGAAGCGGAGCCTCTGGCAAAGATCGATTATGTATCTATGGTAGATGCACTGGATATGCAGCCGGTAGAAAGCGTAGAAAAAGATGTTCTGGTCGCTATGGCAGTCTATATCGGAAAAACCAGACTGATCGACAACTTCAGCTACGAGGTATAAGGGATGGAACACTTAATGAAAAAAGCTGGGAAAGCCAGCTCTTTCCTTACAAAACATATTGGAATCATCATTATCTGTTTCTCTGTGATCGCATTTTTCTGGCATGACGGATTCGCATGGACAACCAGGTATACCTCCACCTTTTTAGGTGTTGCCATGTTCGGCATGGGACTGACCATTAAGATCGAAGATTTTAAACGGGTTTTTTCAAGACCCAAAGAAATCGTTATCGGATTTGTTGCACAATATACGATCATGCCTATTGTGGCATGGGGGTTATGCAGGCTGATGCAGCTTCCGACCGATCTTGCACTTGGCGTTATTCTGGTGGGATGTTGTCCCGGCGGAACAGCAAGCAACGTCATTACATATATTGCCGGAGGTGATGTAGCGCTTTCGGTTGGAATGACGATCACTTCCACCCTTGCAGCTCCACTGATGACACCATTACTCGTGTATCTGCTGGCCGGTGCCTGGGTAGAAGTATCTTTCCTTGCGATGGTAATTTCTGTCGTGAAGGTTGTACTGATTCCGGTTCTTCTTGGTATTCTGATCAATTGCTGCTTCGGAAAGCAGATCCAGAAAATATCAGAAGTACTCCCTCTGATTTCTGTTGTGTCGATCGTCATGATCATCAGCGGAATCGTCTCTGTCAATTCAGAGAAGATCATAAGCTGTGGTCTGCTCGTGCTTGGAGTTGTGGCACTTCACAATCTCTGCGGAATGGGGATCGGACTTGGCGCCGCAAAACTTTTACATATCGAATATAATAAAGCCACTGCGATTGCAATTGAAGTCGGAATGCAGAACAGCGGACTTGCCATTTCCCTTGCAACCGCTAATTTTGCAGCCAATCCACTGGCTACGCTTCCCGGAGCGATCTTCAGCGTATGGCACAATATATCAGGCTCATTATTTGCCGGAATCCGCAAAGACGGAACCGGTATGACAGAGACCTATCAGAAAGTTACTGTATAAATAAATCTGTTATGATTCACCATATGAACGTGCCGGGAAGATTATCCGGCTAAGGCAACTACCCCCGCAGAGCCTCGTAAAAAAGGATCTGCGGGGGTAGTTTATTGGCTTCGTTTATTCAAACTCTTTTTCAGAGTGAATTTTTCTTATCCTCTTTTTACTGTCAAAATGGACTGTAAAATTTTTTAATGGTTCCATAAATACACCTCCACGCTGATCAAAAATCTTGTTTTCGTGTAAAATATATGGTATAGAAAATCTCGTTTTCGTGTTTACGAAGGTGCTTCCCATATCCGCCTGCTCTTTATTACTATCTACCCTCTAATATTTTCCGATATATCTTTTCGACATTAAATTCCGGTGCTTCTTCCAGCACTACTTGATAGATACTTTCCAATTCTTCAGGTGGAATTTCCAATGCATGACAGTTTTATACTTGATAACTGTCTCATAAACATCTTCATCTTTATAATCATTTACAGTTTCATATACATCTTCCTCAATATAATCACTCTGCCAGAATTTTAAGAATCCAAGGAATCCTTTCTTCTTCGGGTTTTTCACAGTTCTCGTACCTGTTTTTTCTCGATGTGATCCAACCTTAACTTTCTTGGTGCCTACCTTTACTTTTTCAGTTCCTGCAGCAACCTTTTCCTCTTCTTGACCTACTTTCTCATAATATACTTTTTCTTCATATGTAGTCTCTCCGACATCATCAACCGTTTCAGACGCAAAGTCATCAGAACACCAGGCAGCCGCATTTTCTCTCATATTGCTTAATACACCTTTAATCAGATCAACAGTTCCAAAGTCAAGCTGTTTATCCGTAGCATCCTCATCAATTCGAGATAATTTTTCCTGGTATTCTGTGAGAATACGTTCTCTGGTCTCCATTACTTCTTTGTTGATAACACTTTCCAATTCAGATGTCAACTCAGCGATATAATCAGATCCCATCGTCGTAAACTGAGCAACAACTCCTCTATATCCACATTCCGCATATGCATTACAATAAATGTCAGATCCTGTTGGAGCTTTTGAATGTAGTAATGATCATTCTTGATATTATCCATATATTTTTATCCCATCTTGTAATATTTCCTTCGTCAATTCCAGATTGTCTTTCAGTTGATTAAGATCCAGGATATCCACCTTCTTATGCAGCGCAGTCCTTATTTCCTCAACCAGACCATAAAATTTTAGTCCTCTCACATTTGTCGAAATTAAAAGATCCACATCACTGGTCTCTGTTGCTCTGCCTTTTGCATACGAACCAAAAAGATAGCAGAAGTTTACCTCATAATTTTTAAATACAGCGGCACATCTCTGCTTTATAAATTCAATCTCGAGAATTCCATGTTCTTCATCAATTGGATTTATTTTCTCCAACTTTTCAGCAATATATTTGTATTTAAATGTTCCTGCTTTTTTCTCATCATTCTCGTATGAGATATATGAGCGCAGAGAAATCCCAACAAGATCAGCCACCTGCTGCTGTGTTAATTGTTTTTCTACTCTCAATTCTTTCAGCGTCATCATATTTTGCACCTCTATATTCATCATAGTGCATTTTTTGCATATTGTCAATTTTAATATGCAATTTTTGCATGTCAAAAGTTTTTATATGTAAATTCTGCACACGCACTGTAACCACTATGCACTATATATTATTTTCTTTTAAATGACGCTTATTCGTAACTTTACCATAATCTACCTTACATATTCTCCCCCCATTCCTAAGTTCCCTTCCATTATACACTCCACCTTCTCCCTACACAATCGCCTCCCGTATAAAACCGCACATAAAACGCAAAATTTCCCAACAGAAAAAAGGGAACGGTCCCCCGTCCCCTTGATCCATTTATCCTTTATCCACTTTCCAAATATACCCTCTTATTTCAGCACGATCCCATGCACCGCCTCCACAAGATCCACCATGAGCGATCTTGTAACCAGCGATACCGGCGCGCCGTCCACAACGGCAAGACAATTGCTTCCATCGTACCGATACAGACTGATCTCCACAGTCGGGTCTCCGTCGCGTTCTAAGTGGAGCGTCAGGCCGATCTCCTCCTTGTCGCCCGGCTGCTCAGCCGCTTCAGCCTCTCTTAGAAATTCCCCGGCAGAATCTCCTTACCCGCAAGAACTTCCTCATAATCCTTCAGGTTTCTCTGCAGCAGCTCCGGCGTATTCAGACCATACGGGCACTTGCTCATGCAGTGGCCGCAGTGGAGGCAGTCCTTGATCTTCATCATCTTCGCCTGTACCTCCGGTGTGAGCTGGAGGTGGGACGGGGATCTTCTGAGAAGCAGGGACATTCTCGCGCAGGTGTTGATCTCGATCCCTGCCGGACATGGCATACAATAGCCGCAGGCACGACAGAATCTTCCGAATAACTGTTTTCTGTCATTCTCGATCAGTTCGCGGATCTCGTCGTCCATCACCGGCGGATTGTCGATATAGCTTAAAAATTCGTCAAGCTCATGTTCCTTCTGGACCCCCCAGATCGGGAGTACACTGTCGTACTGTGCCTGAAACGCGTAAGCGGCTCTTGAATTGTTGATCAGGCCGCCGGACAATGCCTTCATGGCAATAAAGCCCATATCTGCCTTTTTGCACTTTTCCATGAGCTCCAGATCCTTCTCGCTGCAGAGATAGCAGAACGGGAACTGTAACGTCGCGTACAGACCGGAATCCACCGCCTCGTTTGCAACCGCAAGGCGATGATTCGTGATGCTGATGAACCGGATCTTTCCCTGTTCCCTTGCCTTTAAAGCAGCGTCATAGAGGCCGGATTCATCGCCCGGCTTCGGACAGACTGCCGGGTTGTGGAACTGGTATACATCGATACAGTCCGTCTTTAAAAGACGAAGGCTGGTCTCGAGATCCTTCCAGAAGCCTTCTGCTGTCGTTGCCGCTGTCTTTGTCGCCAGATAGATATGGTTTCTGACATCACTTAAGGCATATCCGATCTTTTCCTCACTGTCAGAGTATGCTCTCGCCGTATCGAAATATGTAATTCCGCCGTCATATGCCTTTCTCAAAAGCTTCGCGGCCTCTTCCTTCGTGATTCTCTGGATCGGAAGCGCGCCGAATCCATTCTTGTTCACCGTGATCCCGGTCTTTCCAAGTGTAACTGTTGTCATGAAGACTCTCCTTTCTTACTATACGTTTGCCCGTAACCTTTTCACATATCTGTGACCTTAAGCTACGGGCATACCAAAGCTACTGTTTTCCGGCGTCCAGCATCTCCTTCAACGCTTCATCCCCGTCATCGATCCACGCGTCCTCTTCGTCCGCGTTGAGACCGAGGAATTTCGCCAGCGTTCTCTCGTCATCGCTGTTGTTCCACTCATCCACATAGTCATCGATGGCTTCAAATTCAATTTCTCCTGCCTGGTACTTTTCTTTGAATGTCATTTTCCTGCTCCTTCAGATTCTTGAGAATCGTGATCTCCTGATTGTCGATGTGTTCCCGCACAGCCATCTTCGCCTCCTGGATATGGCGCAGCGTCAGTGCCTTTAAAATATGTTCATGCTCCACCATAAGGATCTGGCGCTTGTCCGCGTCCTTAATGTATTCCAGGCGGTAGCGGTACATCTGCTCTCTTAAATTGTTTAAGATCTGGACCAGCTTCTGGTTCTTCGTGCTGTTGTAGATGATCTCATGGAACTGCTCGTCAGTCTGGGCGATCTGCATCGCGTCCCCGTTCCCGATGGCTGCCTTGAAATCAACTTCCGCTTTATTTAATGATTCCAGCTCTTCCGCGGTGATTCTCTGGCATGCAAGGTCGATGGCAAGCTCCTCTAAGGAACGGCGCACCTCCAGAACATCCCGCAGGTTGCTCTCAGAGATCTTCGCAACCTCCGCACCCTTTCTCGGGATCATGAGGACCAGGCCCTCGAGCTCCAGTTTACGGATCGCCTCACGGATCGGGGTACGGCTCACGCCAAGCCGCTCCGCAAGCTGGATCTCCATCAGGCGTTCGCCCGGCTCCAGCTCTCCCTTTAAAATTGCCTGGCGCAGAGTCTTGAACACAACATCCCGTAACGGCAGATATTCATCCATATTTACTTCAAAATGATTCGTCATCGTGTCTCTCTCCTCTATCTGGCTTTCTTCCGGTTGTAGAATTCAGTCAGGTACACCTGACGGGTCAGACGTCCGCCGTCCGCTTCCCTGAGGGCCTGACAGGCCTTTTCTGCCAGTTCCCTGTCCTTGTATATACCGAATACCGTCGGCCCGCTGCCGCTCATCAGGGAGCCGCAGGCGCCGTTCTCCATCATCATTTCCTTGATCCTCGCGATCTCCGGATGATCCGGTACCGTCACGGTCTCCAGGACATTTCCAAGACGTTCGATCACACCGTCCAGGTCACCATTTTTGATCGCCGCCATCATGCCATCGATATCCGGGTGTTCCTCCGGTGCAAGCTCATTCACGCGCAGTTTTCCGTATACCGCTTTCGTTGACACGGAGATCTGCGGCTTCGCGATCACGAGATGGCACTGCGGAGGTGCCGGGAGCTCTGTCAGGATCTCACCGATTCCTTCCGACAGGGCCGTTCCACGCATGATACAGTACGGAACATCCGCGCCGAGCTTTACGCCCCGCTCCATAAGCTCTTTTTTCGTGAATCCAAGATCAAACATCCGGTTCACACCGACTAAAACGGCTGCCGCATCGGTACTGCCGCCGGCCATGCCGGCCGCAACAGGAATAAACTTCCGGATCTTTATGGTCACGCCGTCCTTGATCCCCTTTTCATCGAGAAGCAGCTTCGCCGCGCGCCACGCAAGGTTTCCCTCCCCGTCCGGAACGAACGGGAGATTCGTCTCCGTCCTGATCACGCCGTCTTCGGTCCGGTCCATCTCGATCCGGTCGTACAGGTTCACGGTCTGCATGATCATGCGGACCTCGTGGTACCCATCCTCTCTCTTCCGGACCACATCCAGGCCAAGGTTGATCTTGGCATATGCTTTGAGGTCTAAATGGTCTTTCATGTTATCACCTTCTATATTTTCTACACGCGAGTCCTACCATCGGAATGCTTCGCATTCCCAGGAACAAATTTAAAGCTTCTCCTGCAGGCAGGCTTGAGCCGAACCTTTAAACTTGTTACCCTGGTATCATCAAATTGTATTTGTGTTGTTTGTATACAATGTTTAATATACATGATTGATACACCATTTGACAAGAGAAATCTTGCGGAATTAATGACTTTTTTCCTCAATAAACCTTTATTCCGTCCGCACGAATCCCAGGCTTTCCGCGACCTTCTTTGACACGATGTTTTCCTTCCCGATCCTGACGATAAACTGGACAGTTCCAAACTCTTCCTCAGCGTATTCGATCGCCGCCCGGCATGCCTCTTTCGCGTATCCTTTTCTCCGGTATTCCGGGAAAATATGGTAGCCCAGCTCCAGCGTGTCATCCAGAATATTCTCATCATCCAGGGACAGGACATAATAATCCACATCCCCGATGCCGTCATCCTGCGGGATCCGGAACCCCACAACACCTGTGAGATTTCCGCTCTTCTTTTCCTCGACCGCCCAGAATCCAAACTCAAACACCTCATAATGGTGCTTTGTGTAACCGGCTACCTTCTCCACCGTATCCAGGTCGGCATCCACATGGTTCTCCACGATCTCCTCATAATCGCCTTCCGCGATCTCCCGGATCTTAAGCCGCTCCGTCTCGCAGATCGCCCACGGCAGCCCAAGGTGCCTTCTCGCGATCCGCCCCAAAAACTCTTCGTCCGCATCCTCCACATCCGCGATCAATGTGTCCGCCGCGCACCACTCATTCCCCTGTGTGTCTTCTCTCCATAAGCCAACAATGGCCCTCCCGGCAGCCTTTGCCGCCAGGAGAGCCTCGTTTTCATCGGAGAGCAGGACAGGAATTTTCTCACCGTCTACAACTGCATAACGGGTCTCCTGCATAGCACGTCTCCTTTTTTATATTTGCGGCAGTTGTTCCTGCTCCGCCTGCACACCTGACGAATCTCCTCCGGCAGCTTCTTCCGAATGCATGACAGCTCAAAAACAGTACTCTTCCATGTCTGGAATCCAACTGCCATTTTTATCGGCACTTCTCCGGTTCCGGATACTCTACGCCGAAGGTCTCTGCTGTGATAGATTTGATCTTCTGCTCCTTCATCGGACGGTCGCTGTAATCGGTGCGGACCTCAGCGATCTTGTTGACGATGTCCATACCGTCGATGACCTGACCAAACGCTGCATACTCACCATTTAAGTATGGAGCGTCCTTGTGCATGATGAAGAACTGGGAGCCTGCGGAGTTCGGGTTCATTGCACGGGCCATGGAGAGAACGCCCTCGGTATGCGCCAGATCGTTCTGGAAGCCGTTGTGGGAGAACTCGCCCTTGATGCAGTATCCCGGGCCGCCCATTCCGTTGCCGTCCGGGCATCCGCCCTGGATCATGAATCCCTTGATCACGCGGTGGAAGATCAGTCCGTTATAGAATCCCTTATTTACAAGACTTAAAAAGTTGTTTACCGTATTCGGAGCAACGTCCGGGTAAAGCTCAGCTTTGATGATATCGCCGTTTGTCATTTCGATGGTAATGACCGGATTTTTCTTTTCTGCCATTGTCTTTCTCCTTTTTAACTGTGGGCTTTTACCGCCTGAACAGTAATTTACATGACTGCCAGGATACTGGACAGCCACTTGATCGTACCCTATATTATACAGGGCATGGTCCTGGATGTCCACTGTTTTCCGGTCCATGCCCTGTGAATTACCTAGTCTCCCATGGAGAACACGATCTTAATATTCGCGCTGACTTCCATCTCTCCCGGCATCACGTTCATATCTGCCGCGGTGTCCTCTGCCCCGGCTGCCTCCATTACAGCGCTTTCCTTTTTCAGGTTCACGCCGCCGTCCACATATCTGCCGTACTGGCTGTCCGAATACTCTTCAATACTCACCACATATCCGAGTGTCCGTCCGCTGGCCTCCGCAAGTGCCTCCGCCTTCGTCCGGGCAAGATCAACTGCTTTCTTTAACGCCTCCGCATACGCGTCATCATATCCGCTGGAATAGTAAGACACGGAATAGATCTCATTCGCCCCGTTTCCGACACCGTTGGAGAGCAGCGTGCCGACCTGGTCCACCGCAACATCGGAGACGGTCACCTCGGTCTGCATCTCGTATCCAATGAGCTTCCTCGTGTTGCTGCTCCAGTCATACCGCGGGTTCAGGTAATATCCGGAGGTCGTGATGGACTTTTCATCGATCCCCTGTCCTTTCAGGTATTCGGTCAGGGAATTTAAGCTCTCCGTATTCTTCTGCTGGCACTCATCTGCAGCCTTCGCCTCAGATCTCACCGCAAACACGATCTTCGCCATATCCGGCACGATCTTCACCGTCTCGCTGCTGTCCATGGTGATCTTTCCGTCCGAGCTGTCTCCCACATTTTCGACCTTCACGGTATCCGGCACAGACACCGTCGTGCTGCATCCCGCAAGAGAAACTGCCATTATCATCGCCAAACCTGCCGCCGCCAATGTTCTTTTCTTCATACTGGATTCCTCCTTATCCCTGAATGGTATGGTTTCACACTCCAAAACATGCCTGCAGATATGCGTATTTCCTGCGTTGACTGTGAACCATACGAAAACACGTCTTTTATATTAAGGAGTATAACAGAAAAACATTGCAGCGTTTTATCTTTTCTCTTACTTTTTTAGGACATTTTCCTGTAGAAAAAATGGCATCCGATAATTGATCTTTCCTTCTGTTCTATTGAAGCGATATCCGCATACTGCTGACCGATTTCACCATATTTATACACAGCCTTATGCCGTTATTTTCGAGAACTATGTCAACACAATCTGGAACAATGTCATTTGAATTCGGAACAATGTCAATCATATTTGATATTGTTCTTTTTTACTGTGCCTTTTCATTATTCTTTTAAGCTTGGTCTTCTATCAACGTATGCAGGATCTCCGGCAGCTCCACAAGCAGGCTTTTTCGATTTACCCGCTCTGTTCTCCTGTGGATGTCCTTTCCCCATGGGCCCATGAGGACGGCTGGGATATTCAGCTTTCCGATCTCTTCAAAGTCTACCTGGTAGCCGCCGCCCCAGAGCGGAGTCTCGGCGGCGTAGCCGGAAAAGTCCATATCCCCGCAGGTGCCGCAGTAGCTGAGGTCGGAGATTCCTGTAAAGTAGTGGACTTTCTTCACCATGCATCCGGCTGCCTCAGACGCTTTCTTGATCTTTCTGAACTGCCAGCTTCCGGCGCCCTCTTTTCCGGTCATCTGATCGCTGTGGTATGCCGGGTAGAGCGGCGGGGCGAAGCTGATGACCATCACCGGCTCTGTGAGTCCGGACCAGTCCAGGACCTCCGTCATCATGTCGATAGTCGCCTGGGGGTAATTTGTCTCTCCGCTGCGGATCCGCGCTTCTGTGCGGACCTTCAATTCCGCCATAAAGCATTCAAAACCATCCGCATCCTTTTCGCTGCATTGTCCGGAGAGTTCCGCGAAAGAGAGCACTGTAAATTTCTGCCGCGCTTCGTTCTTTTCTGCATCTTCTTCACTGTCGCTGTCCGCATATTTTTCCGATGCCGGGTCTGCAGTATCTGTACTTCCATCAGCTTCCGCCTGAAGTTCTGCGGTTTTTACACATTGCTTCCTGTCCCTTCTCGTCCCGGCCCATGGGTTCCAGATCGATCAGAAGGTCGTAGGAAAGCTTTTCCCGCTCCCGAAGATCCGCAAGAAATCCAGCTGCGCCGCGCATGCCGACGGAATAAGACTCCTCATCCGGAACCGACAAAAACAGTACATTTCCATCCATCCTGCATGTCCCGTCAGAATGATCGTCCGTCCGGATTTCCTATTTCCGCGCACCAGCCCGTAAACCAACGGACGCTTTCTCGCGTCCCCAGGGATCTCCACCGTACCGAAGTTTTCCGGGTATGCCCGAAAATACGGCTGCTCCGCAAGGATCTTCCTAATTGCCTCCGCCGTCTTCCGCTCTTCATCCGTATCCAAAATCCCAGGAACCGATACGAGTCTCTTTAAATATTCATAAACTTTCTCTTCCATCCGGCATCTCTCCTTATATACATGAAAAAAAGCACCCCGCCGAGTGCTTTTCTTCAACAAAATAATTATTTGAAAAAGGGAGGAGAGCTGATAATCACTTATCAGCTCGAGTATTATGAAAAAAATCTTATAAGCAGCATCTATATCAGATGTCTTTCTGTTTATGGTTATATGATATCCATAAAACATGAAGAAATCGTGTGAATTGTGTAAAAGAATTTTGAAGACTTTTTGAACAAGATATGAACACGAAAAAGGGCAATTTTGTACCGCCGTAAGACGTATCGCACACCCCTCTCCGGCGTGAGGCAGCAGCTATGGATCCCGCTTTTCCCCCGGCGCATAGATCTCCCCCGCCAGCAGCACCAGCGCCGCCAGGTTCGGCACCGCCATCAGTCCATTAAAGATGTCCGAGACCTCCCACACCGTCTCCATCGCCCCGAGACACCCGAGAAACGCCGCCAGAAGATATCCCACCGCATAGACTGCCGGGATCTTTCCCGAGATCTTCCCGCCAAGATACTCCGCCGCCTGCCGCCCCATATAGTACCATGCGATGATCGTGGAGAACGCGAACAGCACCACGCAGACCGCCACCGCATACCCGCCGGGACTCCCAAGCGCTGTAAAAAAGCAGAGACTTGTGAGCGATGCTCCGTTCTCCGCCCCGAACTCTGAGGCCGTCCCGCTGCCCGCCACGCAGAGGATCACAAGCGCTGTCAGCGTACAGCTCACGATGGTATCAAAAAATACCTCAAAGATCGCCCACTGCCCCTGAAGCTCCTCCGATGCCATCTCCGCGCTCCCGTTTAACACTGCAAGACTCCCGAGCCCCGCCTCATTGGAAAAGACACCTCTGGCGATCCCATAGCTGACGCATCGGGAGATCCCGTAACCCGCGACTCCGCCAACAGCGCTGCGGAAGGAAAATGCATCCACCAGAATTCCCAGGATCACTCCCGGCACATTCCCGGCATGCAGAATGATCACTGCCAGCGCTGCTGCCGTATAAAGCCCCGCAGACAATGGAACAAGCCGCTCCGCCGCGAGAAAGATCCGCCGTCCGCCGCCTGCCAGCACGATACCCGCAAGGACCACAAGGATCAT
The DNA here is from genome assembly GCF_003435225.1 of Clostridium sp. AF28-12. NCBI lineage: Bacteria > Bacillati > Bacillota > Clostridia > Eubacteriales > Clostridiaceae > Clostridium > Clostridium sp. AF28-12. The sequence continues at coordinate 202,748 of NZ_QWGJ01000001.1, read as the reverse complement.
CCCCACTGCAGCCTCTGGGATTCCGTACACATAGGACACCGTCTCCGAGATCGCGTTTGCCTGCACCATGCTTCCCATGCCGAAAGCCGCCGGAATACAGAAAAATCCGTAGAGGACTGCCGCCCTGGGACAGCCCAGCCGCTTTTCGAGATACATCATCGGTCCCGCCATCCATCCGCCGTCCTGTCCTTTTTCCCGGTACCGGATCCCGAGAACTGTCTCCCCGTAAGCCGTCGCCATTCCGAGGAAGGCGGACACCCACATCCAGAACACCGCACCTGGTCCTCCGGCGATCACAGCCGCCGCCACCCCCGTGATATTCCCGGTTCCTATGGTTGCCGCCAGCGCCGTACATGCCGACCGGAAGGATCCCTGATGACTCTTCCTGTCCCTGAGAAGGTTCCCGATCGTCGCGTTCCACCAGCATGGGATCTTCCTGAGCTGAAAGAACCGGATCCGCACACTGTATACGGTCCCCACCATCAAAAACAGTACCGGTGTCCATGGTCCCCAGACAATATCATGGATCTCCCCAATCATATTCATTCCATATCACGCCCTGCAGCCTGACGGCCTCATTTTCTATCCCGCCGCGCATTACCGCCGCCCGCCGCGTTTTTACCTTTTCTATTTCTTACTACGTTTTATTCCCATTTCCACACATCTATGCTATAATAAACACTGTGTCTGCCCATGGCAGCTTTTATTTGCACAAGCAGAAAGCCAAAGTCCGCGCCGGAGCAGGACCTTGGCATTTTCTTTCAAAGGAGATGATTCTTGTGCCCGGATTTACGACTCACTACCTGTTCGGTGTAAAGGCCTACAATGACCTTCCGAACAACTACCTGAAACATGTGATATCCAAATACCGCTGGCTCTACCAGCTTGGTCTCCAGGGACCTGATATCTTCTTTTATAATATCCCGATCCTCCGTCACAGGGACTACCGCAACGTCGGCTCCCATATGCATGAGTATCAGGTAAACGACTTTTTTAAGAACAGCCTCTTAGAGCTCACCGAGATCCACTCGAGACAGCAGAAAGAGGAGGCGGCGGCATTCCTCGCAGGATTCATGTGCCACTATATCTCTGATTCGATCTGCCACCCCTTCGTCTACGGGCGGATCAAGTACCGCACCGATAAGAAAAAGACCGAGTGTCATGGACTCCATGCCGCCCTGGAAAACGATATCGACGCGATCCTGCTCTGGAAGTTCAAGCACAAAAAGCCGTCCGAATTCAACCAGACCGCTTCCCTCTGTTTAAACGCCCAGGAGAGCCAGTTTATCTCCAGATATCTCAGCCGGTGCATCAACCGCACCTACTACCAGATCACAGAGAAAAACAACTTCCAGGTCACAGACGGAATGGTTGCCCGCTCGATCTTCGCGATCCGTTTCGGAAGCCGGATCCTGTCCGATCCCGAGGGACATAAGACCCATGTGATCGGTTCTCTGGAATCCATCTTCCTCAAGCATCCGATCGCTTCTAAAAAGCTTGTGACGGATAAGCTTTCCGCCCAGGTCCGCGATATCCTGAACCTGGACCATGAGGTCTGGACGAATCCATGGGATAATTCCATCGCCTCGACGACGTCATTCCCGGATCTGTACCATCAGACCTTGAAGAAATGCAATGCAGTCTACTATTACCTCAATGCGTTCTTGATCGCGAATGTCCCATCCGGGCCGCCGGATATGTCCGCGCTGTTGGCAGAGCTTGGAAACTATTCCTACCACAGCGGGCTTGATGTGGGATGACCTGCATCATCTGATGCCAGACACGGATCCCGGGAGGCTTCGCTTTCCGGGGCATATCGCTTAAAACGGATGATTTCTGCCCTGTGCTGCAGAATTATCATATACTATCATAGCTGTTTCACTTTTTAAACAGCTGCCATCTATCAACTTCCGCTCTGTCTGTATGAGAGACAGCCGGATCCATTCCGTCAGATTTCACTACGGGGACAGGCAGACGGCAGAAATGGAAAAGGAGAATTACATTATGAAACCATTGATCTTACTGACCGGAGGAACCGGCGCAGCAGCCAACGGAACACCGACATGGGCATTAAACCAGAACTATGCTGAGAATATCCGCCGCGCAGGCGGCATCCCGATCCTTGCAGTCAGCAACGACTGTGCTGAGGAGTACGCGGATCTCGCTGACGGACTTCTCTTAAGCGGCGGTAAAGACGTTGAACCAAAGCTCTACGGTCAGGAAAAGATGTTTGACTTCGTCATCACAGACCCACAGCGCGACGATCTGGAATACAAGATCATCAAGGCCTTCGTTGACCGCAGGAAACCGATCTGGGGCATCTGCCGCGGAATCCAGATCTTAAACGTATACTTCGGCGGTACTCTCACCCAGGATATCCCGACACAGCTCGGCGGTGATCACTCCAAGGGTGTCTGCCATCAGGTGACGCTCAAGAAAGATTCCATCTTAGGAAACCTTTACGGCGAGTCCATGGAAGTAAACAGCTACCACCACCAGGCCCTCGACAAGCTCGGCGAAGGTCTCCAGGCCATCGCATGGGGCGAGTCCAACGGACACACCTTCACAGAGGCTGTGCAGCACGAGACTCTTCCGATCTGGTCCGTACAGTGGCACCCGGAGCGCATGACCGGCCCGGTTACAAACCCGAAGGAATGTGCCGACTCTCTTCCGATGTTTGAGTACTTCGTGAAGCAGTGTGCAAAATAAGCCGCGTCAATAAACGCTGGTCTGAAATTTAAAACTGAATCCATACTATAAACGCCGCATTTATTCTGCCGTTAGGAATAGTGCGGCGTTTGTTACTGTTCAGCAGGTCTGTGCAGACCATAAGAAAATATGACAACAAAAAATGGCAGGACGCTTTCTGGATCACATTGAAAAGCATTCTGCCATTATATTGTCTTAATTATTTATTCTGTTAAAATTATTCCAACTAATTACTTGGAAGCCTTTGTCTCGTCAAGCTTCTTCGGTGAATCGTCTGCAACGTCCTCCGGACCTTCTGCAGCAGTCTCGTTGCTCTTGAGGTCGATCTTCTCTCCGGCCTTGTAGCTCTTATCTACAAGTGCCTTTCCGCCCTCTGTAACAACCTTCACGTCAAGGGAGAACTGGTTCCAGAGTGTTCCGAAGGAATCCGCGCTGGAATTCTCAAGATCCATGCTCTGTGCAGCGATGATATCGTTGAACTGCTTAACCATTGTCACAGCATATTCCATAGCGTCATCGTTTGTTGTGTCGTTCTTTACTGTCCATGTGAGACCGATGTTTAATGCGGACTCATCATAAGTGAACTCCATCTTTACAGACTGCGGGAATGCAGATGTGTCGTTGAACAGTCCGTCGCACTCGCTCTGTGCCTGCTCCCAGTCGTACATGGTCGTCTCTACAGTCTCATCCTCTACAAGGAAGTTCTGGTCTCTCGGAAGTGTCTCGTCGTCGTCATCCGTCTCCATTTTTGCCGGATCGACTTCTTCACTTCCGGATACCGGTGCATCTGTTGAAATGCTGCTCTTTGTACATCCGCCAAGGGCAAGAACTACTAAAGACAGCACAGCCATTCTCTTTAATAATTTCATGATAAAATTCCTCCTCTGAATTCAACGGATCTCCCATTATGCTAAATAGAATTTTCCGGGAAATCGGCATACTCACGTATTATATACGATTCCCTTTTATTTTTGAAGTCCTTTTCTCAAATTTACACAAATAATTCATGATTTTGTAATGTTTTTCCAGTGGTTCCGGTGGGAGTCCGCCGATCACAGCTGAAAAAGTTCCTGCCAGGATCATTTTCCATGCATAGAACCTACCGGACATCCTGTCCATCTGTATCTTTGCTTCGGTTTTTTTTGATATTAGCAGTATCTTTCACGATATACACCGGCCTGTCCTTGATCTCCGCAAACAGGATCGCGATATACTCGCCGATGATCCCCACGATCACAAACAACACGGAAAACATAAACGAGATCAGTACCACGATGGTCGCATAGCCGTTCGGCGCCCCATAGATTTTCCAGGTATAGACGGTATAGATCACCATGATCAGTCCGAAAAGCGCTGTGATCACACCGGAATAGATTCCAAGCTTTAACGGCAGATCAGAAAAGCACAGGATCGTGTTGATGGAAAACTTGAACAGACTCTTTAAGCTGTACTTGCTCTCCCCTGCAAAACGCGGTCTCGCCTCGTACTCGATGGTGGTCTTCTCAAAACCGATACTCTGGACATAGCCCCGCAGGAAGCGGACCTTCTCCCGGTAGTTGTTCCTGAGAACCTCCGCCGCGTTTTTGCTCACCGCAAAAAAGTCCGAGGCGTTGGCCTCAAACTTCACATCGGAGAGATGGTTGATCAGCTTGTAGAACGCCGCGGATGTGACATTCTTCACCAGCCCAGCCGTCTTATTCCTCGTGCGGACCATGCTGATCACTTCATATCCCTCGTCAAATTTTTCCACGATCTCCGGCAGGCACTCCGGCGGATGCTGCAGGTCCGCGTCCATGCAGACGATACCGTCACCGCCCGCATAGTCCAGCCCTGCGATCATCGCCGCCTCATGCCCGAAGTTCCTGGAAAAATTGACGATCTTCACTTTTTCGTCCGACGCCGCGAACTCCTTTAGGATCGAAAGGGACTGATCCCTGCTGCCGTCGTTCACGAACAGGAACTCATAGTCCCAGTTTCCCGGCAGCCTTTTCAGGATCTTCCCTGTCTCTGCATAGAATTCTCTTAGCGCCAGCTCCTCGTTGTATACCGATACAACGACCGAAAGCAGTTTAGTCATAAATTTTGATCTCCATATCGGAATGTTCCGGAATCTGTTTTTCCTCCGGCGGAAGCTTCATGTAGTCGCCGTAAAGCTGCGTCAGAAGCTCATCCCAGCCGGCCGGAGCGTAGAACCTTGTGTCCTCAAAAGGCATCTCAACGACCTCATCGTCCCACTCTCTCTTCATCTCCACATAGAACCAGTTCGGCGCGTAACCCGTGTAGAAATATAACGGGCGCTCTTTCCTGCTGTCCATATGGCACAGGGCATTCCACAGCTTCCAGATCACCGGGAATGGGATCAGCTTTCCGATGGTCGCGAGAACTGCCACAAAAAGCTTCATAACGCCCTTGTAATCGCTGTAATCGATCTCATACCGGTGTCCCAGGGCAAATCCGTAGAGAACGCAGTGGGAGAGCTTTGTGAGCTTCTTCGCGAGCTTTCCCTCCGGAAGTCCGTCCACGATGAACAGGTCCACATTCAGGCGGCTGATCTTATCGTCATAGAACTCCATCTTTCCGGAGTCCTCGAACTTCTGGCTCTTATTGTATGTCACACGGGAGATAAAGTCGTAGAACGCCTTTCCGCCATGGTACTCGTTCGGCTCCACAAAGGACATGTCCTCCGGCAGCTCCCGTCTTACGACCTTCGCGAACATCTCGTAGTTCTTTCTCGTGAACATGACGTCCACATCGTCATCCCACGGGATGAAGCCGCCGTGGCGCACCGCGCCCAGAAGCGTGCCGGAATCCAGTGCGTACTTGATCTTGTACTTTCTGCAGATCCGGTCGATCTCCTTTAAAAGCTTTAAGTTGACCTCATGGACTTTCGTCAGGTCAAAGGATTTTTCTCCGCTCACTGTAACAGCCCCTCTTTAATCACTTTTGCCATATAGTCGATCTTTTCGTCTGTCATTCCCGGATAAACGCCAACCCAGAAGGTGTCACTCATGATCCGGTCCGTATTTTCCAGGGTTCCTACTACGCGGTAGCCCTTTTTCTCTGCTCTCATCTCGTCGAAGCACGGATGCTTAATGAGGTTTCCGGCAAACAGCATTCTCGTCTGGATGCCTTTGCTCTCGATGTACTGGACGAGTTTATTTCTGTCAGTTCCCTCTTTACATGTGATCAGGAAGCCGAACCAGCTTGGTCTGGAATTCTCAGCCGGTACCGGAAGGATCAGACGGTCCTCTGTCTCAGCGAGAGCTGCTCTCAGGCGGTCGAAGTTGTGGCGTCTGCGCTCCACGAAGGTCGGGAATTTCTCGAGCTGGGCACATCCGATGGCTGCCTGGAGGTCTGTGGCTTTCAGGTTATATCCGAAATGGGAATATACATATTTGTGGTCATAGCCAAGCGGAAGCTCACCGTACTGTCTGTCAAAGCGGTGTCCGCAGAGGTTGTCATGTCCGGACGGGCAGACACAGTCACGGCCCCAGTCGCGGAAGGAACGGATGATCTTGTTTAACAGCGGATTGTCCGTGTAAACGGCTCCGCCCTCACCCATGGTCATGTGGTGCGGCGGATAGAAGCTGGATGTTCCGATATCGCCTACGGTTCCGGTGAATTTCTCCTCACCGTTGATGGTGTATCTGGAGCCTAACGCGTCGCAGTTGTCCTCAACGAGCCACAGGTTATGTTTCTCACAGAATTCCTTCACTGCCTTTAAATCGAACGGGTTTCCGAGTGTATGGGCGATCATGACTGCCTTTGTCTTATCGGAAAGTGCCGCCTCTAACTTCGTGACATCGATATTGTACTGCGGGATCGTCACGTCAACGAACACCGGGACAGCGCCATACTGGATCGCTGGAGTTACGGTGGTCGGGAAACCTGCCGCAACAGTGATGATCTCGTCCCCGCGCTTTACACGGCGCTCGCCGAGAAGCGGGGATGTAAGTGTCATGAATGCGATCAGATTTGCGGAGGAACCGGAGTTTACGAGGGCGCAGTAGCGCACACGAAGGTACTCCGCGAGTTTTTTCTCGAACTCATCCGTGTAACGTCCGGATGTAAGCCAGAACTCCAGGGAGCTGTCCACAAGGTTTACCATCTCCCTGCTGTCGTACACACGGGACGCGTACGGAATACGGTCTCCCTCATGGAATTCCTTTTTCTGGTTATGGAATTTATCGGCATATTCGGCTACGAGGTCAAGGATCTCTTTTCTTGCCTCCGCCTCTGTCTTGTTTTCAAACATAACTTTTTCCTTTCCTGATGATACAGCAGACCAATTTCTGAACTCGTTCCTGCTGTATACAATGTTTCATTTGCCGGGAAGTTTCTGCACGCACCTCCAGGTTTCCTGTCTTTTTCAAATAGTGGACTATTTTCTTCTGTTCTACTGGAACATCTCCTTGATCTGTCTGTCCATGACAGCCACAACATCGCCGTTCTTCTCATACTCCTGGCACCACTCAACGGTGAGTCCGATGGCTTCCTTCACGCCATAACGCGGATGCCATCCAAATGTGGTCTTCAACTTGGAGCAGTCGAGTTTTAAGAAGTTTGCCTCGTGAGGACCTCCGTCGCTCTTGTTTTCCCAGGAAAGTCCATTTCCCCAAGCGCTGCAGAACATGTCCACAAGCTCACCCGTGGTCACGCAGTCCTTGTCATCCGGTCCCACGTTGTAGTATCCGGCGTATTTTCCGTCCTCATACTGGGCCTTCGCAACCATGAGATATGCCGCTAACGGCTCCAGCACATGCTGGTACGGGCGGGTAGAATGCGGATTGCGGACAACGATCGGCTTTTTCGCCATCGCCGCGCGGACGCAGTCCGGAACGATACGGTCATTCGCGAAGTCGCCGCCGCCGATGACATTTCCCGCACGGCAGGTTGAGATCGCGCAGTGTCCGTCCGCAAAGAAGGACTTCCTGTAGCTGTGTGTCACAAGCTCGGAACATGATTTGCTGTTGGAATACGGATCATAGCCGTCCAGGCGGTCCACCTCGCGGTAGCCGTACTCCCACTCCCTGTTCTCGTAGACCTTATCCGTCGTCACGTTTAAGAAAGACTTCACGCACGGATTCAGGCGGACACACTCCAAAATATTGACGGTGCCAATGACGTTCGTCTCGTAGGTGTAGACCGGATCCTTATAGGAGTCCCGCACGATAGGCTGTGCCGCCAGATGTAAGACGATCTCCGGTTTTGTATCCTCGAATACCTGCTTTAAATGGGCGAGGTCCCTGATGTCACCGATGACAGAATTCATCTTACCCTCAAGACCTGCCATGTTGAACAGTGCCGGGTCTGTCGGCGGGTTTAAGGAATATCCTGTGACCTCCGCCCCCGCGTTTACAAGGATCCTGGAAAGCCAGGTTCCCTTAAAGCCGGTATGTCCGGTTACGAGGACCTTCTTTCCTTTATAAAAGTTAAATACTTCTTCCAAATTCATTTTCGTATCTCCATTTACGGATTTTTGCTCTCCGCGCAGCCGTTTTCTGCGATCCTCACAGCGGCTTCCGGAAAGCAGGCGTGTGAACCTATTCCCAGATCTTCCACGGCGCGTTTCCTGACTGCCACATCGCCTCTAACTGCTGTTTCTCGCGCTGGGTATCCATGCACTTCCAGAATCCCTCGTGGCGGTATGCCATGAGCTCGCCGTCCTTTGCGAGGTTTCTTAACGGTGCCTGCTCGAATACGGTGGAATCGCCCTCAATGTAGTCGAATACGCCCGGATTTAATACCATGTAACCGCCGTTGATCAGGCTGCCGTCATCGTCATTCTTCTCGCGGAAGGAATTGATCTTTCCGTTATCCTCGAGGTCGAGGACACCGAAGCGCTGTCCGATATTGACTGCCGTGATGGTTGCGAGCTTTCCATGGCTTCTGTGGAACTCTTCCAGTGCCTTTAAGTCGATGTTTGCGAGACCGTCGCCGTAGGTCAGCATAAACGGCTCATTTCCCACATACTCTTTGATCCTCTTTACGCGTCCGCCGGTCATGGTGTTGAGTCCTGTGTCGATCAGAGTCACCTTCCACGGCTCCGCATAGTTGTTGTGGACCTTCATGCTGTTGTTCGCAAGATCGAAGGTCACATCAGATGTGTGAAGGAAGTAATCCGCAAAGAACTCCTTTACCACATACTGTTTGTATCCCAGACAGATAATAAATTCGTTATACCCGAACTGGGAATAATATTTCATGATATGCCACATGATCGGCTTCTCACCGATCTCGATCATCGGCTTTGGTTTTAAATGACTCTCCTCGCTGATCCTTGTTCCGAATCCTCCTGCCAGGATTACTACTTTCATAGGTTTACCTCCATATATTCCAACCGTTTTCTTTGAGGACCGTAAGTGCTTCCCGGCATCCCGGTTTGTGATACTCCAGCGCGTCCTCCAGTGTTTTGTCTGACTCGTTTTCAAAATTTAATACGATCTGTTTTACCTCGTCCCGGTTATGTTCTTTCCGGTACTTTCCGAAGCGGAATTCCTCCGCCGTCGTCATCACGTTTCCGATGAGGAACATGGCGGCGAGGGCGATCGATAATCTCTTTACCAGCTTTGGCAAAGGATCCTTTTCAGTCCTGCTGATATGCTGTGCCCCTTTCGGCTCTGTGCCTCTGCTTTCCCTGCATTCTTCCTTTTTACAGAATCCGCACTTCGCAGCCAGAGCGAACGTAAGAAAGATTCCGATCACACCGATCTGATACTGCAGCGCATACCGGGAACTCATCCCATACTTGTCATTCGGCATAAAGATATACCGGCTCACAAGCACCATCAGGTGGTTCATACCACCGCCTGCCAGGAGCATCAGCGGCAGGATCGTCTGTTTCTCGATCCGGTAATAAAAATTCATCCACAGCGCAAAGAAATACGCAAACAGGACGATCACGCCGACCGCGCACCAGACCTTCCCCGGAATCCCTGCAAAGCTCCTGTCAATCAATTCTACTCCAAAAACCATGGAAGCAAAAGACTTAAGAAGAAATTTAATAAAAAATTTCGGATCCTGTCGGAAAGCCGTAAAGAGCGGCACATTTACCGCTCCCGAATACTCGTAAACCGCCTGGGAGTTGCTCCAGAGGTAAATGAGAAACGGAATGACTGCCACTGCGATCAGGGCGATCACGCGGGCGGTTCCGATTCCGGCAAGATCATCTGAAATTACACCGATCACGCCAGCGTTTTCCCTGCCTTTGCCCGATACGTTTTTCCTATCCGTGCTGCTTAAATTCTGTCTGTCGGCCTTTGCCTGATATTTTCCAGATAAACTCTTTGCAATTACAATATCGCGCACGTAAATAAACAGGTACGCCATCACGATCGTTACCGTGTAGATCGCGCAGTACGGTCCCGCCGCCCCTATGGTGATCACAAACGGCAGTACAAAGAGAAGTACAAGCTCCGATTTCTTCGCGTTTCGGAATCCCTTTTCGTACACCTGATCCAGCAGGGCATAATTCCAGAAAAACAATCCGAATGCCAGGAAATGCGCCCATCCGGTTCCGTTGTACAGCATCTCCCACTTATTAAGGCTGAACATAACGATCATCATCGCCGCGTACCAGACCGGGCAGAGTTCCTTTTTCCTGCTGTACCGGCCGATGACCAGGGCGGAGAGTCCAAATCCGAGGATGCCCATGATCCGGTCCACAGTGACGCTGTATCCAAAGATCATGACATTCAGTCCGCGCTCTAAGAAGTTCACCGGAATTCTTGTGAGCAGATCCGCCACAAAAAACTTATCCGGGTTCCACACGTCCGGCAGATAGGAATTGATGAGCCGGATATAATCGGAATACACCATGTCAATGGCGGAGCGCCTGATATATGCCAGATAAAAAATCATCCCCAGAACTGGAAGTCCGATATAGACATAGCTTTTCTTATTCTTCATGATCTCCTCCGCCTGCTGCGGTTCTTCCTACGTTATTTCCTGCATGTTCCGCTGCCGGTCTTCTTTTCGGTCTGCGGCGGCGTCTCGCTGTCGGATCTGCTGCGCCTTCATTCTGTGTCTGCCTTGCTGCAATATTCCCCTGCGTCCGCTTTTCCGCTTCTCCACTCTTCCGCTTCAATTGCGGTGCTGTGTTCTTCTTTGACTTTTCTGACTTCACTGTCTCTTTCTTATCAGTTCCCGCTGTCCATCCGCCGGTTGGCTGACTGAGTGTCACGATCCTCATGGAAGTCTGGGGCTGTACCTGGCGCGGTTGGCGATCTGTCTCTTTCCCATGACACACAGTGCGTTTTTCTGTCGGCTTTACCGTTTTTTCTGTCGGCTCTGCTATTTTTTCTGTCGGCTTTGCTGCCTTACTCTGCGGTGCAGTCTCGCGAACCATTCCTGCTGCCTCAGCCTGCTCTCTGGCTGCTTTCGCGCGCTTTCTTCTCTGACGCCTCTTCGCGGAAGAACTCAGCTTCTCCGGCTGGGCATTCTCTGCGGTCTTCTCTACAATCTTTACTTCCCTGCTCTGCTGGGCTTTATTGACCGCTGTTTTTACTTCTCTCTTCTGCTGAGTTCTCTCCGACGTCTCATTCTTTCCAGCTGCCTTCCCATTGCTGCCGTTCTGCGGCTTTCTCAATGTCTGCTTATTCTCAGTGCTTTTCTGTTCCGCCGTTTTCTTTCCCTCGGTCTTCTGAACCACTCTCTGATTGCCGCTTACCTTTGCGTCCTGCCTCGCGTTCCCGCCACTGGTCTGCTTTCCGCCTTCACGCTTCCGGGCATGTCCCTGTCCGCTGTTCTTCGCCTGGCTTTTTCCTGCCTGACTCTGTCCTCCACTCTTTGACTGCCCCTGTCCGCGTCCTTTCATCTGTGCCACGGACGTCTTCTTCACGCTCGCCCCATGGCACCCCGTCTGGCTCTTTTTAACCGCCGGTCCTCTCTGTTTCCGCCGGTTTGCGTGGTGGTCAGCGACGATCCGCAGAACATCTTCCATATAATTGTACTGATTCCAGGCATCTTCCTTAGAAACATAGTTCTCATGAACCGCCTTGTTTCCGATCACGCGGATCTCGTTCAATTCCCACTTTCCGACCCGGTCCAGATACCCATTCTCGTCGAGCCACCATCCAAACTGCTGGAATGTCATGACTCTCTGACGCTTTCTCCCGTTCATCCGGTAAGTTTCGCGCTGTCCTCTTCCATCCGGACCGCTCTTGGCGTTCGCCATCGCCTGGGCAGAATTGTCGAGCTCGATCCCATTAAATTCCGCCACCAGCTTCAGAAACAGTTCCAGATTCTGGCGGCCCTTTACCATAGCCGCATTATACTCCCCGCGCCGCAGCCATTGCTTTTCCTTCTTGAGTTCCCGCTTTACGGGAGCAAGATGGGCAGTCATGTCCCTCTTCCTCAGGAAATACCCGAGTACAAGGAACAGGACCACAGCAACGGCAAAGCCCGCGCACATTGGAGCCCACTGCTGTCCATTCATTCTTCTGATTCTCCTTTTTTACTGTCGCAGCCTTCTCCGGCTGCCCTTTTGCAGAAAATTTCATTCCTGCGTTTTCCCGGCGGTCCGCAAAAATTTCTGCGGACCTGCCTCTTTTACTGGTCTACCACCTTCACGACCATCGCCAGATTTTCCTCCCCGCGGTGTTCCTTCGCCCCTTTCACATAGAAGTTGCAGGAAAATTCCACGGTAAATCTCTGATACGGCGCAGCCGGGATCTCGTAGTACATCGTGTTGTCCGTAAATACAAGATCAGCCATCTGCCGTCCGTTCACCTTGATCTTACAGGTCTCACCGCCTGTAAGCCTGCCCGGGTAGTAGCACTTTAAGGTCAGCTTGCTGCTCTCCCCGTTTGTCAGAACGATCTTCGCGTGCTCATCGATCCATCCGTCCGAATAGCTGCCGAAGGGCGTGTCGAACCTCTGCCTCTTCACGATCTCCGTCACATCGTTGTATGCGTTGTGCTCCGGATCCTCACACAGGATCACCATGTCATCCGTGATCTCCTTGAGATCCATGTCACTGTCGATAAACTGGAGCTTCGGAACATTTGTTTTATCTTTTGCATATACTTTCAGGAATGTTTCAGCATTAAAATCACTGATCTCAAAATCCTTCCCGATGATGTAGATCTCCTTGTCGAAGATATCGTCCCCGTATGTTCCGTATGTCTTCTCCGCCAGGGAATTATACTGGCTCTGGGGCGCCCACAGATACAGGTTGTCCCAGTTGTCCCGGTAATATGTCTCCACCGGGAAGATCAGGCAGCCGTACAACAGCACCAGGATCCCCGCCTTCCCCATCACCCGTGACAGGTAGGCAAAGAACAGAAGCGCCGCCGCGTAAGCCACATAGACCCAGCGCATCTCCACACGGATCGTCACGCTGGAGCTGCCGATGCAGAGTGTGATAAACACAAGGAACAGCACCGCGTTCTTTAAATGGCAGACGATCTCATCCCGCGCCCGGATCATACCGATCACAGCCGCCAGAACGCCGACACCCAGAATTGCCTCCGCCGCCAGGATTAGATTTTTGATTCTATCCGGGCTGTCCGCAAACGGTTCGATACAGAGGTGGAGCGGTCCGGAGTTTCTCCCAAACACGAGTCCCACCTGGTTCAGTGCCTGTCCAATGGCGTCCGTGAACTTAAAAGTATCTGCCACGTCAGTTCCGCCGGTTCCCGCCGGTGAAAGCGTTCCGATAGTGTAAAGGCGGATCATCTGGATCGCGCCGAACACGAAAAGCGTGATCACGAAAAGCAGGAGCTTCGGGAGATGGAAACCAACCTTCTCCTCAGCCGCTGCTGTGCGGGCCGCCGCCTCTTTTTTATTCTGCGCCCCGCGGCTCTGTCCTCTTCCGCGGCTTCGTCCCGGCTCCGCGGCGCGGTTCGGTTCACTATTTCTCCCTGTCTCCGCTGTCACAGTCTCCGGCGCCAGTCCCTTTCCAAATCCGAGGGCTACTGCCAGAAGCAACAATGGAAGAAGCGCCATATACCGTTCGTGAATGAAGCTGACCACGAAATACAGGAGGTTTGCCATGAGAAAGGCCCCCGTTTTTTTCTCATTCACATACCGGTACAGAAACCACAGTATCCCCAGCGCTGCCCAGAGCGCCAGGCTCTCCATCAGACCGTAAAACTGGCCGATCTGATAATATGCCATTCTGGATGACAGGTAGAGAATCCCCACAGCGAAGCTTATGATCCTTCGCCCGTCGCTGAATGACACCGCCATCCTGTAAATGCTGTATGCGATTCCCGTATTCAGGATGATGTTGAATGGAACCATCCATTCCACATGTCCCCCGATGAAGAAAAGCTCCAGCCAGGACGCCAGATAAAACAGGAAGCGGAAGCGGCTGCTGCCCATTGGGAATACATACTCCGTAAATGACTGGTTCCCGTAGCAGGACCAGAGATACAGGTCATCCATGTAAAGTCCCTTTAATTCCACTCCACGGTTGATCCAAAATCCAAATCCCAGAAAGATCGCAAAGATGAGGAGCTCCGGGCTCCACCTCCTCCACACTTTCAGGATCTTCTCCTGTAAATTCATGTCTTATCCCCTTACTGCTGTTCTCCGGGCCAGTATTTTTCAGTAAACTCCGCTAAAAGCGCCTCACTCTCCTCCTCGGTGAGGTTCTTCGGATCAGACGAGAATACCGCAAGCCCGTTTCCGTTTTCATACAGGAGATCCATAAGATACCCCTGTTTTAAGAGACCTGTCACGTTCCGGAATCCATCCGTTCCAGGCTTTAAGTATCCGCTTCCGAGATAGATGTAATCTACTCCCGCGAATGTAAAGAAGTCCGCCAGCGCCTCCGGGCTGGATGAGAGATTAAAGTTTCCACCGCTTCCCTCAATGTCCGTGTAACTCTGGGTGCTGCACGGGAACCTCAGCATTTCCGGCTGCTCACCGAATACGACGACGCGGTTTCTCGGGTTCTCCGCCAGGATATCCCATATCTTCTCATTTCCGTAGAAAGCAAGCAGTTCATGGGACTCTTCCATATGATCATAATATCCCTTGTGGATGAACTTCACCGGTGTCAGTCCCAGGGTTCCGCCCCAGTTGCTGACCGCCGTGATGGTCACATTAAAGAGAATAAACGGTACCAGCATCCTGCATATGGACCCGCGCAGGAAACCGCTCTTTAATTTTCCTACCACAATCACCGCCATGATCGCTGACAGCGCATAGAGAAGCAGGAAATAGTTGCCGTCCACCTGCCATAACAGGTAAAGAGCCATGAGACTCATGAGTCCGTTCGTCACAAATACCAAGGCCAGACAGATCAAGGTATTTTTCTCTTTCTGCCTCGATCTTCTCACATCCGCCAGCACCGGCAGACAGACGAGAAGAAGAAAGAGCAGAAGCAGCGGTGTGCCCCAGGCAATCCGCACATGGGCCATGTCCTCGCCCACAGGGGCCATGAGGACACCATAAATTCTCTTTAAAATGTGCTTTAGTCCCTCGATTGAGATCATGGATCCGCCGTTCGACGGCAGACTTTCAAACCGGTACGGGTACCTCACGGTAAATCCGAGGGCCGCCCAGATCGAGTTAAACACGGATGTCAGCGGAAGTCCCGTATGCAGCCATGTCCGATACCAGATGAGAAGCCACATCGGGATCATATAGATACAGGAAGGAAGAAAACTTCCCTTCAGCCGGAATTTCAGCTGTCTCGTGAGCAGGATATAAAGCCCCGCCGTTCCAGCGGCCACCGTTGAAAATACAAGTGCCGTTGGCTTTAACACGAGTGTCATCAGGTAGGCGTCCACCGCCAGCACGAGATACGCGCTCCTCTGTCTGCGGATATAGAGCAGAAGAAACAGCAGCAGTACAAGCTGCATAAACACCGTCATGGAATCCGTCTTTGCCGTGATGGACATGTTCATGATTCCCGGAATGCAGGAGAGAAGTGTCATGCATCTCACCGCATACCTTCTTCCGACAAACAGCTCCACGATCTGTCCCGCCGCGATCAGAGTGCCGACAGTCATCCAAATCTGGAAGCTCAGGAAAAATCCGTAGGACGGCAGCCCGGAGATCGGTAAAAGCAATGTCTCAAGGCCTTTCGAATAGGTGTACACCACATTGACCATTCCGAGATTTTCATAGATTCCGCCGCCGTTGTCCAGAACATACTCATTCCGCAGTCCGTAATGGAGGGAATCGTAGTCGGCACAGATATTCATTCGTCCCGCCTGCAAAAGGATCATGGCGAACATGAGCGCGATACAGATGGACATCTCCAGGGAGATCCTGGTTCTCTGCGGCACGCGTTTCCACGGCATTCCGCTATCTCCCGCCGCCCTCAATTCCATCATCCGGTACCCAGCCAGAAGTCCGGCGATGACCACTGTGAGAAACCGGAAGCTTGTGATCCCACATCCGAAAAACAGGGATCCCAGGCAGAACAGGCATATCATAAATCCACTTCCAAGAAGGAAGTCCGCCAGCCCTGTGATCACATGGTACTCCCTCCATCTGTGCTCCCGGTCCATCCCTCTGCGGATCCGTGCGCCGAGCATCAAAAGCACCAGCACATACGCGCCTGACAGGATCATCGCCGTGAATGCCTGATGGATCCAGAGAAATCCGGCTGTGATGAGAAGTACCGCACCTGTCCGGATCCGGTTCGATTCAATTTTCCAGATCGTGAACAGATATAAAAAGAACAGCACCGCGATCTCCGTCAGAAGGTCGATGGTCTCCGTTCTTCTGAGCCTGATCCCGTCTACGCCTGTCACATAAACCTGTCCGATGGCAACTAACAGTGCGGGTACCGCCGCCAATGCCAGAATAATTAACGAGGCACATTCCCGTCTCTTCATAATTCCCCCCAGGTCATGGTCTTTTTATTCCGCATAAAACTTATCTTCTAACATCAGGCAGAGCGCATGGTAGATCGGCAGGTGGAGTTCCTGGATCTTATAGGTCTCCTGCTCCGGCACGATAATAGCGACATCTGCGAGCTTTGCGAGCTTTCCGCCTGTCTTTCCCGTAAGACCGACAACTTTAAGTCCCTTTGCCTTTGCGGTCACAGCGGCATACATCACATTCTCAGAGTTTCCGGAGGTGCTGATTCCGAGGAACACATCCCCTGCTTTTCCGTAGCCGTTTAACTGCTGTGCGTAAGAGAGCATTCCATCCACATCGTTTGCGAATGCTGAGGAGAGAGCCGCATGGTTTGTGAGGGCGATGGCCGGGAGCCCGCCCTGAAGCTTTTTCGCCAGTTCTTCCCCTCTCTCCGGGTCTGTCTGCTTTAACGCCTCGGCGAGTTCCGCAGATACCGGGCGACGCTTTACAAAACCTTTCATCAGCTCTCCGACGATATGGTCAGAGTCTGCGGCACTTCCGCCGTTTCCGGCGATCAGAAGCTTTCCTCCGTCCTCATAGCATGTCTCCAAGATCTTGTATGCATCCTCGATCTGCCCCTTTACGGATTCCAGAACCGGGTATCTCTTTACTAATTCTTCAATCATTTCTTTCTCCTTTTTGTCCCGCCCGATCATTGATACGCATAATGGGCAGGCAATGCCATTTTCATGCTATCCATTTTAACACATAAGCGCCTGTCTTTCCACCGCCAAATTACTTACAATCGCCCCAAAATGAAAAGAATGTGCCTTAGCACATTCTCGCGCCTCGCGCGGCCGCTTGCGACAATCTACATCTTTGCGCGAGTGTGCATCTTTGGCACGTCAGTGCCTTTTTATGTAACGGGGAATTCCTCGGAATTTCCTGTTACATGAAAAAATCCGCAGGAAGTCATCTTCCTGCGGATCAAAACATTCAAAGTATAAAAGTTGATTACTTAAGAGTAATCTTAGCGCCTTCAGCCTCAAGTTTTGTCTTGATGTCGTTAGCTTCGTCTTTGGATGCACCCTGCTTAAGAACCTTCGGAGCGCCGTCTACAACGTCCTTAGCTTCCTTGAGGCCAAGACCTGTTACTTCACGAACAACTTTGATAACTTTAACCTTGTTCGGGCCTACTTCTGTAAGCTCAACGTCGAACTCAGTCTTCTCTTCCTCTGCTGCTGCGCCAGCGCCTGCTGCTGCAACTACTACGCCTGCTGCTGCGGATACACCGAACTCTTCCTCACAAGCCTTTACTAATTCGTTTAACTCTAATACGGATAATTCCTTGATAGCTTCGATAAACTCAGCGGTTGTTAACTTTGCCATTATAATTTACCTCCATAATAATTTATATTTCACGTTTGTTTTTCACAACTTTTATACAGCATCTATGCTGCCTTTGACGGGATCACGCGATGCGTGTTTCCGCCTGCAGGACCGGGATGAGGATTAAGCCTCTGCCGGAGCTTCTGCGCCTTCGCCGTTCTTCTCTGCGATCTGGTTGAGAACGCGTGCGAAGTTTGTGATCGGGGACTGCATGCTTCCAAGAAGTCTTCCAAGAAGAACCTCTCTGGACGGGATGCTTGCGATCACACCGATACCTGCTGCATCGTAGTATGTTCCCTCTACAACGCCGCCTTTTAATTCAAGCTTGTCAGCTTTCTTTGCGAACTCAGCTAATACTCTGGCCGGAGCTGTTGCATCTTCTTTAGAAACAGCAAGTGCTGTCGGTCCTTCAAGATGCGGCTCAAGTGCTTCGAACTCAGTTCCCTTTGCAGCGAAGCGGATCATTGTGTTCTTATATACTTTATAAGAAACACCAGCTTCTCTTAACTGTTTACGAAGAGCAGTATCCTGCTCAACAGTTAATCCACGGTAGTCAACGACTACAGCAGACTTTGCTCCGTTGAGGACTTCAGCGATCTCAGCAACTACCGGCTGCTTTAATTCAACTTTTGCCATGAATGGTTTACCTCCTGTTTTATTTAGTATTGGATTCGCCGTCACAGCATTTTTTCGCTTATCAGAAAAACCTCTCTGTCCGCAGACCGAGAGGTTTACAAAATTCTGTGTGAGTTTTGTACGTCCCTCGGCAGGTGTTTTTACCTTACGCCTTACGGCACCTGCTGTCTTCGGCATTCAATACCCAAATAGTTTATCATAATATATTTGGATTGTCAATCACTTTTTTAGTTTTTTGCATTAAAATACTGCCAGACGGTCAATCCGGTTGTATGCCGCTGGGGCGCAGAACCAGATCAATGTCTGACAGTTAAAATGACACAATCGACTAGTTTGTTAACTTAGCTACGTTTAACTTAACGCCCGGGCCCATTGTGGAAGTAAGAGTAACGCTCTTTAAGTAAGCGCCCTTTACTGTGCTCGGTTTTGCTTTGTTGATTGCATCCATAAGCGTCTGGAAGTTGTCCGCTAACTGTTCTTCTGTGAAAGAAGCCTTACCTACTGGCACGTGAATGATGTTTGTCTTATCGAGTCTGTACTCAATCTTACCAGCTTTGATCTCTTTGATAGCCTTTGTAACGTCCATTGTTACGGTACCAGCCTTCGGGTTCGGCATTAAGCCCTTCGGTCCGAGTACACGGCCAAGACGTCCAACAACGCCCATCATATCCGGTGTAGCAACAACTACATCAAAATCTAACCAGCCTTCGTTCTGGATCTTCGGAATTAAATCCTCTGCTCCAACGAAGTCAGCGCCTGCAGCCTGAGCCTCATCAGCCTTCGGTCCTTTTGCGAATACAAGGATACGAACAGTCTTACCTGTTCCGTGCGGCAGAACTACTGCACCACGGATCTGCTGATCAGCATGACGGCCATCACAGCCTGTTCTTAAGTGAGCCTCGATTGTTTCATCAAATTTAGCAACAGCAGACTTTTTAACTAATGCGATTGCATCTGCTGTATCATAAAGAGTAGCGCGGTCGATAGCTTTTGCCGCTTCTACGTATCTTTTTCCTCTTTTCATTATAAAAAACCTCCTGTGGTAGTGTCGGGAGTCCTCCCTCCCACGTGATTGTTGCTGTATATGGAGGTCCGTCCTCCATTCAGTTGCTTACGATCAGTCTGTTACGGTGATACCCATGGAACGAGCAGTACCAGCGATCATGCTTGTAGCAGCCTCGATGCTTGCAGCGTTTAAGTCTGGCATCTTGAGCTCAGCGATCTTCTGTACTTCAGCTCTTGTAAGAGTAGCTACCTTTGCTTTGTTCGGTGTTGCGGAACCGGATTTGATCTTTGCAGCCTTCTTTAATAATACAGCAGCCGGCGGAGTCTTTGTGATGAAGCTGAAGCTTCTGTCAGCGTAAACTGTGATAACAACCGGGATGATCATATCGCCCTGGTCAGCAGTTTTAGCGTTGAACTCCTTTGTGAACTGTACGATGTTAACACCGTGCTGTCCAAGAGCCGGTCCAACTGGCGGAGCCGGTGTTGCCTTGCCGGCAGGAATCTGTAATTTAATATAACCTGTAACTTTCTTTGCCATAATTAGGCACCTCCTAAATAATGTGGTAATGTCGGGGATTTCCCTCCCACGCGGGCACAAAGTCCGTTTTCCTAAAAAAGGTACGGACGACCGGTCCGGATCTTAGTCCGTTTACGGTCACATCTTCTTGATTTCAGAAAAGCTCAGTTCCACCGGTGTTTCACGGCCGAACATCTCGACGTTGATTGTAATGGACTGCTTGGACTCATTGACGGTTCTAATGACACCGACGGTATCCTTCCATGCGCCGGCCGTAACAACGACGGTATCTCCGACGGCGAAATCTACAACGACATCCGGTGCCTTAAAGCCAAGACTCATCATCTCTTCTTCTGAAAGCGGCACCGGCTTGGATCCCGGTCCTACGAATCCGGTCACACCTCTGGTGTTCCGTACAACGTACCATGTATCATCATTCATGATCATATGAATCAGCACATAGCCCGGGAACATCTTACGCTCGACCTGCTTCTGAGCACCGTTTTTAAGCTCGATGACTTCTTCCAGCGGGACGGAGACCTCTAAGATCTGATCCTGAAGACCTCTGTTTTCGATTGTTTTCTCAATGTCAACCTTTACCTTATTCTCATATCCGGAATAAGTGTGTACAACATACCATTGTGCTTCTGACATATCTTCACCTCATCCTTAACCAAGTACAATATTGAGACCAAATTTGATGATCAGGTCAAGGGCTGCGATAACAATCCCCAGAATTACTGTTGATACGACTACTACAGCGGTCTCTTTCGTAAGCGTATCCTTATCCGGCCAGATGATCTTATTGAATTCAGCTTTTAAGCCTTTGATAAAGTCCGTTTTAGGGGCTTTCTCATTACTTGCCGTTTCTCCCATAAATTCACGTCCTTCTTGCAAACCGGATTACTTAGTTTCTTTGTGCATCGTATGTCTCTTGCAGAATCTGCAGTACTTCTTTGTCTCCATGCGGTCCGGATGAGTCTTCTTATCCTTCGTCATGTTGTAGTTGCGCTGCTTGCATTCTGTGCATGCCAGTGTAATCTTAGTGCGCACGACTTCCACCTCCGTTTAATTTCTTTGTAAGGCGGTCTTTTCTCTATTCATTGCTATCGTTTTTTGAGCATAAAAAAAAGACCTATATCTTCCATTCGCCCGAATATTGTAACATAAGAATTGCGGCGCGTCAAGCATTTCCTTGAGAAATAAGAGTTTTCGTGGAGTTTTAGTTGATTGGCGGGGCAGGGAACTTTCAGAAAGCAGTGTTTGTGGGATTCAGGGATCTGGTTCCTCTAGGCTTGCGGGCGACTGCTAGGGACGAAAAAAAGATGATGCAACTCGCTTCGCTCAGACAAGCATCATCTTTTTTCCAACGCATTCACCTGCGAGCCAAGAGGAACCAGATCCCTGTATCCAGGCACTGCTTTCTGAAAGTTCCCTGCTGCTGTGTAGTTGGCACGCCAAGGAGAAGGGGCACTATTGAGAACAAGATTTTGCGCAAGAGCGGACTTTGGTCAGTTGTCGCGTAAATAAAAAAAGCCTCTCGTTTCCATCTTTCAGGCAACAAGAAGCTTTTCATTATCTAATATTTACAGGACCTTCGATAAAAATTCCTTTGTTCTCTCATTCTTCGGATGCGCGAAGAATTCTTCCGGTGGAGCTTCTTCGAGAATTTTTCCCTGATCCATAAACAGCACGCGGTTTGCAACCTCTCTCGCAAAGCCCATCTCGTGGGTTACAACGACCATGGTCATTCCTTCGTTTGCAAGCTCCTTCATGAGATCCAGTACCTCACCTACCATCTCCGGATCGAGAGCACTCGTCGGTTCATCGAAGAGGATCACATCCGGCTTCATCGCCAGAGCGCGGACGATGGCCACACGCTGCTTCTGTCCGCCGGAAAGAGTGGACGGGTAAACGTCTGCTTTATCCTCAAGACCGATGCGGCGTAACAGCTCCAGAGCTTCCTCTCTCGCCTGTGCCTTGATCTCCGCCTTTGTCTTCGGCGCATCAGGTGCCAGCGTTCCTTTTCTCTTTGCCTTCTTTAACTCTTTACAGCGCACATAGACCGGCGCCATCATGATATTCTCGATCACAGTCATATTGTTGAACAGGTTGAAGTGCTGGAATACCATGCCCATATGGCGGCGGTGGATATTGATGTCCACGCGCATATCGGCGATATCTACGCCGTTAAAAATGATGCTGCCGGAGGTCGGATCCTCCATACAGTTCAGGCATCTTAAAAATGTACTTTTTCCGGAGCCGGACGGACCGATGACTACAACGATGTCACCTTTATTGATGGTCACATTGATTCCCTTCAGGACTTCCAGATCACCAAATGTTTTTTTCAGATCAATGACGTCTATCACTCTTCTTCAGGCTCCTTTCCATCAGTTTTACAAGAATTGAGATCACCAGCACGAGAACGATGTAGATCGCCGCCATGACAAGATACGGGACCATGAACTCGTAGCTGTTGCTTCCGATATAGTTGAAGGCAACGTAAAGATCCGCCGCGCCGACGAAGCTGACAACGGAGGTTTCCTTGATCAGGGCAATAAACTCATTGCCCAGAGTCGGAAGAATATTTTTCACTGCCTGCGGGATTACGATCCGGATCATCGCAGGACCAAAGCCAAGACCAACTGCACGTCCCGCCTCAAGCTGTCCCGGATCAACGGACTGGATACCGCTTCGCATGATCTCGGAAATATACGCGCCGCTGTTTAAGCCAAAGACCACCATGGCAACACGGACACCCGGCAGCTTGATCCCCATAAGCGGCAGCATAACATAGTAGAAGATCAGAAGCTGCACGACCATCGGGGTTCCGCGGAAGAGACCCACATAGAAGCTGCAGACCGCATTCAGCGCCCGCGGAAGTGTCTTATATTTCGGCAGGACGCGGACCGTCGCGATGATGGTACCGATCAAAACACCGATGAGCATGCCGACTACCGCGATCAGAAGCGTATTCTGCAGACCCTGTACGACCTTGACGTAACCGTTTTTCTCAATAAATATCTGTACAAACTTGTTCCATTTGTTCCCGAAGTTTCCCATAATACCTCCAGATAGCAAAAACACAGCGTTTCCAGCCATGTTCCAGTACAGTCAAAAACGGGAGCGAACCGTATCCTGCCCCCGCTTTTATAACCAGTATTTCCAATATTTTTACTGCATTGCGTTGATCGCCTTTGTGATGCTTTCCGCCGGAGCCGCATCAATGAGCACATATTTCAAGTTGCCATTGATCATATCCTGAACTGCAAGAGATGCGCTCTTATACGGTACCCACTCAGCCGGAAATCCTTCAAAGCCCCAGTCATCACTGCCCTCAATGAAGTACTGGGCTGTTGTTCCCTGCTGTCCGCCGATCTTGTCGCTCGCACTTAAGCCCTTAAGGATCTCTTCTACGGACGCTGCATCCTTGCAGTCATCAAAAGCCGTATCATCTGCCAGCGTAACCAGTCTCTGGGATGCTTTATAATACGGATCAGAGAAGGTTACATATTCTTCTCTCTCCTCGTTAATCGTTAAGCCAGCCATTGCGATATCGCATTTGTGCTGACCAACAGATAAGCATACGGCATCAAAGTCCATATTTTCAATTACAAGCTCCTTGCCAAGCTCCTGTGCAAGAAGAGAAGCAAGCTCCATATCGATTCCCTTGTAGCTGTCGCCGTCTACGTACTCAAACGGCTCAAAGGATGCGTTTGTCGCAACAACAAGCTGATCCTTGGAAGCATCATACTCTGCGGATTCTACTGCAGCCGGCTCGCCATCACTGAAATATTTATCACAGATCGTATCGAAGGTTCCGTCCTCCTGGATCTTTGCGATGAATGCATTTACCTGCTCAAGCAGCTCCGGCTGGTCTTTATCCACGCCAAATGCATACTGCTCATCTGTAAGATCATATTCGATCACCTTAACAACTCCGGCTGCCTCATCTTTCTTTTCTTCTGCAGCCGCACCTGCTGTTGTCTCTGTCTTGTTCTCTGCTGCTGCCGTTGTCTCTGTAGTTTTGCTGCCGCAGCCTGTAAGAAGTGATGCTGCCATTGCAGCGGTCAGACATAATGCAATCGCCTTTTTCATAATATTTTCCTCCTCTAACCCAATACGGATTTGCAACTTTTTCGACGGAACCCACTATACCACAGGCCTATACAAAAAGCAAGTGTTTATGCATATGCTTTTGCATATTTATGCAGTATCTCTCATTCTATAACCTGTATGCATATCACTTTTCCCTGTCCTATCTGCCCCCGGTCATGCAGATCACAACGAAATAGATCCGGCTGATCCCCGATGCCCGCAGGGCTCTCGCGCACGCCTCGATGGTACTGCCCGTTGTATAAATGTCGTCCACAAGGATCACACTCCTGATCCCCTCCGGGATCTCCCCCGCCGCAAAGGCACCGGAAAGGTTCTTAAGCCGCTCCGCTGCCGAAAGATCCTTCTGCGGCAGCGTCTTCTTATTTCTCACCAGCATTTCCGGTATCACCGGAATCCCCAGCTTCTTTCCGATGACCCGTGCCAGGATCTCTGCCTGATTGAATCCCCGGGTCTTTTTCCTCGTGGCATGGACCGGCACCGGGACCAGGGCATCTGCCTGCATCCGGCGGATTGTCCGTCCGTACCGTGCCGCCAGAGCTGTCCCGTAAAAATCCAGGTACTCTCTCTTATTATTGTACTTGATCTGCGCCATGGAATGCCTCGCCGCCTCATCGTAATTTAATAAGGCGATCCCGTACTCAAAGGCACGCGGATGGCGCATGCAGTCCGGGCAGAACTCCAGACTCCCGTCTTCAATCTCTTTTCCGCATTTTTTACATACCGGTGATCTTACAAACGATAGTTTATGAAGGCAGTCCGGACAGATCATCCGCCCGGAACTGCCAGTGATATCCCCGCATACCGGACAGCGGCGGGGATATAGGACATCAAGAATTTTATTAAATTTCATGTTAAATATAAATATTAGAACAAATAGTGCAGGTCTATTTCTGCATCATAGATGTATCAATCTCCAGAATCCGGTCCTTCAGCCCTGAGTACCGTTTCTGCTCCACCTCATTGTCCACCATCGCCTGGAACACCTCCGGTATTCCCACGAGGCAGACGCAGGATTTCGCCCTCGTAACCGCCGTGTAGATCAGATTTCTCGTCATCAGCATCCGCGGACCGGAATGGACCGGGATCACAACCGCCGGATACTCGCTTCCCTGGGACTTGTGGATCGTGATCGCGTAGGCGAGTTCCAGCTCCTCCAACTGCTTAAAGCTGTACTCCACCATCTTCCGCTCATCGAACTCCACCTCCAGAGTTTCCGCAAAGCTGTTGATGGACCGGATGATCCCCGTGTCTCCATTAAAGACGCCTTCCCCTTTTTCCACCGGGATCCCGTACCTGTTGCGGACCTCCCACTCGATCTGGTAATTGTTTTTGATCTGCATGACCTTATCGCCGACCCGGAAGATCGTTCCGCCGGACTCCTTTTCCGCTTTCTGCGGTGCAGGCGGATTAAACCGCTCCTGAAGCTGCTTATTTAGCGCCTCCACTCCGAGAGCACCTTTCCGCATCGGCGTCATGATCTGGATATCCGACATCTCCGCATGGACGTAGTTCGGCAGCTTATCCTGTACAAGGACCATCATATCCTTCACGATGTCCGCCGGATAGTCACGGCGAATAAAAAGGAAATCACGGCTCTTCTTATTTAAGGGAACCACCTCTCCGTCATTGATCTTATGGGCATTGACAATAATGTCACTCTGGGCCGCCTGGCGGAAGATCTTTGTAAGTTTTACAACAGGGAACGCCTCAGACGCGATCATATCCCGCAGGACATTTCCCGGTCCGACGCTCGGAAGCTGGTTAACATCTCCCACAAGGATCAGCCTCGTCCCCACATTTACTGCCTTTAAGAGCGAGTGGATCAGGCTGATGTCGACCATCGACATCTCATCGATGATGATCACATCCGCGTCGAGAGGATTTTCCTCGTTCCGCTCAAAATGCATGCCCTCCAGCCGGTTCTCGCCGGAATTGCCGTTGTTTTTCGGATCCGCGACAGGCGCTCCGGTCAGCTCCAGAAGGCGATGGATCGTCTTTGCCTCATATCCGGTCGCCTCCGTCATGCGCTTTGCCGCACGCCCCGTCGGGGCCGCCAGAAGGATCTCCATATCTTCCCGGTCAAAATAGTGGATGATCGTGTTGATCGTCGTTGTTTTACCAGTTCCAGGTCCTCCGGTGATAATAAGGAGACCATTGCTCACCGCCTCCATCACCGCCTGCTCCTGGAGCTCATCCAGCTCGATCTTCTCCGCCTCCGTGATCTTTTTGAGCCGTTTTTTCACGTCCTCCTCATTGATCTTCGAGTGAATATTCAGATCATGCAGCATTCTCGCCGTATTGAGTTCCATATAATAGAACTGCGCCGGATAGACGATCCGTTTCCCATCCTTTTCCTTCACCACCAGCTTCTTCTCCATCTGGAGATCCACCAGATGCTTTTCCATGTGCTCCGGTTCTACATTCAAGAGTGCCGCCGCATTGGCAAACAGCTCCTCCTCCGGCAGATATGTATGACCGTTTCCCGTCGCCTGGAGCAGAGCATAAAAAAGGCCGCTGCGGATCCGGTAATCAGAGTCGGTAAAGATACCGACCTTTGCCGCGATCTCATCCGCGATCTTAAAGCCTACGCCCTGAATATCATCCGCGAGCTGATAAGGATTTTCCTGGATGACCGAGTACATCTTCGGACCGTAATGCTGGTAGATCTTCACCGCAAGGTTCATGGAAATCCCGTACTGCTGAAGGAAGACCATGGCCTGGCGCATATCCCGTTTTTCCTCCACCTGACTGCTGATCTCCATCGCCATGCGCTCGCTGACACCCTTTACCTCTGCGAGACGTTCCGGCTCCTCCTCCATGATCCGGAAAGTGTCTGCCCTGAACTTCTTTACGATCCTTTTAGCTAAAGCAGCTCCGATGCCTTTGATAGCACCGGAGCCGAGATACCGTTCAATTGCCAGTGTGTCCTCGGGAGCCTTTATCTCATAGCTCTCCACCGCAAGCTGTTCACCGTAGATGGAGTGTTCCACCATCCGGCCCGTCGCCTCGATCCGCTCTCCCTCACTGATGTAGGGAAATGTGCCGACGAGGATATATTCTTCTCCCCCGTCCGCCACGCTTAAGACCGAGTAACCGTTATCCTCATTGCGGTATTTGATTCTTTCCACATAGCCTGTTACAGTTGCCATTTTTATTTTTCTGCGCCTTTTCCGCCGTGTGCGAACTCGATAAACTTACCGGTTCCGATCGCAACCGCGGTGAGCGGCTCCTCCGCGATCATCGTCGTGATTCCGGTCTTCTCCTCGATCAAGGCGTCAAGTCCGGAGATCAGGGATCCGCCGCCGGTAAGAACAATTCCGCGGTCAAAAATATCAGCCGCTAGCTCCGGTGGTGTACGCTCCAATACATTGTGTACAGCGTCTACGATCTGCATCGCCGGCTCTCTTAACGCCTCGAGTGTCTCGTCAGATGTGACAACGATGGTCTTCGGGAGACCTGTCACAAGGTTTCTTCCGCGGACTTCCATCGTCACAAGCTCCGGACGGCGGTAAGCCGCACCGATATTGATCTTGATCTCCTCAGCGGTTCTCTCACCGATCAGGAGGTTATGTTTCTTTCTCATATAGCGGACGAGAGCTTCATCGAAGTCATCTCCGGCAGTCTTAATAGAAGTACTTACTACAGTACCTCCGAGAGAGATCACTGCGATATCCGCAGTACCGCCTCCGATATCTACGATCATGTTTCCGCATGCCTTGGAGATATCGATTCCTGCACCGATCGCTGCCGCAACCGGCTCCTCGATAATGCAGACCTCACGGGCACCTGCCTGATAAGTTGCATCCTCAACGGCCTTTCTCTCAACCTCTGTCGCTCCGCTCGGGATGCAGACAGCGATACGCGGTTTTCTTAAGGTTCTCTTTCCGACCGCTTTGTTAATGAAATATTTTAACATTTTTTCGGTTACGGTATAATCGGAAATTACACCTTTACGGAGCGGTCTTACCGCAACGATATTACCCGGAGTACGTCCGATCATCAGACGCGCCTCCTCACCGAAGGTAATTACTTTATTCGTCTCTCTGTCCAGTGCTACTACGGACGGCTCCTTTAAAACAACGCCTTTTCCCTTAATGTATACAAGGATGCTGGCGGTACCTAAGTCAATTCCAATGTCGTTGGACATCATCATTGTCGTCTTCCTCCTGTCTCTCTAACTGAAAATCTCCTGAATCCATTTCCACATCCCATCGGTGGGATGTGCCTCGCTTATCTCTCTATCAGAAAACCCTGCTTTATTCAGGGCGCGAAATATCAGTTTTTATTATATACGAAAGACCTTTGTTTTTAAAGGGGTTTTTGAAATTTTTATTCTACTGCACCCAGACGCCATTTTTATCAACATAATACTGTCCGCCGATCATCTGGCTCGTGAGCATCGCGCCGTCAGCTCCGCAGTAGTACCATGCGCCGTTCGTCTGTACCCACTGGCTCTTGACCAGCGCGCCGGACACTCCGCAGTAATACCACCGGTTGTTGTTCATTACCCACTGGTTCTCTGTCATATATCCGGACTGGTTGAAATAATACCATACGTTGTTGATCAGCTTCCAGTTCGCCACTGGGTAAGTCTTATCCGGGTTGCACCACCACCAGCCGTTGCCGTCGCGGAGCCATGCGCCGTCTGCGGTGCTGGAGGAGCTGGAGCTTGTCTGATTGTTTGATCCTGAGGAACCGCTGCCGTAATACTTCGCTGCTGCTGTGCGGTTCGCGTAGATTGCGGATGCCTCGCTGCTGTTTACATCTTTGGAGTCAGACTCCTGCCAGCTGGTCTCGTTGTTTCCCCGGATCGCTTTTACCTTAAATGTATAACTTCCACTTTTTGCGAAGGAACCACAGAAGTTGTAGTAATCATTCGTTGTCGTATATGTGGAGCCCACTGCGCTTCCGTCCCTATATAAACGAACCTGATATTTCTTTGCGGAATCAGATCCCTCCCAGCATGCAACTCCACCGTAGCTGTCATCCCAGAAAAGATCATATACTTCCAAATCATCATCAGAATCATAGTCCGTGTCGATATCTTCGATCTTCGGGAGTGTCACATAGACAGACAGCTTTGAAGTACTTCTCGAAACAGATGTCACCGTCTGATCATCATTTCCGAGATATACATCGGATCTACCGAGTCCGGTGGAGAACGTATATCCGCTCTCCGCGCCAAGAGTAACTTTTACCTTCGGCTTTGTGCTGTCGTTCCAGTCTCCGCTCGGTGTATTTGTGACTGTCACCTCATCCACATAACAGCCGTCATCCGACACTTCCGCCTCAACTTCAAGGTTGTCGGAATCTGTCAGGACTGCACTGATATCGATCGTGACCTCCTCGATCCTTTCCGATGCCATAACCGGAAATGCCAGCATTGCTGTCATAAGAAACGCTGCGGGTACTAATATCATTTTTTCTTTCTTCATTGTGAACCTCCCCGTTTTCTTTTTCTCTTATCTCAAGATGTTGGGATCAAAAGCTTTTGGCCTCTCTGATACCAATTTATTATATAGTATATCAGATATTTATGGACAATTTATGTTCAAATTTCCTGCCAAACTTCGGCAAAAATGCGGCAGATCTCCGGGAAATCCTCGGCGCAGGATTTGTTGTCTGTCTCTGTGCCAATTTTCGCCATATTTCGATACGGCTCTTCATTATTCGTTAAGTAATTTTACTTTCTTTTAATTTTTTACTCACAGTTTAGACACATTTTGTCTATATAATATAATTACGTTATCCGAAAGGATAACCTGCCTTTGTTTCAAGTGTTACACTTGAACACACAAAGCTTTTTCATACTCATACCTGTCGGAGGCAACTCTGGCAGGTCCCCCTAAAAAATTGATACTTTCCATACTCCCCTTAGGGACTGCAGGAACGGCTGCGGTCCCTATTTTTTGCTCTGCCAGCTTGCCAAAGTTCTTTTTTCCTATATCCTTGTTTTTAACTTTTATTTCCGGACATAATTGTTTCAATTTCAAATTCCGGCATTTTCCCCTTTTCACCAGTTTTACGTCCCTTTCCATTGACTTCTATTCCGCCTCACGGTATAGTAAATATATGAACATTGCCAACAGTGCGGAGGAATTATTTTCAGGAATCAATGCTCCGCAAAAAATGGCTCATTCCACAAAGGGGAAATCTTATGAATTCACTGAAGCGCATCGCAGCTGCCGCGCTGTCCGCAGCGCTCTGCTTTTCCATTGCCGTTCCGGCCTACGCCGACCACTACCAGACTCCAAAGTCCATCAAGGGCGTTCTGATCAATGAACATGCCCAGATCCCGGACGTTCTCGAGGTCGGTGCTTCTCAGGTCGTTTTAAATTTTCCGATGTCCTGGGCATTCAGCAGCCAGTTGTCTGTCTGCCAGGATCTCTACACAAAGCTTGACCAGGCAGGCGTCACTGTGACGCTGATCGTCTTAAACGACTGGGCAGCAGCGAGCTACAGCCCGTCTCTTCTTCCGGTATCCCAGCCAACCGGCGCAAGCTACTACGCGTTCAACACCTTAAACGATGCCGGCGTCCAGGCCACAAGAGAGGCCGCGAAGCGCGTCACAGAGGCATTCAGGGATTGTGTCTCCAACTGGGTCATCGGCAATGAGATCAATGATGGACAGGCGTGGAACTATATCGGGCAGATGGATATTGACACCTACTGTTCCAACTACGCGACCGGATTCCGCACCTGGTACGACACCATCAAAGGTTCCAACAAGCTGGCAAACGTCTATATTCCGTTCGACTTCCGCTGGAACTGCGGACAGGTCGAGGGCTTCAAGTACGGCGCTATGGACATGATCCCGCGGTTAAACAGCCGCCTGAAAGATACCGACTACGGTATCGCATGGCACGCATATCCGGAGACCTTCGAGGATCCGGTCTTCTCCGATGACAAATATACACTGGAAAAAGCAGATACTTATATCATCAACCTGAAGAATCTTCATATTCTGACCGATTATATGCAGCAGGCCGACATGCTTTCCCCGTCCGGAAAGGTCCGCCACCTGATCCTCTCCGAGCAGGGATTCACTTCTGATTCCCCGGTCCACGGCGGTCAGTGCCTCGATCTCCAGGCCCAGTGCATTAAGGAAGCTTATGAGACCGCAAAGGCAAATCCATACGTTGAGGCATTCCTGTTGAACCGCATGAAGGATGAGCAGGGACTTCTGGGTGCGCATTATGCGTTCGGTCTCATCGATGTGAACGGAAATAAGAAGCCAAGCTTTGAGGTTTATAAAACCCTTCAGTAATTTTTCCAATGCCTGACCGTCCGTGTTAAGAATACAGCAGACAACCAGATATTTTTACAATAAATCAATTGACAAAACAGCCGCCCCGGTCATATCCAGGCGGCTGTTTTCACATCTGTTTTCTTTTTCCAGGCCTGTTCTTTCGTTACACCTTGTTATTTCCCTGTTCCTGTCGTATGATATGGATAAGCTGAATTTACAAC
This sequence comes from Clostridium sp. AF28-12, assembly GCF_003435225.1. Lineage (NCBI taxonomy): Bacteria > Bacillati > Bacillota > Clostridia > Eubacteriales > Clostridiaceae > Clostridium > Clostridium sp. AF28-12. The sequence goes on along the minus strand of NZ_QWGJ01000001.1, from coordinate 171,139 downwards.
CGAGAGGAGACTTATGTATACTTACACCTGGTATCAATGGCTTACGTTTTTTTATCTATACTGTTTCTTTGGATGGATCTTCGAGTCCACCTATGTTTCCTTAAAACAGAAGCGATTCGTGAACCGCGGCTTTCTGCGGCTGCCAATGCTGCCGTTATACGGAAGCGGCGCAGTCATGATGTTATGGGTATCTCTCCCGTTTCAGGACAGCCTGATCCTCACCTATATCTCCGGCGTTATCGGTGCCACGGCTCTGGAGTACGTGACTGGATATGTGATGGAGCGGCTTTTCAAAGTCCGCTACTGGGATTACAGCAACCAGCCCTTTAATCTCCACGGTTATATCTGTCTCAGCTCCTCCATCGCCTGGGGATTTCTGACGATCTTTATGACGCACCTGATCCACAAGCCCATCGAGCGGGCTGTCCTCGCAATGCCGCTCTACTGGGATCTGTTTTTTGTGTTTTTTGTGACGGTACTCTTTGTTTACGATTCCATCATCTGTACGAAGGAAGCACTTGCCTTCGGAAAGTCCCTGGAAGCTATGCAGAAGCTCCGTGCGGAACTTGACAATCTTCAGGTACAGCGCGCTCTTCTCAAGATGAATGCCGAAGACCGCTTGCAGGCCGCCAAAGAAGAACTGCTGGATCAGATCGAGGCAAAAAGAATTCAGGCTGCGGCTCTCACCGGAATGAGTATGGAAGAATTCCGGGAAAAAGCCAGTACAAAACTGGGATCCATCAAGGAAAAACCGGCTGCCGGTATGTCCATGCTTCGCGAAAAGGCCGGATCCGCCGCAGATTCCATCCGCGATCTCTCCAATGTCAGCCTTGAGGAATTAAAGGCAAAGGCCGGAGGAAAGCTCGACAGTCTGAAGGACCTTACCGGAATCCATCTGGAAGCGCTCCGCGGGAAATCTGCGGAACAGCTTGCCGAGATGTTAAAGGAACGGGAATCCCGCCTCGCTGCACTCCGAACGGAACGCCGCCGTTTCCGCAAAGAAAGAATCCGCTCCAACCCAACCGCTGTTTCCACGAAATATGCACGGGAATTTGAAGAATTAAAGAAATACTTTGAGGACGAAGGAAGAAACGCAACGCCGCAGTAGAAACCGGAGGTTTCTTCCCGGCTCACCCAAAAAAGAATGTGCCTTGGCACATTCTCGCGCCTCGTGCGGTCGCTTGCGACAATCTACATCTTCGCGCGAGTGCGCATCTTTGGCACGTTAGTGCCTTTTTATGTAACAGGGAATTCCTCGGAATTTCCTGTTACATAAAAAAGAGGTTCATCTCCCCATAAGTGGAAATGAACCTCTTTCTTTTCTGTTTTTCAGGTCTTACGCCTCCGGTTTCTCAACCTGGACGATCGCCTGCTTCTGCATCGGGATACGGCAGTTCTTATTGTTGCCAAACTCAACGATAACGGTATCGTCTGTCATATCAATGATCACTCCGTAGAATCCGCTGGATGTCAGCACGCTGTCACCGACTGCGATGCTCGCCATCAGTTCCTGCATTTTTTTCTTTTCCTTCTGCTGCGGTCTGATCGCAATGAAGTACATGAAAGCAAAGATTAAAACAATATATCCAATCCAAAATGCCGGGCTGTTAGTCATATCCGTTGCACCTCCTTTTCTTATACCTTGTCTTTATAGTTCCCTGTTACGCCCTCCAACTTTTTCTCTTTGTACTCGGCGTAGCAGTGGTTCTCGATAGCTTCCCTGATCTCCGTCATCATTGTGTTGTAGAAGTAAAGATTGTGGAGCACGCATAAGCGCATTCCAAGCATCTCTTTTGCCTTCAGGAGATGGCGGATATAGGCCCTGCTGTATGAGCGGCAGGCCGGACACTGGCATCCCTCTTCGATGGGGCGCATATCCTTTGAAAACTGCTCATTAAACAGGTTGATCTTTCCGTGGTTTGTATATACATGACCATGACGGCCATTTCTTGTCGGGTAAACGCAGTCGAAGAAATCGACGCCGCGGTCCACCGCCTCAAGGATGTTCGCCGGGGTTCCGACGCCCATCAGATAAGTCGGTTTCTCTTCCGGGAGATGCGGAACCACCGCATCGAGGATACGGTACATCTCCTCGTGACTCTCACCGACCGCAAGTCCGCCGACCGCGTAGCCGTCGCAGTTCATCTTCGAGATCGTATCCGCATGCGCGATCCGGATATCCTCGAAGGTTCCGCCCTGATTGATGCCGAACAGAAGCTGTTCCTTATTGACGGTATCCGGCAGGGAATTTAATCTCGCCATCTCCGCCTGGCATCTCGCCAGCCACCTTGTAGTTCTCGCGACAGAATTCTCCATGTATTCTCTGGTACACGGATGCGGAGCGCACTCATCGAATGCCATCGCGATCGTGGAGCCAAGGTTTGACTGGATCTGCATGCTCTCCTCCGGTCCCATGAAAATCTTATGACCATCGATATGGGAGTTGAAGTACACGCCTTCTTCTTTGATCTTTCTGAGTCCGGCGAGGGAAAATACCTGAAAGCCGCCGGAATCGGTGAGGATCGGACGGTCCCAGTTCATAAACCTGTGGAGCCCGCCGAGCTCTTTAATCAGCTTGTCGCCGGTCCGGACATGAAGATGGTAGGTGTTGGAAAGCTCCACCTGTGTCCCGATCCCGCGAAGGTCATCGGTGGACACAGCGCCCTTGATCGCGGCGACAGTTCCTACATTCATGAATACCGGCGTATGGATCGTGCCGTGGACTGTCTCTACGTCAGCCCGTTTGGCACGTCCGTCTTTTGCCAGAATCTTATATTTCATATTTCTCTTGCCTTATCGTTATTTTCGAAACGACGTTCTTCCGGTTATTTTCCGGATTTCTTCGCTTCCTTTGCTGCCTTCTCAGCATCCTTCTTTGCCTGTTTTTCAACCGCATCCTTCTTCTGCTTCTTTGTGGTCATTACATACCACATAGCGCCTGTCAGGCATACGGAAGAGTAGGTACCACAGATGATACCTGCCATTAACGGGAGTGCGAACTCACGGATGGAGGATACGCCCATGATGAACAGAACAAATACCATGACAAAGGTCGTCAGGGATGTATTGATGCTTCGTGTGAAGGTCTGGGTGATACTTGTATTTACGATATCAGCGGTGGATGCCTTCGGTCCCATGAGCTTGATGTTCTCACGGATACGGTCGAAGATAACGATCGTCGCGTTGATGGAGTATCCGACGATGGTAAGCAGGCAGGCGATCGCTGTGGAGCCAACGGACCACTTTGCGAGGGCATAGCATGCAACTACAACCAATACGTCATGGACAAGGGCTAAAACAGCACTTGCAGCGAAGCGGATATCCTTGAATCGTACCCAGATATAGAGAAGCATAAATACGGTAGCGATCGCTGTAGCCATAACCGCGTCGCGCTTCATCTCAGCACTTACCGCACCGGAGATGCTCTCTGCGGTAATCTTGGACTCATCAACGCCGAAGTTCTCAACAAGTGCCTCGTCTAATGCCTGACGTTCTTCCACGCTTAAGGTTCTTGTCTTGATGATCACCTCGTTTGTTCCCGCAACCTTCTGTGTCTGCGTATCCGCACTGTTTGTGATGGATTCGACTACCGGAACAACCTCGCTTGAGATTCTCTCCAGAGACATGTCCTCATTAAAGGTCACGCTTGTGGAGGTACCGCCCTGGAAGTCAAGGGAGTAATTGAACGCGTTTCCGATGGAAGACTTGTTCATTACCATTCCCGCAACGCCTGCGAGGATCATAACAGCAGAGATGATAAAGCAGATATTTCTCTTTCCGAGGAAATTGAGCGCCTTCTTCTCTTTTCTGATGCCGTAGAACTTCTGATCCTGGAATCCAAGGTTATACAGGGTGTTCAGTGTGAACTTTGTAACGAAAAGTGCTGTGAACATGGAAAGAACGATACCAAGGGCAAGTGTTGTAGCGAAGCCCTTAACTGTACCGGAGCCTCTCCAGTAAAGAACAGCCGCTGCGATCAGTGTTGTCACGTTACCATCGACGATGGCGGATAACGCTTTCGCAAAACCTGTCTTGATTGCGGAATGAACGGTCTTTCCGAGACCGATCTCCTCCTTGATACGGGTGAAGATGATGACGTTCGCATCAACCGCCATACCGATGGAAAGGATGATACCGGCAATACCCGGAAGTGTTAATGTAACCTCAAAGGCCGCGAGCAGGATCAGCATCAATGCCACATAGAGGCAGAGTGCAAGGGATGCCGCAAGACCCGGTATGAGGTAAACTACGATCATGAATACGCATACGATTCCGAAACCGATCGCGCCGGCCTTTAAGCTTGTCGTGATCGCTTCCTGACCAAGTTTCGCGCCTACCACGTTGGAACGGAGTTCCTCCAGTTCCAGGGAAAGGGAACCGATACGGATCGTGGACGCAAGATTCTCAGCCTCTTCATAGGAAGTCATGCCGGAGATAGAGGCCTGTCCTCCTGTGATCGCCTGCTGTACGGTCGGGTTAGAGTACATCACATTATCGTAAACGATCGCGATCTTCTTGCCGACGTTCGCTGCAGTCACATCTGCGAATTTCTTAGTACCTTCATCCGTAAATGTAAGCGCTACTTCATAGTTATTGTTTCCTGTCTGCTGGTCTTTATAGATCACAGCTTTCGCAGAAGCTACATCGGTTCCTTCCAGTACAACATTCCAGTTCTCATCATAGAACTGTAAGGATCCCGGCTTACCGAGCTCTTCCAGGATCTTGTTCGCGTCTGTGACACCCGGAATATCAACATTGATACGGTTTCCGCCTTCCTGATAAACCTCTGCCTCAGAGCTGTAGTTCTGTACTCTCTGCTGCAGCTTGTACTGGGTATCGGACATATCCTCAGCACTCGGATTCTCTTCCTTCGCCTGGTAGGTAATGCTGACGCCGCCTGCCAGATCCAGACCGAGCTTGATTCCGCCATTCTGGGAAGTTACTCCGTTCTCATCGGTGACCAGCTTACTCTTCTGAAGAGTATCATAGCCGAAAAATCCGAAGATACCGAGCACAACGAGCAGTCCCAGGAGGCCGAGCAGTCCCTTTCCTTTGTTGCTCTTCATGATAAAATCTCCTTCTTGATATGATTTCGAGGTTCAAAAGGCTTTTTGTCCCTCTTGATTCCGGAGTCTGTCGTAATCACCGCCTCCGTCATCCTTACAATAACAATCCGGGGTTTTCTTCCCCTGACCGCTATGATCGATTTAGTTGTTTTCCTCGTCCTCCGCTAAAGCAGCACGGATCATAATCGCGCACTCGATACGTTTTTTCTGCATTTCGCAGCCGATATCGTAGGCATCCGTAATGCTGCCGTGGAAGTTGAAGGAATTTGCCGCGCATCCGCCGCTGCAGTAGAATCTCGCAAAGCAGTTTTTGCATTTTTCTTTCGCATATACGTTGCAGAGCTTGAATTCATCGCGCACCTTCGTGTTGACCACGCCGGTATCCACGTTTCCAAGCAGGAACTCTTCATTTCCAACGAACTGGTGGCACGGATATAAGTCTCCCCACGGAGTTACCGCAAGATACTCGGTTCCTGAACCGCAGCCGGACAGACGTTTCGCAACACACGGTCCCTGACTTAAATCAAGCATGAAGTGGAAGAATTTGAATCCTCTTCCCTCTTTCTGACGTTTTACAAACTCTTTTGCGAGTCTGTCATACTCATCCATGATCTGCGGAAGATCTTCCTCACGGATGGAGTACGGCTCTTCCGGAGCTGCAACTACCGGCTCCATAGAAAGCTTCTCAAAGCCGAGGTCCGCATAGTGGAGGACATCGTTTCCGAAATCCAGGTTGTTTCTTGTGAAGGTTCCGCGGACGAAATAATCCTTCTCGCCGCGTGATTTCGCGAATTTCTGGAATTTCGGAACAATAAGTTCGTAGCTTCCCTTACCATTTCTGAACGGACGCATCCGGTCATTGACCTCCGGACGTCCGTCAAGACTTAAGACCACGTTGCTCATTTCCCTGTTGCAGAACTCCATGATCTCATCGTTTAAGAGTACGCCGTTTGTTGTCAGTGTAAAACGGAATTTCTTATTGTGCTCCTTCTCCTGGGAACGTCCGTATTCCACAAGCTGTTTTACAACGTTCCAGTTCATAAGCGGCTCGCCGCCGAAGAAATCAACCTCAAGGTTGATGCGGTTTCCGGAGTTCGCGATCAGGAAATCCAGTGCCTTCTTTCCGACCTCAAAGCTCATGAGGGCGCGGCGTCCATGGTACTCTCCTTCCTCTGCGAAGCAGTACTTGCAGGCAAGGTTGCAGTCATGGGCAATATGAAGGCAGAGTGCCTTCACGACCGTCTGACGTTTCTTGAAATCGATCACATAATCTTTGTAAATATCCGCAGCAAACAGCTCCTCCGCGTCGATGAGCTCCTGAATATCGGAGAGCGCATCCTCAATATCTTCTGCAGAGTACTTACAGACCAGTGCTTCTCTCACTGCTTTTTTCTGGTCATCCGTGAGAGGCATCGGTTTTTCCATATCCGGGACGATCTTCGCGAGAACCTCCACGGCATCGTAGAGCAGCGCATCCACGGAATGAACCGATCCACTGTTTACGTCCAAAACAATATGGTATCCATTATTTATATACTGATGTATCAAAGCTAACTTTCTCCTACTGTCTTAATTTTCAGGTGACTGTTCCGTCTCTTCCCGATTACAGTCACGATCTGATGGTCTCCTGACTTCTTTCTTACCTGCCCTTTGTGGTCTGTCAGTGGCGGCTTTCCCGGCATCGCTGTCCGGGAAACCCGTCACCGGCAGATTCTTTGATCAGACAAGAAATAGCCCCTACAATCATACGACCGTAGGGGTCTCTTTAAAAACTTCCGTTTATTCGAAGCCCCGCATTAGCGGTTGCTGTTTTCACAGCTCTGGTTTCCTACTGTGCAGGATGTTTTGCACGCAGACTGGCAGGATGTCTGGCATTCGCCGCAGCCGCCCTTCTTCATGCTGTTCTTTAAAGTGTTGGAACTTAAAGTCTTTACATGCTTCATGGTATCATTTCCTCCTGTTCTCTTATCGTGGGCATAATACCCCGAATTTAAATGAAATTATACCATACGATTTTCTATTATGCAACGGATTTTATTGCCGTGATGCAGGAAAATCCGGTACAGAGATCCACTTTTTGTCTGCATAGCATGCCGCAGGCAGCTTCCCGATCATGTCCGGCAGCCACAAGGGAAAAATATCCGGGTGCTTTTTTCAGCCAAATCGGCTCATCAGTTACAAGATCAGCCGCGCAATGCATATGCATGGCCGTTCCCCACATATCCTGTATAAAGCAAACGCTCACATCATGATGTCCTCTCAGGATCTTTCTGTACCTGATTTTATGAGTTCCGGAAAGACTCCCGGAGTACATCCTTCAAGAAAGGAGTTTTCTCATGCAGACAAACCCGGTATGGCGCATGGTACGCGCCCTGATCGCAACTTATATCCTCTCCGGAATTCTTCTGGCGATACTGTCCTTCGCCCTTTTTAAGTTCCGCCTCCCGGAAAACCAGGTCAATCTCGCTGTCTGCGCAGTCTATATCCTCTCCTGCTTTTTTGGCGGCATGATCGCCGGAAAAACAATGAGGACCAGGCGTTTTTTCTGGGGCCTGGTCCTCGGAACTCTCTATTTTCTGTTTTTATATCTCATGTCCCTCGCCCAGAAGGACGGTGTCACGGAAGACACCAAAAGACTTCTCTCTGTCCTCGCCATGTGCACATTGAGCGGAATGGCGGGCGGGATGGTGAGCTAACGGTCTCCCACCTTCGTGAGGAGATAAACAACGAGCGCCAGGATCCCCATCACAACGAAGATTCCAAGCATTCCCTTCCACATGATCCCTAAAGCAAGCATTACATTTACATTCATAGTCCAGACCTCCTACATAAAGAATCCAAGGATGATTCCGCCGGCAACTGCAGATGCGACCTGACCGGATACGTTCGCTCCGATAGCATGCATCAGAAGATGGTTTGTTTTGTCCTCCGCAATTCCCATCTTCTCAATGACACGGGCAGACATCGGGAATGCGGAGATTCCTGCTGCTCCGACCATCGGGTTCACTTTGTTCTTGCTGAACAGATTTAAGAATTTCGCAAACACGACGCCGCCGATGGAGTCGAAAATAAAAGCGAAAAGTCCAAGGCCCATGATCATCAGTGTCTGTAAGCTTACGAACTGGTCCGCTTTCATTGAGAAGGAGATCGTGATTCCGAGAACAAGTGTGATCAGGTTCGCGAGTGTCGTCTGTGCTGTTTCGGAAAGGCTGTTTAAGCAACCGCATTCACGGATCAGATTTCCGAACATCAGGAATCCTACAAGAGCAACCGATGCCGGAGCGACAAGTCCTGCGACAAATGTTACAATGATTGGAAAAGCGATTCTTGTGAACCGGCTTACTTTTCCCGGCTCATACGGCATGCGGATCATGCGTTCTTTCTTTGTCGTAACCGCTTTGATCGCCATCGGCTGGATGATCGGCACAAGTGCCATATAGGAATATGCCGCCACCGCGATCGCTCCGATGTAGTTTGACTTCAACACCTGAGATACCAGGATCGAAGTCGGACCATCTGCCGCTCCGATGATTCCGATAGAGGCAGCGTCCTTGATATCAAAGCCGAGAAGTGATGCCATAAAGATCGTAAAAAAGATGCCGAACTGGGACGCTGCACCAAAGAGGAACATCTTCGGGTTCGAAAGCAGCGGTCCAAAGTCGATCATAGCTCCGATACCGATAAAGAGCAGCAGCGGGAAAGCCTCCGACGCCTCAATGCCGGATTCAAAGAGCCACTGGATGATTCCATGAGTCTCACCGGCGCCCTCCATAAACTGGTTTAATACACCGCTGGCCGGGAGATTCACAAGGATCGCACCGAAGCCCATCGGCAGAAGAAGGGCCGGCTCATAATTTTTCTCGATTGCCAGGTAGATCAGTAAAAGCCCTACCACATACATGACGACCTGCTGCCAGGTGATCGATAGTAATCCACTCCATAAAAAGTCCATAAAAACTCCTCCTTGAAAATAGTATGCGCAGGTTTTTCTCTTTCCCTGCCAATGGATTCCATGAAATTTTACAGACCGTCTTTTTTTGCCGCCATATCGGATCGCCCTCGGATCCTCAGAGCAACAAAAAAAGACTTTCTGCAGAAATTTCTCTCTGCAAAAAGTCTCGTTACCATTTTACCGGTATGCACCACCAGACGTTTCCGCCGCGATTGTTGACAGTGCATTTCAACTACTCCCCTTTTGGATAGTTTCATATTAATTGGTTTGAAAAAAATTGTCAAGACCGAAAGCTGTACATTTTTCGCTAATTTTGTCGCGGTTCAGTAACTTCACCGTTCGGGTTTGCTCTCCTGCTCACTTTCTTCGCTCTTCTGCGGCGCATCCAGAATATACAGATGCACCTTGTCAATCCGGTTTCTCTCCACCGTATCCACCACAAACCGGAGATTTCCGCTTGTGACTTCCTCCCCCGCCTGCGGGAGATGGTCTAAAAGGCCGATAATATAGCCGCCGACAGAGTCGTAATCTTCTGACTTGAGATCCAGACCAAGCTGGTCGTCGAGATCATCGAGTTTCATAGCGCCCTCGATCACATATTCCTTCGGATTGATCTTCCTGATGCTGTCTTCCTCATCCGCATCGTACTCGTCGCGGATCTCTCCGACGATCTCCTCAAGCATATCCTCCAATGTGATAAGCCCGGCCGTCGCGCCATACTCATCAAGAACGATGGCAACGCTGTTCATGGTCTTGCGGAGTTCCACCATAAGCTCCGTCGTCTTTTTAAACTCGTAGGTGTAATACGGCTCACGCAGGTAATCCCGCAGCTTAAATTCCTTGTCTTTCGGGATCAGGAACAGGTCCTTGATATTCACGATGCCAATGACATTGTCCGTCGTCTCCTCATAGACCGGATATCTCGTATACTTCTCCTGTCGGAAAATATCCATGATCTCCTGATAGCTGGCATTCACATCGAGGAATGTCATATCGATACGCGGAACCATAATGTCCTTCGCGACAGAATCCCCAAAATCGAACACGTTGTAGATCATCTTCTTCTCGTCTGACTCGATCACACCCTCTTCGTGGCTGACCTCCACGATCGTGCGGAGCTCATCCTCTGTGATCGCGTCCTGTTTCTTGTTCGGATCCACATGGATCATCTTTAAAACGCCCTTGGAGAGGACATCAACGACCACGATCAGCGGTGTCAGGACCTGCATGATCAGGTAGATCGGTTTCGCGAACTTGAGTGACAGGGTCTCGGAATAGATCGTCGCGGAAGTCTTCGGTGTGATCTCACCAAAGATCAAGACTAACAGCGTCAAAACGCCGGTTCCGATACCGACATATTTATTTCCAAGCACGTCTGTGACCAGCACAGTCATCAGAGAAGACGCTGAAATATTGACAATATTGTTTCCTATTAAGATTGCGCTGAGCATTTTGGGCTGATTGCTTAAGATCTTCTCCAGCACAACGGCATGGCTGAGTCCCGCCTCCGCGAGATTCCGCACACGGATCTTATTTACCGTCATCATTGCCGTCTCCGCCGATGAGAAAAACGCGGATAACGCCAGAAGTCCAATTACGATCAGTCCCTGCAGGGCTTGCCCTGAATCCAAAAAAATCAACTCCTAAATCTTTATAAATTTGACGCCGCCCGGTTTCTTCCGGAGCTTCGTCCATGTTTTGTCTCCCCGCACGCTCCGCTCTGTGTCCGGACCGGTCGAAGATTTACGAATGATTGTACAATACTCTATATGCCGTGTCAATGGTTTCGGGGCATTTCCGCGGCGTTTTTTTAATGGCAGTTACAGTACACGGGCACTCCATGCCCGCGCACTGTAACTGGATTTTGCCGATGCTTCGCATTCCGAATCGGCAAAATCCGCGGTCATAACGGTATCATACGGAATTTTCAGTTCAGAAAATTCCTACCCATGAAAAGTAACTAATGGCACCGTTCCGTTCGTTCAGGCCTGTGATCTGCTGCGGTCAGCGCGAAAGATCTTAATCATCCTCATTCTTCTCGATCAGACGCATCCCCGCTGTTTCCGTCACCGGCAGAGAGAAGACGATCGCCCCCGCCTTGCTTCCGATCCCGGCTTCCTTCATGATGCTCTGCATGATGCCGTTTTTATCCTTTGTCTTCGTGACCATAAAGATCATCTCTTTCTCCTGAGCAAGGGAAACGCCTAAAAACTTTTCCGCCTTCTCCATTCCCGTTCCCTTCGCATGGATCACGGTTCCGCCGGTAGCGTTGGCCTTTCGCGCCGCGTCCATGATCACATCCGTATAGCCCTGATTTGCGATCACTACAAGAAGCTCGTAGTCTGTTCCTTTCAAGCTGCTTTCCTCCTCTTTCTCAAATCCACGATCCTCGGTCAAAAAGCGAAGCTGCCGCTTTCCGCCGATGCTGCTCAGGGGAGTCACAAAGGCGATCCCCGTTCCAGGAATATCGATCTTGATCTCCTGTTCCAGGCCCTTTTTTACCTTTTTCCATTCCGCCGCCGTCACTACCGCAAACTGGACGGCCTTTTCCGATGCCTCTAACCCGAAGGCGTCCAACACCTCCGACGCCGCGGTTCCCCGGCCTAACGTCAGGAATGTGACGGAAATCCCATATTCTTTATAGAAGGCGAGGAATCTCCGGCTCTGGTTCCGGTCGCTGATCGTCGCCATCAAGTATAATTCGCTCATAAAACCTCCTACAATTCAATAATCGCGTCATCATCCAGCAGCTCAAACGCCGCATATGCCCCGGACTGTCCATGAGCTGCGGACATCCCTTCCTGCACTCCGCGCTTCGCTCTTATTCTCGAAGCCAGCCCCATGACCTGGATCGTGATAAGCGGTGTCATGGCAACCATCGCGACCACACCAAAGGCATCTGTGACAATGTTTCCTCCAAGAGCGGAGCAGGCTCCCTGTGCCATCGGAAGCAGAAACGCTGCCGTCATCGGTCCCGATGCCACGCCGCCGGAGTCGAAGGCGATCGCTGTATAGATCTTCGGCACAAAAAACGAGATTCCCAACGCGATCGCGTATCCCGGAATGAGAAACCACAGGATCGAGATCCCTGTAAGTACCCGCACCATCGCAAGTCCGAGAGAAACCGCAACACCCAGGGAAAGTCCCATTCCCATGGCCTTCGAGGAGATCGCTCCGTCCGTAATCTCCTCAACCTGTTTATTGAGAACGTACACGGCCGGCTCTGCCTTTACGATGAAGTATCCCATGATCATTGCGATGGGAACAAGAAACAGCGGGTGGGCAGACTTCGCAAGCACCTGTCCGAGATAATTTCCCGCCGGCATGAAGCCCACGTTCACTCCCGTAAGAAAAAGCACCAGCCCCGCATATGTATAGACGAGACCGATCGCGATCTTCTTTAATTTTCTTATTGTTAATTTTAACATGAAAATCTGGAAAATCATGAAAAATAAGATAATAGGCAGTAAGGAGACCGCGATCTCCTTCATGTAGGCTGGAAGTTCCCTCGCAAAGAGCAGGAACAGTTCTTTTGAATCACCGATCTCCGGGATCACCGGCGGTGTGTAGGCGCTGCTGTCCGCCTTGAAGATCATGCTTAAGATCATGACTGCGAGGATCGGTCCGATGGAGCAGAGCGCTACGAGACCGAAGCTGTCGTCCGCCGCGTGGCGGTCGCTTCGCGTTGCAGAGATTCCGACACCGAGAGCCATGATAAACGGCACAGTCATCGGTCCCGTCGTAACGCCGCCGGAGTCAAAGGCCACGCTTAAAAAAGCCTTCGGCACGAACATCGCCAGTACAAACACCACGCCGTAAAAGACAAGCAGCAGCGGCGGAAGTGCCACGGAGAACAGCATTCGCATCAGTGCCACAACAAGAAATGCGCCGACTCCGCATGCTACGGACAAGATCAGCGTCATGTTCGGCACAGCCGGAACCTGATTCGCCAGAACCTGAAGATCCGGCTCCGAGATCGTAATGATGAAGCCTAAGAGAAAGGACAGCCCGATCACCACCGGAAGCTTCCTGCTCTTCGTCAGGCACGTTCCCACTCGCTCGCCCATCGGTGACATGGCAAGCTCTGCGCCAAGTGTAAAAAGCATCATTCCCGCAAGCAAAAGGACTGCTCCCAAAAGGAAACAGAGCAGGATGCTGGAGGAGATGGGCGCGATCACAAAGCAAAGCACCAGCACGATCGCGATGATCGGCAGTACCGCCTGCAGCGCCTCATTCCACTTCTCCCGCAGTTTTTTTGTCATTCCCAATATTCCACTCTCCTGTCTTTTTGAGGCGGACATTCCATTCTCTCAAAATCCGCCCTGTTACTTGGTTTCTTTCCACATTCGTGTTCTCTCCGCCAGGTATTTCACGAACAGGGGATGCCGTTACAGGATATGCGGGCTTTCAGCGCCACGATCCTGTAACCGGCGAATTATGTTTAGTATAACATGGGAATTGTGAGAAAAGTATGTTTTGAGAGGTTAAGATTCCGCTAAAAAAAGGCGGTTTTGTTCAGATAATTTTATGAGCTATCTATTGCATCACATTTACTACGAGCAGCGGATCGCATTCCGCTGCTCGTAACAGTTTCTTCCTTTATTGGAATATTGTTTTAAAAACCGGCTGCATGGACGAGATCCATGTATTCTCTGCCGCATTATAATACTTTGTATCTGCATTTACCGCAAACGGAATTCCTGCATCACTCAATGCTTTCGTCATAAATCCTGCAAATACTGTCTGTTCTTCTACACTGTATGTATTTCCTTTATTATAGTTTCCCGGCATCCAGGCTCCAACCCATGTCGGAATACCCGTCTGCTGCTGCCATGCAAGCGCCGTCTGGATCTTATCTGTAATCAGCTTCTTCTCAGCATCCGTTCCCGTAGTCCACAGCTTCTTTTCATTTGTCTTATCCGGTCCGGATGCGTAAAAATGCCATTCTGCCATAAGATATCCATTGTGTGCACTTGGAATTTTCAGCTCTGACAAATAATCAGGGTCTGACCGCCAGAAGCACAGAAACTGCCAAGCCCAAATAAATTCTTTTCAATCTCGTTTCTTCCACTTATTGCCCGGAAGAAAGAAGATCATCAATCTGTTTCCAAATGCTATTGATCTCTTTCAGCATTTCCAGACGTTTTTCCTTTTCTTTTTCTGCTTCTTTTAATTTTAGGATTGCTGTGTCAAAATCTTTGTTCTCGGCAGCCGCCTTCGCTTCTGCGCGAAGATTCTTTACCTGGGAATCCCCGTTTTCCTCACGGATCGTTTTTATTTTCCCACGAAGTGTTTTTGCCTCTTTCCACACTTCCTTGTCAACCGGAAGCTCTCCTGTCTCCTTTTTGTTCAGATGAATATTCTTGAAATGTTCCTTGATAGTTTTATTGGATTCCCTGAGAACATCCATCTGCTCCTCCATCACTTTCATCTCAGTACGGATCGGTTCCGCTTCCGCCCTATATTCTTTTCTTGTCTCAGCCGCAAACGCAGAGAAGGACATGATTGCAGTAAGCGATAACGCCGCGCATAAAATTTTTAAACCTTTCTTCATCTTGTTACCTCCATCATTAAATTATTTTATATGTTTATCATACCGTTATCCCTGTGTGCATTACCAGTTCACCTGTGTGGCAAGAATGCGGCAATCATTTACGGTTTTAAACTTTCATGTTAATATGAAAACATAAATACAAACGAGGTAATTTATTATGTCAAAACTGATCTATGTAGTAGATGATGAGTCAAATATCCGTACAATGATGCAGCTATTTCTTGAAAATGAAGGCTTTACAGTAGAGACGTTTAAAGATGGTCAGGAAGCCTGTCAGGCCTTTTCCGCAAAAGAACCCGATATGCTGATCCTCGATATCATGATGCCCGGAATCGACGGTCTCAGTCTATGTACCTATTTCCGTCGTCAAAGCCATGTTCCCATTATTTTTGTATCTGCCAAAGATACGCCGCTCGACCGTGTTATGGGAATCACTCTCGGAAGCGATGATTATATTACAAAGCCCTTCCTTCCATTAGAGTTCGTTGCGCGGGTAAAGGCATTATTCCGCCGGTCTGATCCACACTTTTACGATGCCGGCATGACCGATCCTGTCACTCGGTTTGTATGTGGAAATCTGGTTCTTTTTCCTGTCAGCCACAGAGTCACAATTCAGGAACATGATCTCAATGTAACACCGACAGAATTTGATTTTCTGCTGTATATGATACAACGGGCAGATAACGCTGTTTCTAAAAAAGAATTAGCCGAACAGGTCTGGCATTTTCAAGGTCCTGATCCGGAAGCAGATATACCGGAGGATTTTATTAAACGACTTCGAAAAAAACTACTTTCGTTCGGATCTACTGCCCTGATCGAGACGGTATGGGGCTTTGGTTATCGAATGAGCGAACGAAGGCCAGAAGGGATCGAATCAATATGATTGGAAAGAGTATCCAGACACGTTTATTTTCGGCAGCTTTTCTTGTGATTTTTATGATGACTTTCGGAGTCGGAATCACCTTTTTCCTTTCTTCCCGTTGGTATGTACAGTACACTGCCAGGAAAGAAACAGAGCATCTGATCAGGATGGTTCAGTCGGAGTCGGATCGTTTGAGCACTGACCCGGCTTACACTTCTTCAGATTCTAAGGAAAATACGCGCGAATCTTCAAAAGCTTTGCTTCGTTCTGTCCGGCTGCAGCTCAGAGATCAGCCTTATAATGGTATATTTCTGATTTTTAATTCCAAGCAAAAACTTGTCTTCCCTCAATCCAGTAATGACCAGAATATTTATCCGATATCTGCTTTGGAGGAACAGTGCCGCCGGATGATCCAGTCAGGTGAACTGATTTCCGGAAAAACGTCCCGAATTTTACTTTCTGAAGACTTCTGGTACATCAGTATGTATGTGTTTCCGTCCAGTACACCTGTACGGGCAAAGTATTTTGTTTCTGTTGTCCAAATTCCGGATTCATCTGTTTTCTGGAATTATACACGGAAATTGTATCTTGCGATTTTAATCGCTTCTGTGTTTTTATCATCTTTTTTAGTATGGGGAATTGCAAGAACCATCTCTGTCCCGATCCAACATCTTTGTCTCCAGATCCAGAGGATCAATGGAGAAACAGACGCACAGATCCAGGATTCCTATTCTTTAAATGAACTGGAAGCTTTAAAACGCTCCTATAACCAGATGGAAGAAATGATCCGAAGATCTGAGGAAGAAAAAAGACAGTTTTTTCAAAACGCTTCTCATGATCTGAAAACGCCGCTTGCGTCTATAACCGGGTATTCCCAGGGGATCGTTTCCAATGTCATAAAGGATCATCAGAAAGCTGCCAGTATCATTCTTTCTGAAAGTCTGCGCATGACTGACCTTGTAGAAAGCATTCTTTCTCTCTCAAAAATGGACAGTCACACATTTGACCTTCATCCGACAGATCTGGAAGTAATGGAGTTTCTTGATGAGTGTGTGGATATCATGAGTACGATCCGAAGGGACTGCGTGATACATCTTGAAGCTGAACGCCCACTAATGATCCACACGGATCCGGAATTGTTGAAGCGGGTGATACAAAATATTCTTTCAAACTGTCTGCGATATGCCGAGCACGAGATTCTGATCCGTATGAGTACAGATGGTAACTCGCTGATCCTTCTGATACAGGATGATGGTCCGGGATTCCTGGAGAAAGATCTCCCTCATATTTTTGAACGTTTTTATAAGGGTAATGGTGGAAAAAATGGAATTGGTCTTTCGATTGTATGGACCGGCATCCACTATCTTGGCGGATCCATTACCGCCGGAAACCGCGCTGTGCCGGAACACGGGGCTTATTATCAGCTTTTATTGCCCCTGTCTTTTTAACCGAATCAAGTAAGTCCTAGCTTCAATTGCGAAAAGCAATAAGCAGTGGGTGGGGACTTGCTTGTATCAGGAGGAGTGCAAGCTCCTTCTGATAAACTGCGGAGCAGTTATTGGGTTATGAGCAAGTAGCGAAGCGGATTGCGAATATCCGCTTGACAATTGCCAATCTCTCGTACAAACACAGGCTTTAACTCGGTACCCGCGTATGTACGCAAAAAGACCGGCATATCAAATTTCTTCTTGATAAACCGGTCTTTTTATTGCTATTCGGCCTTTTTATCCATTAATGGATAATTTTTTACTATTTCTGCAACTTCTACAGATTTCTCTCAACCAGATTCTTTAAGGTTCCCTCGAACGGCTTGAACGGAATTTCCTTGTCGTAGTTTAAGAAATCTTTCACATATCCAAGTGCTGCTGCAACACCGTAGATCATGCCGCGCTCATCCACATCGAATTCCGGTGTGTGATGGTTTGCACCGGTTCCGGCCTCCTCGCTCTGGATACCTGTGAAGGTGATGATACCCGGCCAGAGCTTTAAGCATGTCTGCATGCTCTCAGATGCCATCCACGGCTGTGCAACCGTAACAGCATCCTCACCGATATATTTTCTTACTGCGTTCTTCGCGATCTCGCTGCAGACTGCGTTGTTCTGGCACTCGAACAGCGGATCCGGCATATGAAGGATTTCATATGTACACTGGCAGAGCTCGCACTCTTTCTCGACTACATCCATCAGCTGTTTTACAAACGGAGTGCCTGCACCGTCAACATTGAAGGTACGGATCGTACCGCCGAAGGTCAGCTCGTCCGGAATAATGTTGCGGACGGTTCCGCAGTTTACGAAACCAACGGAGCAGGTCAGGATATCCGTCGGAGCCACATATTTCATGCGGATCATATTGATATGGTTATAGATATTGTTGAAGCAGTCTAAAACACTGTGGGCAAGATCCGGACGGGATCCGTGACCGGCCTGACCATGAAGCTTGATGATGAATCCGTATGCACCGGAGAATACCGCGCCCGGCTCCGCGGAGATCGTTCCTGTCGGAACATCCCATTTTACATGTGTTGCCATACAGGTATCGATCTTTAATTTCATTGTCTCAACGGCATACGGAAGTAAATTTCTGATATTTCCGCCGGCTTCCTCGCCGCGCTCAAAGAGGAGGACGATATTGCCGTTTAAGTCTTCCTTATTCTCGTTTAAGATCTTTGCCTCAGCGAGAAGCATCGCTGTGTGGGCGTCATGTCCGCAGGCATGGGAGATTCCATCGTTCTTAGAGATGCAGACCTTTTCCTTTGTGAGGTTTGTCTTGCTCTCCTTGATCGGAAGTGCGTCCATATCGGCACGAAGAAGAACGGTTTTTCCAGGTTTTCCGCCGTGGATCTGTCCGATAATACCACCTTCCGGAACAACTACATACTCGATTCCCAGCGCATCGAGCTCAGAGGCAATATATTTTACTGTCTCATACTCAACACCGCTGTTTTCCGGATACTCGTGCATATGTCTTCTGATCCTTACCATGTAGTCGAAATTTTTCTTCGCTTCGTTTAAAATATCCATATTTTCTCCATTCCGGCGGAACCGCTTCGCCATTTACCGACAGCGCAGTTTGTCCGTCTCTTCAGTTTTGGATTTTCAATAACTGCTGATATCTTCACAGTCATGATCTGAAAATATCCGTTTCCAGACGTCTCTATATTAACACGCGCAGGGAACTAAATCCAGTCCCCTGCGCAGCTTATTTTTTTAGTCCCTATTTACATTTGTGTGTCTGATGTATCAACAGTATAATGATACATTTCACGAATTGCATATGCAATTAGAAAATCAAGTAGTCCAAATTCCATAAAATGAAATTTTAGGGCAAATTACAGACATTGGCTTGGCTGTAGTATTTTTAAACAACGTGTGTTAGACTACTGTTATACAAATCGAAATTTATAAAGGAGAATATTGATGAAATTATTTTTATGTTCGCACTTTTCAAGTGTAGGAAGTCTGATAAAGGAAGAAATTGAAAATAAGAAAGTCGCATTTATTCCAACAGCTTCACTGCGTGAAGGCTACACCGGTTATGTCGGCTCGGCTCGAAAATTATTCAAAAAGTTGGGAGCGATCGTAACTGAAATTGATATTTCAACGGAGGCTTATTCAACGATACAGTCTGTTTTTGAAGAAGCAGATGTGATATATTTTACCGGCGGAAATTCTTTCTTTCTTATGGACCAGCTCCGTAAAACGGGAACTGATGGACTGCTGAAAAAGGAATTGGCAAATGGAAAATTGATGATCGGCGAGTCGGCAGGCGCAATTATATGCGCTCCAAGCATCCAATATATCGAGCAAATGGATGAAAAGCCGGAGGACTACTCACAAGAAGATGATGCAGGGATTGATTTGATTGATTTCTATGTTCTTCCGCATTATCTTACAGCACCATTTAAGAAAGTTACCGAGAAAATAATGACTGAGTTTTCGGATTTGAATCTATGCCCAATTAACAACCGTCAGGGAATTGTAATTGATGGTGAAGATTCAAAGGTTATTTGCAAAGACTAATTTGAAAATTCCAGTTTGTCAATTACAAGTGACATTGAAAGAGTCAGCCCATTCAAGGTGCTGGCTCTTTCAAAAATTCCATTCTAATAAATTGCATGATAACTTAGAGTAAAAATGAATACCCATTAGCCGGAAATGAATAGAAAATGAATAAAAGTGTGGTGTTTCGTATAATTATGAGTTAGTATGCATCAGACACACTTTTGTAAAAAGGGAGTTTTTTTATTTAACGTTACAGTACACGGGCACTCCATGCCCGCGCACTGTAACAGGATTTTGCTGATACTTCGCATTCCGAATCGGCAAAATCCGCGGTCATGACGGTATCATACGGAATTTTCAGTTCAGAAAATTCCTCCCATGAAAAGTAACTATTTGACTACAACGCGTCTGAAGTTCTTCTTACCGCGCTTTACAACGATTCCTTCACCGGAAAGCTGCTCTTTCGTGTATACAGACTTAATATCCTTCACGATCTCACCGTCTACGGAAACGCCGCCCTGCTCTACGTTTCTTCTCGCCTCAGAACGTGACGCGCAGAGGCCGGATTTCTGTACGATGGAAAGGAGGTCGATCGAACCATCAGAAAGATCTGCGTCGGAAAGTTCTGCTGTCGGCATTTCTGCCGCAGCGCCGCCTGCGAATAATGCACGTGCGCTCTCCTGTGCTTTCTTTGCTTCCTCCTCGCCGTGAACAAGGCTTGTAAGCTCGTATGCAAGGATCTCCTTCGCCTGATTTAACTGGCTGCCTTCCCATTTGTCCATCTCATCGATCTGCTCAAGCGGAAGGAATGTGAGCATGCGCAGGCACTTTAATACGTCTGCGTCACCGACGTTTCTCCAGTACTGGTAGAACTCAAACGGAGTTGTCTTATTCGGATCCAGCCATACAGCGCCGGACTGGGTCTTACCCATCTTCTTGCCCTCAGAGTTTAAGAGCAGTGTGATCGTCATTGCGTGCGCGTCCTTGCCGAGTTTTCTTCTGATCAGCTCTGTACCACCGAGCATGTTGCTCCACTGGTCATCTCCGCCGAACTGCATGTTGCAGCCATATCTCTGGAACAGCTCGTAGAAGTCGTAGCTCTGCATTAACATGTAGTTGAACTCTAAGAAGCTTAAGCCTTTCTCCATTCTCTGCTTGTAGCACTCCGCGCGGAGCATGTTGTTGACGGAAAAGTGCGGTCCGATCTCTCTTAAGAAATCAATGTAATTTAAGTTCATAAGCCATTCAGCGTTGTTTACCATCATGGCTTTTCCTTCGGAGAAGTCGATGAAACGGCTCATCTGCTTCTTAAAGCAGTCACAGTTGTGCTGAATTGTCTCAACCGTCATCATAGTTCTCATATCGGTACGTCCGGACGGATCTCCGACCATTCCGGTGCCGCCGCCGATCAGCGCGATCGGCTTGTTTCCAGCCATCTGCAAACGTTTCATTAAGCAGAGTGCCATGAAATGTCCCACATGAAGGCTGTCCGCAGTCGGGTCAAAGCCGATGTAGAATACGGCTTTTCCTTCATTGACCATTTTGCGGATCTCTTCTTCGTTTGTGACCTGCGCGATCAAGCCGCGGGCCTGTAACTCTTCGTAAACTCCCATTTTGTTTACTCCTTTTCTGTAATTTTCTGCGGATGTTCGTTTCTTCCGCCTGTGTTGGTCTTTATATGAAGACCTGCTATCCGGACGAAGCGTTCTTTCTCCTGCTGCCTGACTCTTTCAGTCTCAGTCCAGTCCGGCAACTCCGGCACTGAACATTCTCCTTGCAGGTACAAAAAAGCCCCGTCCCTTGTTTCCCAAAAGGACGAGGCATACGCTCGTGTTACCACCTGATGTTCCCGAAACGCTCACACGCTCCGGCTCATGGAGTCCTCATCATAAAAGACCCCGGCATTTCTAACGGGTGCCAGTTCCGTCACAGCCTACTCACATTCTCCGGATATCTCCGTTCACGCTTTCGGTGTGCAGCTCCGGGATGTATTCAGAAAAAGAAGTCCGCGCGCCTCTCATCCACCGGCAGCTTTCTGTGCGGAGCAGGTCATTTCCCTACTTGTTCCCTTCATCGCTTTTCCATTATATACCGCATGCTTTAACGCGGCTATATGGGTCATTATATGGAGATTCCAAAGCTTTGTCAAGAGCGGAAGCCCAGAAATTCGTTAACTTCATATCCTTTCCTGCAATTTCCCCCTGATTTTTTCTGGACAAATAACAGGAATGTGATAGAATAGAAAAAATGCCTAAAACCGGGAACGTCCGGCGCAGGCGCAAGTACTAAAAAACCAATTATTCTCAAGGAGGTCCCGTATGGAAAGCCATAAGATCATTCAGGTGGACGAAAAGGTTCCCTTTAACCTTCTGATCCCCCTGAGCATCCAGCACATGTTCGCCATGTTCGGCGCATCCGTTCTCGTTCCGTTCTTATTCGGAATCAATCCCGCGATCGTTCTTTTCATGAACGGTGTCGGAACTCTCATGTTTATCTTTATCACAAAGGGAAAAGCTCCCGCCTATCTCGGTTCCAGTTTCGCATTTCTCGCCCCGGCCGGCATCGTGATCGCAAAATTCGGTTATGAATATGCCCTCGGCGGATTCGTTGCCGTCGGTTTCGTCGGATGTATCCTCGCATTCATCATTTATAAGATCGGATATAAATGGATCGACGTCGTTCTCCCGCCTGCTGCCATGGGGCCGGTCGTAGCCCTGATCGGATTGGAGCTCTCTTCCAGCGCGGCAAGCAATGCGGGACTCTTGGACGAGACCATTGATCCGAAGAATCTGATCGTGTTCCTCGTAACACTTGGCTTTGCCGTTTTCGGTTCTGTCCTGTTCCGGGGATTTTTATCTGTTATCCCGATCCTGATCGCCGTGATTGCCGGATATGTCGCTGCCGTTGCATGTGGGATCGTTGATTTCTCTGCGGTTGCCGCTGCCCCGATCTTTGCGATCCCGAACTTCACCGCTCCAAAATTTAATATGGAAGCGATCATGATCATCATGCCGGTCATCCTGGTCATCACCTCCGAGCATATCGGACATCAAGTTGTAACAAGTAAGATCGTCGGCCGCGACCTCTTAAAGGATCCGGGACTTCACCGCAGCATCTTCGGTGACAACTTCTCCACAATGGTTTCCGGTCTCATCGGATCCGTTCCGACAACGACATACGGCGAGAATATCGGCGTTATGGCAGTCACAAAGGTCTACAGTGTCCAGGTTATCGCCGGTGCGGCTGTGATCTCGATCATCTGCTCCTTTATCGGAAAGTTATCGACTCTGATCCAGACGATCCCGGGTCCGGTCATCGGCGGAATCTCTTTCCTGCTCTACGGCATGATCGGAACCTCCGGTCTCCGGATCCTCGTTGACTCCAAAGTCGATTACGGTAAGAACCGCAACCAGGCCCTGACCGCTGTGATCTTTGTCACCGGGCTTTCCGGGATCAAGGTAAACTTCGGAAACGTCCAGCTCACCGGTATGGTCCTCGCCTGCGTAGTCGGCATGATCTTAAGCCTTGTCTTCTATGCGTTTGATAAGATGAAGCTGACGAATGATCAGTAAAACAGCCTCCGGGTATTGATACCTGATAAGCAGGTAACATATATCAGGGACAATGATGTGCTTTTTATTTGCGCGTCATTGTCCCTGTTTTCTATCTGTCTTCTCACTCTTTTCTGCGGCGATCCTATGTATCCCATAATTCCATTCACAGCTCTCCCACACCACTTTTAAATCCAGGCCGACTCTCTTAATAATCACTTAGTATCCTCGTATAATCTTTCATTCTTTGAAGCAACAGACGCTGAAACAATTTTAGGGTCAGATTATTTTCTGATTATATTTTCAATACAAAATATACTTACAGAATTACTCATTTATCTCCATTTTCTTTACAAATATTTCTTTTCGCGATATGATAAATCTATCTATATCAAATTGAAAGGATGGTTCCCAACATGAAAGAAGCGATTCAGGCACTCTTAAAATCCGACAAGATGGTTCACGCCTTCGAATATCTGAAAAACGATGAATCTCACACGATCGACCAGCAGATCGAACTCGTTCAGATTTCTTCCTTCAGCCCGCACGAAGAAAAGCGCGCAGAGCGTTTTAAAGAACTTCTGACCGAAGCAGGTCTTGATCCGGTGATGGATGAGGTCCACAACGTATATGCACATATCCACGGAACCGGGGATGGTCCGACCCTCTATGTCTCCGCACATCTAGACACCGTTTTCCCGCCGGATACTCCGCTCCCGGTAAAACGTGAAGGAACAAAGATCTACGCGCCCGGAATCGGTGATGATACCCGCGGACTTGCTGAGATCCTCACCATGGCAAGAGCCATCACAGAATCCGGGCTGAAACCGGTCGGAGACATCATCATCGGCGGCAACGTCGGCGAGGAAGGTCTCGGAGACCTCCGCGGAATGCGCCACTTCTTCTCACAAAATTCCGACAAGGTTGACGGTTTTATCTCCGTTGATGGAGCAGGCTGTCTGATCTGCCACGGCGGCACCGGAAGCCACCGCTACGAGGTAACCTTCTGCGGACCGGGTGGACATTCCTTCGGTGCCTTCGGTCTTGTAAACCCGATCTTTGCCATGGGACGCGCTATCTCCTATATCTCCGAGCTCCGCACCCCGAGAGAACCGAAGACTACCTTCTCCGTCGGTGTCGTAAACGGCGGAACCTCTATCAATGCCATCGCATATGAATGTTCCATGCTTGTCGATATCCGTTCCAACGGCTTGAAGGAGCTTGAAGAGCTTGATGCAAAGCTTCAGGAGTGTATCAAACGTGCAGTTGAGGACGAAAATAACCGTTGGGAAACCGAGCGTTCCTACGAAGAATCTAAGGACAGCTTTGATCACAACGGACGTATCACTGTGGAAGTAAAACAGATCGGAAACCGTCCGGCGGGAAGCCAGCCGAAGGACTGTGAGATCGTGAGCGCGGCAGCAACAGCCTTTGAGGCATGCAATGAGACTGTAGAATATGAAAGCGCAGGAAGTACGGATGCAAATATCCCGATCAGCCTTGGAATCCCTGCGATCTGCGTCGGCGGAGGCGGAAAAGGCGGTGCCTGCCATTCCGTTGACGAGTGGTATGACAGCAAGGATGCCTATAAAGGCTCCCAGAGAGTTCTGGCTGCGATCTTCGCACTGGTAGGACTTGATGGGGTAAGTGAGCCGCTGCTTTCCATAAGAAAGAAGTAAACTCTACAAAATTTCTTAACTACATATCACTTCGAGCCGAACATCTGTGAGACTTGGTGCATGATTCCGGTCAGCAAAGCTGACATATTCCTTACAGGATCACGGTGTATTCTTGCGGAGTGTTCCTCTCGGTCAAAAACCAGGCTCCCGCTTCTTTCCATCACTTACCTCTGGAAAGAAGCGGGAGCCTTATCTGACTAAAATAAAACAGCATGTTTAAAGAATCACCTTTAAGCTCTGCTTACAAAAGGATTCAAAACATGCTGTTTTATCGCTGTAATAAAATACAGTTCTGTTTTATTTTTCATCCACCAGCGACAGTCTCACCAGCGCCCGCTTCAAAGCGGCTTCAGCGCGGTCAATATCGGTCTGTGGATTCTTTTCCGCCAGACGTCTCTCTGCACGGATTCTGGCTTCATTGGCTCTCTTGCCATCGATATTTTCCGGCCACTCGCAGGCTTCTGCGAGGATCGTCACCTTCTCCGGCAGGATCTGTAAAAATCCGGAAAGCAGTGCCGCTTTTTTCACGCCGTCTGCCCCGTGGATCTTAAGAACGCCCGGTGCAACCGCGACGACCATCGGGATATGCTTCGGATAGATTCCGGCCTCCCCGTCTGCCGTGTTGAGCTCCACCATTGAAACCTCTCCGTCGAAAAACGCCTCATCCGGCGTAACGATCTGAAGTCTCATCATTTCCGCCATGTCCACACCCCCTATTTCACGCGGGCGAGAACATCATCAATATTTCCTGCGTTGAGGAACAGATTCTCCGGAATATCGTCATGTTTGCCTTCGAGGATCTCCTTGAATCCCTGAATCGTCTCGGAAAGCGGAACATATCGGCCTTCCAGACCGGTAAACTGTCCGGCTACAAAGAACGGCTGGGATAAGAATCTCTGGATCTTTCTCGCACGGGATACGGTAAGCTTATCTTCCTCGGAAAGCTCATCCATACCGAGCATTGCGATAATGTCCTGAAGTTCCTTATATCTCTGCAGCACTTCCTGTACGCCGCGGGCAACCTTGTAATGTTCCTCACCAACAATACGCGGATCAAGGATACGGGACGTAGACTCAAGCGGATCTACAGCCGGGTAAATACCAAGCTCTACGATAGAACGGCTGAGTACGGTCGTCGCGTCCAGATGGGTAAAGGTATTTGCCGGAGCCGGGTCTGTTAAGTCATCAGCCGGAACGTAAACTGCCTGTACAGATGTGATGGAACCGTTCTTTGTGGAGGTGATCCGCTCCTGAAGGGCGCCCATCTCCGTCTGTAAGGTCGGCTGGTAACCTACGGCTGACGGCATACGTCCAAGCAGCGCAGATACCTCAGAACCAGCCTGACTGAAACGGAAGATGTTGTCGATGAATAACAGCACATCTTTTCCGCCTTCGTCACGGAAATACTCTGCCATGGTAAGACCGGTAAGACCCACACGCATACGGGATCCCGGCGGTTCGTTCATCTGGCCGAACACCATGGTCGTCTTATTGATAACGCCCGAATCGGACATCTCATAGTAAAGGTCATTTCCCTCACGGGTACGCTCACCAACGCCTGTAAATACGGAATATCCGCCGTGCTCTGTCGCAATATTTCGGATCAGCTCCTGAATCAGGACTGTCTTACCTACACCGGCACCGCCAAACAGACCGATCTTTCCACCTTTCTGGTACGGGCAGAGGAGATCAACGACCTTGATACCTGTCTCAAGGATCTCTGTCTCTGTGGACTGTTCCTCAAAGCTCGGGGCTTTGCGGTGGATCGGGAGCTTTTTCTCCGTCTTCGGAGCTTCTTTATTGTCGATCGGCTGTCCCAGAACATTGAAAATTCTTCCAAGTGTCTGCTCACCGACCGGCACCATGATCGGTCCACCGGTCGCTACGGCATCCATGCCGCGGACAAGACCGTCGGTGGGACCGAGAGCGATGCATCTTACCGTATCATCACCGAGATGCTGGGCAACCTCAACCGTGAGGATCCCGCCATCCTTTGTGGTGATCTCAATGGCGTCATTGATCTCAGGCAGCCCGCCCTGGGGAAATTTGATATCCAGGACGGCACTGATGACCTGAGTAATTTTACCAATGTTTTTCTCTGCCATCTCACTTCTCCTTGTCTCTATCATAACTATTCAGCCACTCAAGCCAGCGGTAAAAATCCATTCCAGCACATCATACCGACTGATTTCTGTCTCCTGTATGCTGTCTTTTACCTCCAACACCGCAAGTACACAAGTTTGCCAAATAATTACTCATATTTCTTTTTAACCATCGATGGCATTCGCGCCCGCGATGATCTCTGTCAACTCCTGAGTGATAGATCCCTGACGCGCGCGGTTGTACTGCAGCGACAGTTTTCCGATCATCTCTTCCGCGTTGTTCGTAGCCGAATCCATTGCAGTCATTCGCGCACCGTTCTCACTGGCAACGGCCTCCAAGAATGCCCCGTAGATCAGGCTGCTCACATACTTCGGAATAATTGCATCCAGAACTTCGTCCTCGTCCGGCTCATAGTTCATAATGAGAAGATCCGATTTTTCTTCTTTTACTTCGCCCTTTGGCCCTGCTGCCGCAAGATCCACCGGCAGAAGCTTTAAGAACGTCGGGATCTGGCTTACGGTATTTTTGAACGCCGTGTACGCCAGATAGATCTCTCCGATTTCATTCTTCTCAAACATGGCTAAAAGCTCTTTTGAGATCTGCTGCGCGTCGGAGTAGAGCGGCTCGTCGATCACGTCGGAGTAATCCGCTTTGATCTCATAGCCTTTCCTTGCGAGTCCGTCGCGTCCTTTCCGCCCGATCGCAAAGATGAGGGCGTCCTCTTTCGGGATCCCGCTCTCCGTCACGAGACGGATGATGTTGGAGTTATATCCGCCGGCAAGTCCGCGATTGGAAGAAACGACGATAACTGCCTTTTTCTTCGAATCCCCGCTCTTTAAATAGCGGTGCCGGATCCCGGTGGATTTCTTCAGCATCTCCTGAATCGTCTGGTACATCAGATTGAAGTACAGTCTCGAATTTTCCGCCTTCGTTCTGGATTTCTGGAGTTTTACAGTGGCAACAAGTTTCATGGCTTTGGTAATCTGCTCGGTACTCTCAATACTGGATTTCCTTCGTTTAATATCTCTCATGGTTGCCATGATACATCACCTGCCTTATCTTGCTGCCTTGCACTCTTCAATAGCTTTTTTCAGCAATTCTTCAGTCTCCGGTGTCATCTGCTTCGCCTCGCGGATGCTTGCCGGGATCTCCGGATACTTTGTATCGATAAACTTAAACAGTTCCTTCTCGAAATCAAGAACCTGATTTGTCGGAATATCGAGGAGATATTTCTTTGTCGCCGCATAGATAATGATGACCTGATACTCGACCGGCATCGGCTGATACTGCGGCTGCTTTAAAACTTCACGGATGCGTTCGCCCTGGGCAAGCTGTTCCTTTGTGCTGGCATCAAGTTCGGAACCGAACTGGGCGAAGGAAGCGAGCTCACGGTACTGGGCAAGCTCCACACGGATCGGGGCAGCGATCTTCTTCATCGCCTTGATCTGTGCCGCGCCGCCAACTCGGGATACAGAAAGACCCGCATTGATCGCCGGGCGGAAACCGGAGTTGAACATCTCGGTCTCTAAGTAGATCTGTCCGTCTGTGATGGAGATGACGTTTGTCGGAATGTAGGCCGATACGTCACCCGCCTGCGTCTCGATGATCGGAAGTGCGGTAAGAGAACCGCCGCCAAGGTCATCGGAAAGTCTGGACGCGCG
The DNA here is from genome assembly GCF_003435225.1 of Clostridium sp. AF28-12. NCBI lineage: Bacteria > Bacillati > Bacillota > Clostridia > Eubacteriales > Clostridiaceae > Clostridium > Clostridium sp. AF28-12. The sequence continues at coordinate 142,709 of NZ_QWGJ01000001.1, read as the reverse complement.
CTCTAACAGTCTGGAATGCAGATAGAAAACATCGCCCGGATATGCCTCACGTCCCGGCGGTCTCTTAAGAAGCAGGGACAGGGTACGGTATGCCGCCGCATGCTTACTTAAGTCATCGTAAACGACAAGAACATCCTCGCCGTTCTCCATCCACTCTTCACCGATTGCGCAGCCGGAATACGGGGCAATATACTGTAACGGGGCAAGGTCGGAAGCTGTTGATACGACAAGCGTCGTGTAATCCATCGCACCGAACTCCTCAAGAGTTTTCACGATTGTCGCAACTGTTGATGCTTTCTGTCCAATTGCAACATAAATACAGTGAACTCCCTGTCCCTTCTGGTTAATAATCGTATCGATCGCGATCGCCGTCTTACCAGTCTGACGGTCGCCGATAATAAGCTCACGCTGTCCGCGTCCGATCGGAACCATGGCATCGATCGCCTTGATACCTGTCTGAAGCGGGGTGTCTACGGATTTTCTCTCGATAACACCGTGGGCAACACGCTCGATCTTTCTGAATTTATCCGTAAGGATCGGACCTTTTCCATCGATAGGCTGTCCTAAGGCATTCACGACACGTCCTGTCAGGGCATCACCCACAGGAACCTCAACGACACGTCCTGTCGTCTTTACGGTGTCTCCCTCACTGATGCTTGAGGAATCACCGAGCAGAACCGCTCCGACGTTGTCCTCCTCAAGGTTTAACACCATGCCGTAAACCTCTCCCGGAAATTCCAGAAGTTCTCCCTGCATGGCATTCTCAAGACCGTGGATTCGTGTAATGCCGTCCGCTACCTGGATGACAGTACCCACGTCAGAGACTTCCAGCTTCGTCGAATATCTTTCGATCTGCTCTTTGATGACCGAGCTGATCTCTTCTGGTTTTAAATTCATTTGAGGTCTGCACCTTCTTTCTTTTCCATTTCATCACGTAACTGTTCAGTATTATTTCTGCTGCCGGACTGCTGTTTCCGGTCCCGGATCCGCCGGGATCACGCCAGCTGCAGCTTCATTAAGTCTCTCCGGATCTCCCCGAGTCTTGTCTTGATGCTGCTGTCCACCACGCGGTCACCGATCCTGATCACGAGTCCTCCGAGGATCGCAGGATCAACGCTATAGGTAACCTCCAGACTCACAAAAGCTGTTGTCTCCAAAAGCTTCGCCTCCGTATGGGCCTTCTGCTCCGCGGAGAGCTCCACCGCACTTGTGACAGTTACGATACCGATCTTTTTATATTCCTTTACACGATTCACAAAATAGTCGAGGATCTTCGGGAACTCCTTCTGCCGTCCCTTTTCGATCACGGTCTCAAGAAATCCCATCAGGTCATCGGAAACTCTTCCTTTAAAGATATTTTCCACAACCTTTAACTTCTCTTCTTTTATGATCTGCGGATGGTTCAAAAATTGTACAAGGTCTGCATTCTCCATGAGGATCGTCTGCAGTGACTGTACTTCCTCATATACAGGCGACAGCATATCCCGCTCCATGGCAGCTTCAAACAGCGCGTCGCCGTAGACCTTTGACACTAACTTTGCCATGTGCTCTCACCCATTTCCTTTAAAGTCTCCTCGATCAGGGAATCCTGGATCTTTACATCCATGGAAGCGGCAACTGCCTTCTCTGCCATCAGGGACGCAATGGAAACGATCTCCGTCTTCATGTCCTCAAGCGCTTTCTTCTTCTCCAGCTCGATCTCCCGGTTTGCCCGGTCAACGATGCGGTTTGCTTCCTCTCTCGCTTCCGCTAAGATATCAGCTTCCTGCTTTTTCGCTTTTTTCCTCGCTGCGTCGAGAATTTCCTGCGCCTCTTTGTCGATGGACTTTATTTTATCCTCATACTCTGCTTTCAGCGCGAGCGCATCTTCGCGGCTCGTCTTTGCCGTTTCCAGATCGCCCGCGATCCGCTTTCTTCTTTTTTCCAGTACTTCACGCGCCGGATTAAAGAGGAAATACGACATTACAAAGAACAGGATAAAAATATTGATTCCCGTGATCACAATGTCGTTGATCCATTGAGGGTCAAAATTTATTAACCGTTCCAAGGTCTCATCTCGCCTCCTTTACAAACTTCCGCGCATACCCGGAAGTTTTTTTCTGTTCCCATATCCGGATCAACCGAACGGCTTAACGAACATAAGGATAATGGCAACAACAAGACCATAAAGACCGGTCGTCTCGGCAACGGCCTGTCCAAGAAGCATGGTCGATGTAATATCAGATTTCGCGCCCGGGTTGCGGCCGACTGCAGATGCGCCGAAACCAGCGGCGATACCCTGTCCAACACCAGGTCCGATACCGGCGATCATCGCGATACCGGCGCCGATTGCTGAGCAAGCATGGATCAAATCCTGTCCTGTAATATTCATAGATAAAACCTCCTGTAAAAAAATTTTATAGCTGTCATTCACAGCTACAGGCAAAATCCTTTCCGATCGACTGCGTCGATGGGGTCCTGCCTTCCCTGTTCCGCCCTGCGTTCCTACAGTTTATCATTTACATAGACCATAGTCAGCATGCAGAATACGTATGTCTGGATGCACCCGGAAAACAGGTCGCAGTACACATGAAGTGCGGCCGGAATACCGATTTTTAATAAGACCGGCATCATTCCGTACCAGAGACCCATGATAATAACTCCGGACAGCATGTTCGCGAACAGACGAAGAGAGATCGAGATCGGATTCGCAAATTCACCGATCAGATTGATCGGGAACAGCACCGGGAGAGGTTGAAACAATCCCGTAAAGTGTCCGACACCATGATTTTTGATTCCCTGATACTGTACGATCGCAAACGTGACCAGACCAAGAAGGAACGTAACACCAAAGTCGGCAGTCACCGTTCTCAGGCCGAACAGACCGCTCAGGTTGCAGAACAAAATAAACAGAAAAATCGTTCCGATATAGTTCGCAAACCGGTTCGCTGAACTGCCAAGAATCCCCGTGGTCATATTTTCCAGCATTTCCATACCGAATTCGATGATATTCTGGAATGTTCCAGGTACATCCGTCGCATGTTTTAGAGCACGGTTCGCGGCTATCACCAGAATCAGCAGAACGATCGTAACGATCGTCATTCCAACCGTTGTCGTCGTCAGCCAGAGTTCATGACCGAAGAGATGGTATTTCACGATCCCGTGGATCATGAAATCAGCACCACTGCCACCACTCATTCTTTTTCCTCCTTTCCTTAAGACTCTTGAAAGACTGCTGTCTGTTCCAAAACAGCAGCGTATAAGGCTCTATCCGTCAGGCCTGAAGTTCAGGCCATACGGTCGGTTCGTTTCTGAAGTACCGGATACACATAAGCTCCGGTCTTCAAGCCCAGTGCGCCGAGAACGACTGCTAAAAGGTTGATCGTCGTAAATTTCCATAAAAGGCACACCAGTATTACCGCGCACAGGCTGCGGATCAGCGAATGGATCACCATCTTTTTGCTGCTGTACGCCCCATCAGCCGATTCCACACAGAGTTCCGTGGATCTCGCGATACTGATGAGCAGTACCTCCGCCGCCGCGGCTCCGATCAGCACTCCGGCGATCACCGGAACGGTTCGGAAAAAAATAAGGCAGATGAGAAGCAAGATCATATTATGGATCAGAATCCCGATGCTCATTCCCACTACCTGTCTCTTTGTCTTATCACTCACTGCTGCTTCACCCTTTCTGCTGTCTCATGCTTCGCTTTCGTTCAGGGAATCCCGGCTTTCGGTCCGTCCAGCCCTTCATCGCCGCCGGGTCTTTGATCGATCCGGGCGTTCACCGCCATCTTCTCGGCTTATCGGTCCCGTCTCCGGTTCCGAAACGGCTCTCCCACTGCTTTACCTGCTCTTTCTTTTCCCTGTCTGCGTCTTCTTTCTCTCTGTCTACGATATGCTTCGCCATCTTATATGCACTCAGGCCGCCCGAGAGAACACCCAGGATCAGAAAGATCAGAACGGTATGAAGTCCGGTCTTTTTATCGATCCAGCTTCCGAGAAGCACACAGATAAGGACCGGTGTCACAACATTGAGTCCGAGCTGGGTGATCAGCACCAGGTTTTCAAGTCCGTTTTTTTTCTGACGCATTTTCTCCCACCTCACTTACCGCGTAACGCATACCGCCATTATACTAAATATTTGCGGATTTGTCCATTTCTACGCATCGACTTTACAGATATTTCATGAATTCTTTTGTCAATAATTTGCTATATTTGGACACAGTTGGATGATTGTCCAAAAATCGCCGAATGATTTTCCGGGTAAATCCAGATCTGATTCATATTTCTTCTATATTTATATATAGAAAAAAGAGACACAGTTACTTCCATGTCCCTTCATTTTTTCTTCAGACTTTATTTTCTTATGTGATGGCTTCACCGACCCGCCCGTGATTTTCAGTAATTCATTCCTGTGACCGCAAGTTCTCCGTCCGCAGTAATGCCGAGGATGATATTCGGGGCACCATCGCCCAGAACGATTCCCGCCATAACCGGCTCGAGGGTCTCGACATCCACCTTTTCGATCGCTGCCTCCATCTCATCGGAGAAGATCTCCGCCGGGTCCAGCTTCATGAAATCTTCCTTTGTATCCACCATTCCGCCGTTTGTCTTCACACAGGAGATAAACGCCGGAAAATCAATATGGTCCGCAAGGCCTTCCATATCCTTACTCTTCACGATCTCGACAAGCTCCTTTGCGTAAGACTTGTAATCCGTTTTTTCAAGCTTTGCAGCCACCTCACTCTGGAGCTTCGCCAGCTCCTCACCGGAGATCTCCTCCACCTGTACACCTTCAGAGCTCTCATCTGTCTCGAACGCTCCCGGACCTTCCGCCATCTTCGGATCCACATTGGAAAGATCCGGTTTTGTCGTGTCCGCCGCTTTCGTTTCCGCATCGGCAGCTTCTGTCGTTGTCTCTGCTGCGTTTTCCTGTGTCTGTGTATGTTTTGATCCGCATGCGGTCGCCATCACTGCTGTCATGCAGAGCGCCGCCGCCAGTAAAACGTGTTTCTTCATGATTAAAAGTTCCTCCTCTGATCTTATATGTGATCCCGGAATCTTCTTGTATATGTACTCCAGGAGTCTTCTGCTTTTCCGGTATCTGCCCCGCAGACATCTCCCCGGGTACTCAGGGCATTTTCCGGCGTACAGCCATCTGTTATACTGCATCAGAACTATACCACGGCTCTTTTTTCATGACAATAAACAAATTCTAAAGAAATGGTTATTTTTTCGTTAGAAAATCTCCACTTATTTTATTTTCCTTTTAGAGTTTCTCCATACTTCCGTCACATTCTTCCTGTATACTTTGTATCATAAAAGATACCAATCAGCAAAAACATCACGAGGCGTTTTATAAAAACGAAAGACGAGGCGTGTAGCGCCTGATCAGGTATATATAAAAATGGGGCCGGCAGGTAAATGAAATGCGCGCACATTTATGCCGGACTCGACTAAACATAATTCTCGGATCCACAAGGATCCGGAATTGACATATATTCGATACTCATACATCCCCCTTTTTTAGTATTTGTGTGAAAAAACTCCGGTATGCCAGAACCGGAGTTTTTTCATGTCTGAAAATCAATCGACGTGTCCTCTCACCCAGCACAGGTATTTGCTACAATCTGCATCTTCACGCGAATGCGCATCTTAGGGCACGTTAGTGCCTTTTTTATCTGGTCGTTCCATCGTAATCTCCTGTTAAACCTAAAAACAGGGCAGCCCTTTTATCGGCTGCCCTGTAATCTATTTGCCTTCTTTTTATATATTCCGCAAATCTTATTCTATTATTCATTAGTGTGTCATCAGATCCAGAACAAGCTCCGCGCACTTATTGAGGTTCTCGATCTTCAGCGTCTCGCCCGTAGTATGTACCTTCGTCATACCGGTAGAGAGAACGATCGGCTTGATTCCGTGAAGGGCCATTACGTTCGCGTCGCTTCCGCCGCCGCCCTTTGCAGTCATCGGTTCGCAGCCGATGCGCTTGCAGGACTCGAACACTCTCTGTACCATCGGATCGTCGTTCGCAACATTAAAGCTTACATAGTTTGTCTTTAACTCGATCTCAAGCTTTGCGCCCATCTCGTCACAGGCATCCTGTAAACATTTCTGCATATGGGCAGCCTGCGCGTTTAATTTATCGAGGTTGCGGCTTCTCACCTCTGCCACGAACTCAGCCTTTTCCGGAACGATATTGGTTGCGTACTCAGCCTTTAAGGTACCGATATTGCAGGTCGTCTCCTCATCAATGCGGAGCAGGTTCATCTTTGCGATTCCCTTTGCCGCTACCTGGATCGCACTGATTCCCTCTTCCGGAGCAAGTCCTGCATGGGAGGAACGTCCGATGATCGTCGCGAAGATCTTGATCTGGCCAGGTCCGCAGGTTAAGATCTTTCCAACATCACCGCTGGCATCGAATACCATTGCCTCTTTGCCTTTGATCATGGACAGATCCATATTTTTAACGCCGTTCATTCCGCCCTCTTCACCGATGGTGAATAAGATCTCTGTGTTGCGGCACGGAAGATTCTGCTCTTTGATCACCTTGACAGCCTCCATGATCGCCGCGATTCCGGACTTGTCATCACCGGAAAGGATCGTAGATCCGTCTGTATGGATAATTCCGTCATCGATCAACGGTTTGATCCCGTTACCCGGAGTCACGGTATCCATGTGCGCACACATAATAGTCGGCTCACCCGGAATCGTTCCCGGAAGATATGCGCATACGTTAAATCCGTTGGATCCGAACCCCTCTCCGGCCTTATCGGTCTTTACTTCCAGACCGAGTGCCTTCAGATCCTCAACTAACTTTTCCCCCATCGCTTTCTCATTCTTTGTCTCGCTGTCGATCATCGCGTAGCCAATGAATGTGTCGAGCAGTCTCTTTTCGTTAATCATCTGCTAACCCCTCCTGTTTTTCCTGCTGCAAAGACCTCTTTTCCGGGCCCTGCATCGCAAATCTTACTCAATCATCTTAACATGGATCTGCCATCTCCGCAAGAAAATACCTCAGCTTTATCCGGTTTCCTGACCGGATCTCTCTGGATCCATTTTGTTTTTGTCTGAATTTTCTAATTTATTTGAATTGCATTAATAATATGAGCTGTAAAAACATTTGACTAAATAAAAAAAGGTGTGGACAGTTATTTACAAAAGATATATAATCGTTTTATAAAAAGTTAATATTTTTCATTCTTAGCAAAGAATTAACTTTTTACTTCATCGGCGAAATTGCTGGAAATCTTCCTGTTTTTTCAGTTATTTCGTACTTTTACTATCACAGGAGGTTTCTGTATGAGCGAAAACACCAATACTGCAACAAAGCAGACCTGGCTCGACAAGGCATTGACCGTAGTCGAAAACGTATGTAACAAACTTCCCGATCCGGTAATCCTGTTCTGCTGGCTCTTCCTTTTCACAGCGATCATCGGTACGATCGCAACCGTAGCCGGTGTAAGCCTGATCAACCCGGCATCCGGAGAGGCCGTTGTTTCCCAGAACTTCTTCTCGGCAGACGGACTTGACTGGTTCCTTAATAATATGGTAAAGAACTTTACTGGTTTCGCACCGCTTGGTCTGGTAATCACCATGACACTCGGTATCGGTCTCTGTGAGGAGTCCGGACTGATAATGTCCCTCTTAAAGGGATGTCTGAGCGATGTTCCTCCGGCTCTTATTCCGTACCTCATCGCATTCGTCGGTACGATTGGAAATATTGCTTCCGATACCGCAAACATCATCGTTCCTCCGCTTGCTGCGCTCCTCTATATCGGTGCAGGAAAACATCCGGTCGTTGGTATGATCTGTGGATACGCAGGCGCGAACGCCGGCTTTACTGCAAACTTGATGGTTGCCGGTACCGACTCCCTGCTTCAGGGGCTTACAAACGATGCAATCAAGGGCTTTTTACCGGATACAACTTTCCAGGTAGATGTTACCTGTAACTGGTTCTTCATGATTGCTTCTACATTCCTCTGTTCGATCGTGATCGGTTTTGTTTGTACAAAGGTTGTAGAGCCGCGTTTCGGAAAATACGAAGGCAATACTGATGAAAAGATTGAAAAGCTGACAAGCGAAGAAAGCAAAGGACTCCGTGCCGCTGCAATCACAGCCATCGTGTATATCATTCTCCTCGTAATCGGCTTCTTTACCGGTCCGTTAGCCGCTGAGAACGGTGCCTTCGTTGGATCTCCGCTCTTAAAGGGTCTGATCCCGATCCTGTTTGTATTCTTCTCCGTTTGTGCGATCGCATATGGCTTCGCTTCCGGTAAATTCAAAAAATCCGGCGACATCAGTAAAGCAATGAACAAGCAGATGGCAGCAATGGGCTCCTACGTTTCCTTCTGTTTCTTCTGCGGACAGTTCCAGGGCTTATTCAACTGGACAAAGCTTGGTACACTCCTTGCGATCGGCGGTGCTGATCTTATTCAGTCCGCAGGCTTCACAGGTATCCCGTTATTCATCTGCTTTATCTTCGTTGTAACCTGTGTAAACATTTTCATGTCCTCCGGTTCCGCAAAATGGGCGATCTTCGCACCGATCTTCGTTCCGATGTTCATGCTCCTTGGCTACCATCCGGGCTTTACACAGTTACTTTACAGACTTGGCGATTCCCCGACAAACGCAGTTACTCCGATGTCTGCGTATATCTGGATGATTCTTGCAACCGCACAGACAAAGTACATGAAGGATATAAAGATCGGTACTCTTATTTCCAACCTTCTTCCGATCGCTGTTATCCTTGAAGTGATCTGGGTGATCTTCTTCATCATCTGGTATCTCATCGGTCTTCCGATCGGACCGGGTGTTGGTTCCACTCTTCCGGTTGGTATCCTTTAAAACTTTCGGCAGTACATAACAGATTTGTCAAAAAACGGGCAGCTCCATTCCGGAACTGCCCGTTTTATTCATCTTCCGTTTTCCTATTTTGCAAGTTCTTTTATAATAGAAGAAACCTTATCGTAATCGTACTGGACTTCTTTTACACCCGACTGTTTTTTATACCAGCTCTTTAATTCCTGATACGTTGTGGAGAAAGAACCATATCCGAGATACAGCTCCGGAGTCTGGAAGTTGTCCGCGAATACGACCATCGGCATCACCTTCAGGCTCTGAACTCCGTTTTCTTCCATCACCTTTGTGATCTCCGCCGCGCCTTTTTTCAGCTCCAGAAGCGGATTTTCAAACTCCTCTTTTCTCTTTGCGTCCTCTCTCCGCCACATTGCTCCGTCCGGAGTTCCGTATATCTTAATTCCCCAGCCGTAAGTTCTTACAAGGTAAACGCCTCTCTTATCCATAAGGACCACATCAAACGTCATTTTTCCTTCCGGCAGATTTAAAGTCGTGTTCTTTAAAACCTCACCGGGCTTTCCGCAGATCTTCTTCAGCCGTCCGGAAACCTTTTCCACTGCCTTCTCGTGGTTCCGCTGTTTGTTCATGTGTTTCGCGATCAGCCAGAACACCAGCACACCGGCCAGTATGTAGGCAAAGAACATAAAATAGTCCTGCGCCGAATGAAGTTTCCATGTCTGAAAGTTTCCACCAAACATATTATATCCTCCCAGGTATTCAATTAACCGCACATTGGCACTTGCTGCCACTGACAGTCTTTTTTGAATCCGTCAGGCAGGATTCCTTTATTATCTGTCATCACGTTTCATGCACGATACTTTATCTTAACATGAAACCACTATAAACGCAATAATCTTCTCATAATCGCCATTTCCTGATTTGTGCATTTTTACCAAATATTTATCATTCCATTTGGCGAAATCTCCGGCTTTTTTTTCAGTTTTCTAATCTAAAAATAAAAATTATAAACACTTTATAAAAAACATATAGCTTTTTCGAACCATTTATAGTATAATATCCATGCAAGCGGGATCTCGGGGGTTTAGATCCCGTAAATTAAGTTTACAGGAGGTTTTTCAAATGAGTGAAAACACTACCGCTAAGAAAACCGGCGTGGACAAACTGATTGATGGTATCGAAAAAGTTTGTAACAAATTGCCGCCGCCAGCGATTCTGTTCTGCTGGCTTTTCCTTATCACAGCCATCATCGGCTGCATCTTCAGTGTAATGGGCGTTGCCCTTACAAACCCGGCTTCCGGAGAGGTCGTAACATCTGCGAACCTGTTCTCCAAAGACGGCGTTGACTGGATCTTAGGCAACATGGTAAAGAACTTTACCGGTTTCGCTCCGTTAGGTCTGGTTATCACAATGACACTCGGTATCGGTCTCTGTGAGGAGTCCGGAATGCTGATCTCCATGCTGAATAGTTCCTTAAAGAATGTTCCGGCAGCTATGATCCCGTATGTAATCGCATTCGTCGGTACAGTCGGAAACATCGCTTCCGATACAGCTATGGTCGTTATCCCGCCGATGGCTGCCATCGTTTACATGGGCGTAGGCAAGCACCCGGTAGTTGGTATGATGGTTGGTTACGCAGGTGCTCAGGCCGGTTTCACAGCAAACCTGATGGTTGCCGGTACTGATACTCTGTTACAGGGTCTTACAAACGATGCGATCAAGGCATTCATCCCGGATACAACATTCCAGGTTGACCCGACCTGTAACTGGTTCTTCATGATCTTCTCCACAATCCTCTGCGCAGCAGTTATCGGATTCTGTTCCGTACATATGATCGAGCCGCGTTTCGGAAAATACGAGGGTGCCGGAGAAGCAAAACTTGAAGAAGTTACTCCGCAGCAGAAGAAAGGTCTTAATGCTGCAGGTCTTACCGCAATCATCTACATCATCATCATTGCAATCGGATTCTTCACCGGTCTTCTTTCCGGCGAGAACGGTGCATTTATCGGATCCCCGCTCTTAAAGGGCCTGATCCCGATCCTGTTCGTTCTGTTCTGTCTCTGCGGTCTTGCATACGGCTTCACTGCAGGTACATTCAAGAACGCTGTTGATGTCAACAAGGCAATGTCAAAGCAGATGGCCGGTATGGGTTCCTACGTTCTGTTCTGCTTCTTCTGTGGACAGTTCCAGGGCTTATTCAACTGGACAAAGCTTGGTACACTCCTTGCGATCGCAGGTGCTGACGGACTCGAGGCTGCTGGCTTCACAGGCATTCCGCTCTGTGTAGCTTTCATCCTTCTCTGCTCCTTCGTCAACATCTTCGTATCCTCCGGTTCCGCGAAGTGGGCTATTTTCGCTCCGATCTTCGTTCCGATGTTCATGCTCCTCGGTTATCATCCGGGCTTCACACAGTTACTTTACAGAATTGGTGACTCCCCGTTCAACTGCTGGACACCGATGTCCGCATATATCTGGATGATCTTAAGTGTTGCTCAGACAAAGTACGTTCCGGATCTCAAGATCGGTACTCTGATCTCCAATATGATCCCGATGTCCATCGTTCTTCAGATCGCATGGATCATCGTAGTTGTTATCTGGATGATGATCGGACTTCCGTTCGGACCGGGCGTAGGCGTTGCTCTTCCGGCTGGAATCCTCTAATTCAGAGTATAGCAGCTTACAAAGCTTATTGTGTAAAATATAACGGCAGAATGACCCGTCGCTTTTGCGGCGGGTCATTTTTTGTTGCCATAATGATACCTCAGAGATGAGTTCTTTTCTTCTCAAGATCGGAAATTCAATTCTATTTCTGTAGTTCTTCCAAGTGTCTCTCCAGAATATCCGCTGCACAGGCTGCAAGCTCTGCACATGGGCGCTTTTTATAGTAGCTCTCCGTTCTCGCCTCCGGAACCGGAGTTGTATCCGAATTGATCCCCGATAAAAGTTCCCTGCAGATATAGCTGCCGTTCTCGTCTTTAAACGTCGTTACAAGCTTCTGAATCCTTTTATAGTGATCCTGCTTCTCCGCCGCCGCTTTCGGGTCTGTATAGCCTTCCAGAGCCCCACAGACCAGTGCCATTCCGCTGACACAGCCACATACCTCCCGAAGTCTTCCGAGGCCGCCGCCAAACGAGGACGCCAGGCCTGCCGCCATCTCTCTGCTGATTCCGCGCGTCTCCAGTTCATCCGCAAACGCCAGTGTCACCGCCTGAGAGCAGTTGTAACCTTCCCGGAACAATTCTCTCGCCAGCTCACCTCTCGATTTTAAACAGACTGATCCGTTTTTTTCTGTGTTTTCCACAACCTTTGCTGTTTTTTCCTCTGTCATTGCTATATTCCTTTCCTGTCAAACCATAGTTACAGTTCTGCCATGCGCTTTCTCATCCAGATCAGCATATGGCAAACCAGATGGCAAGTCGCCAATCCTCTGCTTGTTTTTTTTTCAGTCTTATGATAGAATACTATTGTTATGGCAATGGGCCATCGCCAAGCGGTAAGGCACAGGACTTTGACTCCTGCACTCGAGGGTTCGAATCCCGCTGGCCCAGCGGAAAAAGGCTGAATTTCTATTATAGAAATTCAGCTTTCTTCATTTTCATTGAGTTCATTTTCTATTTCCTGAATCATCTTCAGAATGCTTTCCCGACAATGTTCCACCGCATCCGCGCACACGTCCAGGTCTTCCTTCGTCACCTCAATACTCTCATCTCCCGGATATCTCTCTGTAAAATAATATCCGTTAATGATCTGCGTTTCCACTTTCACTTCACGATCAAATTTCACATCTAACCTTTCGTAAAATACAAAAAAGCCCCGGGAACTGCTTCCCAGGGAAATACGGGTGGATACAGGGATTCGAACCCTGGGCCTCCAGAGCCACAATCTGGCGCGCTAACCAGCTGCGCTATACCCACCATAATATAAAATTCGAAATCACACTTGATTTCAAATGAGCCTGAAGGGATTCGAACCCCCGACCCACGGCTTAGAAGGCCGTTGCTCTATCCAACTGAGCTACAGACTCATTATGCTTTTTCGCAAAAGCAAAGCGGGTGATGGGAATCGAACCCACGTATCCAGCTTGGAAGGCTGGTGTTCTACCATTGAACTACACCCGCAGGAAAATTTTTCTTTTTTCGCTGACCAGTAGATTATATCTCATATCCACTCATTTGTCAACAAGTTTTTTATCTTTTTTCGATAAAAATCGGGGTGACAGGATTCGAACCTGCGACTTCCTGGTCCCAAACCAGGCGCTCTAGCCAAGCTGAGCCACACCCCGGGGATTTCGCAAAGCATTTAAAAACAAAAGTTCACTAAATGCGTTTAAAATTATACCGTAGATAGGTTGGATTGTCAACCACTTTTTTTATTTATTCGAGGCTTTATTCGAGGCTGAATCCTCCACTATCTCTGTTCCGGCGGCATTTCTTCTACAATTGGCTGCATACGCACTTTTTGCGCAGGCAGCTATCTGATTTCATACAAAAAGCAGTTCCGAACTTATTCTTCGAAAACTGCTTTCTGATTTTATCTGTTTTGTGCCAATTATTTCCGGTCCCGCCTAGTAAAGTCCCGACGGAATATCCCTGTCCTGATCCACATAACAGACCGTATAATGTGCCTCACCGTTCCGATCAAGCTCCATCAGCATGTAGGACGGCTTTCTTCCGTCCTGTCTCGGATAGGAGAGACTTCCCGGGTTCAATACAACAAGCCCGTCCTCACAGTACTCCAGATGCGGCTTGTGGGTATGTCCGAACATGACGATATCGGCTTTTCTGGCTCTCGCCTCTTCCTTGATCGTCTCCAGCTCGAAAGATACGCCGTACATATGGCCATGGGTCAGAAATGCCCGGTATTTTCCGATCGAGATCTCCTTCTCCCTGTCTGTCTGGGAGAAGAAGTCATTATTTCCGCGCACCACGCGGATCACGCAGTTATCATTATTTACCCATTCCTTAAAATATGCCTCGCTGCCCTCGGTATCGCCCAGGTGGATCAGCATATCGAACGGGGACTGTTTCTCAATAATTTCCCTGAGATTTCCATCTCTTCTGTGGGTATCGCTCACGATCAGAATTTTCATACTTTATTCTCCGATCTCTTCTGCAAGACGTTTCTTCATCGCCCGAAGCGCTTTTCCGCGGTGACTGATGGCATTCTTCTCATCCATGGTGATCTCCGCCGATGTCTTTCCGTACTCCGGCAGCATCAGGATCGGGTCATAGCCGAATCCGCCTGCGCCAGCCGGTTCATGGGCGATCACACCCTCCATGGTTCCCTCCGCTGTCAGGGTTCTTCCATCCGGGAGAACTGCCGCGATCACGCAGACGAAACGCGCCGTGCGCTTTTTCTCCGGAACACCATCAAGGCGGTGGATCAGGTTCCAGTTTTTAATTTCATAGGAAGTCTTCTCTCCCATGTAGCGCGCGGAGTAAACGCCCGGCTCCCCGTTCAACGCATCGATCACAAGACCGGAGTCATCTGCCAGAACGATCCCGCCTGTCTTCTCCCACACGGCTTTTGCCTTAATTAACGCATTTGCCGCGAATGTATCTCCATCTTCAACAATATCAATGTCAACACCGGCTTCCTTCATGGACAGGATCTCCGCCCCGGGGTCTTTTAAAATCTCGCGGATCTCCCGCATTTTTCCGGCATTTGATGTTGCAAAAACAATTTTATGTTCCATGTATCTCTCACTTTCCAATTTTCCGGCTGTAGGCCTTCAGGCACACGTTGCATCTCTTGGATGTCTCCGTCCGTTCCCACAAAGAGCCGTCGAAACTAATATACCCCTCGCCGTCGCCTATGTCAATATTTCCGGTCCGTCCGCCCCCAGCATACTCCACCGCCACCGGCTGCGTCGTCCCAGGCGTGCGGATCCTTACCGCCACAACGAACATTTCGCCTGCATCCAGTTCCTGGGACTTTGCCAGGTTCACTGTATAAAATCCCGTATCCAGCAGTGTCCCGGATGCCAGGACTTTTCCACTGTCCGTCTGGAATTTCACATTATTTTCCACATGTTCACGGAAGCTGTCCCCGTCAAACACATACACTTCATACTCCGTGTCCGGTGCCGTAGCGTAGAAGCCCACCGCCTCCAGTGTCTCGTCCGACTCCGCTGTATACGCGTTTGCCATCCAGGCCTCAGGCTCGCCGAATCCCATCTGCCCGGTCCAGCCGCAGAGGTCGCTCTGGTAATTCCTGTCGAAATTGTCCGCCGGTCCGATGCCGCAGTAGGAGATTCCGCTCTCCGCGATCCAGCTGTCCTCGTAGGACACATGGAAAAAGCCGCCGTCTCCGAAGTTCTCTCCCCAGCTGTTCACGCAGAGGAACGCTCCGTCCGATTCCGGGGTCGATGCAAATTTTTCTTTCGGATAGTTGTCATCCCATCCGATGATCACCGCGTCATGGTTCGGTTCTTCGCTGCCTTTGTAGCAGACATCCTCATCACTCACCCGGTTTTCTGACGGGAGGTAGAGGGACGTCTGGACACCGCCATATAAATACACTGCCCGTTTTACCGCGTCGTAATTCCGTTCCGGCAGGATCCGGATCTCCTGGGCATGGCAGACAGGTGCAAGACCGTCCGGCGAAGTGCTGTCCCCATAGGGATCATCCTCCTCAGAGACAGGTCCCTGCCAGGCTAAAAGGTACGCCATCGCCATACTGTAATCGCCGCCGGAATTCTGGCTGATCCCAAAACTGTTATGGATCGACATGTGGTCCGCCGAGAGCGGCACCGCCATGGACTCCGGCATGGAGGTCTCCACCGCCTTTAACGCCGCAAACGCCCAGCATGTGCCAAGATCTCCCTGGTCGGAGACGGAGACGGTCCGATGGTCACGGATGTCATAGGATGAGGGGAGTTCTATGGCTTCCGGATCCGAATTTCCGCTGCCGGAAGCCTCCGTTCCTGCATCTGTATTCTTCTGGTCAGGATCAGCTCCCGCTTCATCTGTTTCTGCCAGATCTACGCCGCCATCTGTCAGCGTTTCCTTACCGCCGTCCGTGCTTTCCACACGCTCCGCAATATCCTGGTCAGATTCTTTCTCTCCGCCTTCCTGTTTCGGATCCAACACAAAGGCGATCTCTGTGGTTACCAGATCCAGGATCTCTGTCCTCGCTGTAAAGACAGCCCCGGCTGCCAGCACCGCGATCCCGCAGATCCACAGACCGTCCCTGTTTCTGCGCCCTTTTCTTCTTCGACTTCTCATATCCGCTTACCTGCGTTTCTGCCTGCAATCGGCATTTTTGTCATCTCTGTGTGTCTACTGCCGTTCTGTTATCTCTCTTCTCTTCTGTCCTCACGCTTTCTCGGTGGTTTCGGTCCTAAGAACTGGTAGAAGTAGGTCTTCATCATACCATTGTAGATCTTCCGATTCTTATCCGCCTTACGGCCGAAATACCGCTCGGTGTCTTCGTAAGCCGTAATGATATAGGCAGACCAGGAATCCAGCTCCGCGAAGCGCTCGCCGATGGTCTTATATAACTCCGGCAGATTCTTTTTATCTTCAATTCGCTCACCGTACGGCGGGTTCGTGATCAGGAAGCCGTACTTTTTCGGGTGGCTCAGGTCGCTGACGGATCTCTGCTGGAAATGGATCAGCTCATCGACTCCTGCTGCCTTCGCGTTCGCTCTCGCCGCACGGACGATATCACCGTCGATATCATATCCTTGAATATCCGTCTGGACGGAGAGATCCACGAGATCGTTCGCCTCGTCCATGGCGTCATACCAGCATTTTCTGGGGATCAGGTGCTTCCAGTCCTCGGACAGGAACTCACGATTCATTCCCGGTGCCATATTTGCCGCGATCATCGCCGCCTCGATGGGGAAGGTGCCGCTTCCGCAGAACGGGTCCACGAGGATCCGGTCGCTCTTCCACGGGGTCAGCATGATGAGAGCCGCCGCCAGCGTCTCCGTGATCGGTGCTTTACTCGTCAGTGTGCGGTAGCCGCGCTTATGCAGGGACTCGCCGGTGGTGTCGAGAGCCACTGTCACCGTGTCCTTGTGAAGGAAGACACGGAGCGGGAAGCTCGCGCCGTTTTCCGGGAACCACTCGATCCCGTACGCCTTTTTCATCCGCTCCACCATGGCTTTTTTCATGATGGACTGGATGTCAGACGGGCTGAAAAGCTTGCTCTTGATGGAGGACGCCTTTGCGACCCAGAATTTCGCGTCCTTCGGGAGATATTCCTCCCACGGGATCGCGCGGGTTCCCTGGAACAGATCCTCGAAGGTCTCCGCGTGGAAGCTGCCGACTTTTAAGAGCACGCGCTCTGTCGTTCTGAGGAAAATATTGGCGCGGCAGATCGCCTCCGCATCGCCGATAAACGTCACACGGCCATCCTCCACCTGGCTGACCTCATATCCGAGATCCAGGATCTCCTTTTTCATGACTGCCTCCAGGCCGAAATGGCATGGGACGATTAATTCAAATGTATTCAATCTGATTTTCTCCGTTCTGATGTGTCATGTAACTGCCTGGTATCTTAGCAGTTACTGTATTTTCATAGTTTCGCGCCATCCATGACTTACGCCAAATGGTCATATTCCATTTAATTTTAAGGGTTTGCAGCGTCCCTGTCAATCCCTGCCGAACCTCAAAGCAGACTTACATTCCGCATTTTTTCCGAACTGCTTATACAATAAGCCTGGCTCCCGGATGCAGCTTATCACTGATAACCGCGTTCGGTGCAAGAATGTGCTACTCTTTACATCTCACATAATACTTCCCTCTATAATAATGAAGTCCCCCAAGTGCATTCACCGCGTCATACCCGCACCCTGCAAGCTTCCTCGCCGCAAGCAGGCTCTGGCCCCCGTAGGCGCAGTAGATGACCACAGGGCGGTCTTTCGGAATCTCCGCCTCCACTTCATCCAGCCGCTCATAAGGCAGGTTCACAGCCCCCAGGAGATGTCCTGCCTCATATTCCCTCTGCTCCCGCACATCCAACAAGGTGAATGTCCGCTCCCCGTCCAGAAGATACTCCAACTGCTGCACCGAAATCGTCCGAAACATATACCTTCTCCTGAAACATATCCTTAATGTAAGGTATGCCGGGCGGTCCGGACAGGTTCTATGTACACTATTACACACAAAAAATGTGCCTTGGCACATTCTCGCACCTCGCGCGGTCGCTTGCGACAATCTGCATCCTCGCGCGAGTGCGCATCTTTGGCGTGTTAGTGCCTTTTTATGTAACAGGGATTTCCCAGGAATTCCCTGTTACATAAAAACAGCGGCAGGTTCTGCTCCTGCCGCCGCTTTCATCATATTCTGCGAATGTGTGCTGTCTTCACATCCACATCTTTTTATCTCTTGCAGTTTCTGCCATTATCCATAGAGTCCCTGGAACTGTTTCTTGTGCGATTCTGGCTGCTGTTTTCAGAACGGTTCTGGCTGTTTCTGCTCTGATTCTTTGTCTTATCGTAGGTCTCAGACTCGCTGCTCTTCATGTTGTCGTCCATATCATAGCTGTTTCTTGCCATTTTTTCGTACCTCCTAGAGTGGTTTTCAAGCCGCGGACATTTTCCGCCGCTGCATCCTCTAGTATGGTCCGTTCCCGAACGATTATGCAGCTTCCCCGAAAAGAACTTTTAATTTTTTCATACAGTGGAAGAACGCCGGGATCAGGAAAGCATCCGCGAAGATCCACGCTAACGGGCTCGCAAAGCATGCCGGAAGGAAGCCGAATACCGGAACGAGGCAGAAGCCCACGAGAGATCGTGCCGCCATCTCGCAGACACCCGCGAGGATCGCGAATGTGGAGAATCCCATTCCCTGGATCGTAAAACGCACCACATTCACAAAGGTAAGCGGTATGTAGAACATGCTGTTTCCGATAAGGAACATCGCTACGCGCCCGATGATCTCCGTCTGGTCCGCGTCCATGAAGAGCAGCGCGATATACTTTCCACCGAAGAACAGGATCACAAATGCGATCACGGAGTAAATGATTCCGATCAGACTCGCCGCCTTCAGTCCCTCTTTCACGCGGTCCAGCTTCTTCGCTCCCACGTTCTGTCCCGCGTAGGTCGCCATGGTTCCGCCCAGTGCGTCAAACGGACAGCAGAAGAACATGCTGACCTTGCTTCCTGTGGATACCGCCGCAACCGCCATGGAACCTAAGGAGTTTACCGCCGTCTGGAGCACAACGCTGCCGATGGCCGTGATGGAATACTGGAGTCCCATAGGGATTCCCATACTGCAGAGGGTGCCGAGCATTCTTCCGTCTGGCTTCCACTCGCCGTTTTTCATATGAAGGATCGGGTAATGCCTGATCATGTAGATCAGGCACAGTACCGCGGAGATTCCCTGGGAGATGACCGTCGCCAGAGCCGGTCCGCCAACGCCCATGCCAAGGACCAGGATCGTAAAAAAGTCGAGACCGATGTTCATGAGGGAGGACAGGAGCAGGAAGTAGACCGGTGTCTTGCTGTCGCCCAGACTTCGGATGATGCCCGCCAGCATGTTATAGAGGTATGTGACCGGGATTCCAAGGAAGATCACAAAAATGTAATCATAGGCGCCCTGGATAATGTCCTCCGGCGTGTTCATCCACTGTAAAATGTTCATGCAGAGCAGTCCGACGATCGTCGTCATGACCACCGCAAACACCGCTGAGAGCCATCCGGCGTTCGCCACGAACTTCCTCATTCCCGTATAATCACCCGCGCCGAACTTCTGCGCCACCGGGATCGCAAATCCGCTGCAGGCACCGGTACAGAAACCGATGATCATAAAGTTGATGGAACCCGTCGAACCAACTGCCGCCAGGGACGATACCCCCAGGCATTTTCCGACAATGATCGTGTCTACCATGTTATAAAACTGCTGAAAAAGAAATCCCAGCAGCATCGGAACTGCAAAGCTTAAGATCAGCTTCATTGGCGATCCGACTGTCAGATCCTTTACCTCACTTTTCTGCATATGTAACTCTCCTGTGTCATTTTACTCAGTTTTTATGTTCTGTAAATCATGGTTCCGGTTGAATCTTCCTGACTCTCTGACATACGTTTCCCATGGTCTACATGTTTCAAACGAACTTGCTGTATTATAAATCAGTGTTTTCAAAAAGTATATATATCAAAACACCGAAATTACGTAAATTTTTTCCACATTCTTTCGTCAAAAAAGCTTTTCGGCCGTATAGTTTCGACCCGCCTGCGTTTTCCGGGTACATGTTCCGTCTGATTTTCGCCTTTCTTCCGTTTTTTCCTTATTTCACCCTTTACATTCCGCACCATTCATGATACTGTAATTGCATCAGGGGCGCTGACCGCCCTGAAAATCAAACAAACATGCAGAGTAGACGTGTGCGCGTCAAGTGCCCGCCAGACAGGGAGTTGCTGGCAGGACGAAGGGAATTTCCCGCGGTGCACATATCGCATCCCGCTGCATCAGAAGATAGCTCCGTCTATTATCTCCTGTTGTGGTCCGAGAATCTGCAAAGGAGGTATTTTTTATGCAAAAAAGCTCGAGCGACCTCTTTTCCAGGATTTTTGAATCATCCCGTGAATTCAAGAAGGTCACCACTATCACTACCTGCGCCATGTTCGGCGCGCTGTCCGTTGTACTTGGATACTACTCCTTTAAGATCACACCAAACTTAAAGATCGGCTTTGGTTCGATCCCAAATATGCTGGTGGATTATCTGTTCGGCCCGGTCGTCGGCGGATTATTCGGCGGCGCTATGGATGTGATCAAGTTTATGCTGAAGCCGGACGGCGGATTTATGCCGGGCTTTACGTTCAACGCGATGCTTGCGGCGTTTATCTACGGCCTGTTCTTCTATAAAAAGAACCTTTCCCTGCCGCGGATCCTCACGGCAAAGCTCGTGGTGATCGTTCTCTGCAACATCGTCCTCGGCACTTACTGGTTGACGCTCTTAAACGGAAAGGGATTTTTAGCAATTCTGCCAGCCCGCGCCATCAAGAACCTGATCCAGTGGCCGGTGGACTCCCTGATCTTCTTCCTCGTGGCGAAAACCTTGGAACAGGCAGGAGTGTTTAAGCTTATTCTTCATGCTGGGAACCGTCAGAGAAGATAGTATAAATCTGCTGCTGACGACCTCTTTCGAATGTATCGCAGTAAAAAAATGCTCTCTGCAGCAATCCTAACGATCTGCTGTAAAGAGCACTTTTTTAATCCTTTTTATCCTTTATCCAATTTTCAGGTTAATCGCCAAGTACATTTACGATTCTCACCGGTGTGCGGTAGTTCCATCTGGAAACCTTGATTCCGGTTCTCTCTGTGGAGGCATGTACGATCTGTCCGTTTCCGATGTAGAGAGCAACATGGTTGATCCTCTTTCCGGATCCGTAGCAGATAATATCGCCCGGGCGCATCTCGGAGCTGCTTACCTGACGGCCCATACGAGACTGTCCGCCGGAAGAATGCGGAAGTTCCACTTCTGCTGCGTGACGCATTACATAGGAGGTAAATCCAGAACAGTCAACACCAGTATTCGGGTTTGTTCCGCCGTATTTGTAGCGGTTTCCTACGAACTGGAGCGCATATGTAACAATTTCGGAACGGAGATCATTCTCAACTTCGATAGCTGCCTCAAGTTCTGCCTCTGCCTCGTCGGCTTCTGCCTCAGCCGCTTCCTCCTCATCGGAGTCTGCCTCATCAGCATTTGCTTCTTCTTTATCTGTCGTCTCTTCAGAACTCTCTGTTTCTTCTGTCGCTGTCTGCTTGTCCTCTTCCAACAGGTTTCCGTTTTCATCGAGGTGGATGATTCTTACGACCATCTTGTCCTCTTTTACAGCTGCCGTTGTCTCGTCCGCGAAGGAAACGATCGGAAGGGCTGCCGTTAAGGCTATACATAAGCAGGTGATTTTTAAAGTTCTGAAAAGTTTTTTTGTCATTGATGTCCTCTTATCTTAAACTTTAATGATTTGTAATGTTTGTTACAAATATGTTAAATCTTGTTACGAACAAATTATATTTCTCACAGCCACTTTTGTCAATACATATGAAGGAATTCATAAACTCTTAATAATTTAGGCAAAAACCGCCAAAAATGTGGCAAAAATGCGGCGTTCCCCCGCAGAGAGCGCCGCACATGTTTACATAACTTATTTCAATTGTAACATCCTGTAATCTGTTGATTTTTTCAGTAAAATCAGGGTTTTTCGGACATTTTCGTCTTTAAATCCATGAACTGATCCGCCATTTTCTGTGCCTGTATCTGCAGCTCGCATTCACGGTCGCCTGTTCATTTCTTCTTAATATCTGTTTTATTACCTGCCACGGAAGTTCTTAACAAGCCAATAAATAATAAGGCACATTAAGATCGGTCCAGAGAACCGGATCAGAAGATAGAACACGCCGCCCATAATGCTGAACACAACAGAGATCACAAGGAACAGGAGCACAACAAGGGCTAATTTCCAGTACCACTTATTCAGATTGAAATAATGGATATTCGGCGTGGAGCCGTTCTGATAACTTTCCTGGCTGTAAGTGCTTCTTCTGTCATCGCCCCGCGGGGACGCGTCCTCAAAACTTCCATAACCGTCTCCGGTCTCTCCCGCCGCCTCAGCGGAATCGATGATCGTTCGGGCCACGATATTCGGCTCGCCGATCTCCTCAATAATTTCATCCATGGTACGGCCTTTTCCCAACTCCTGGGAAAGATAATCCGCGTAATAATTCAGGTTGTCGCGGATGACCGACGCCGGGACCTCACCCGAGAGTGCTTCCTCCAGGCGTCTTAAAAATTCGTCCTTGTTCATGTAATTTTACTCCAGTTTTTCTTTAATGATGCCGCCGCGGTACACTGCCACGAGCTCCTTGAGGTCCGCGATCTTCGCCGCAAGCTCTTTTCCTGTATCCGTGTCCGCAACCATCACACGCTTTTTCATCTTCTCTACAATCATGACTTTCGGCGTGTTTTCATGGTTCCGGTCAAAAGGCTTGTGCTCCGCCAGGGCAAGGTGGTGGGAATTGAAGATCAGGGTGTAGCCCGCAATTCCCGTCTTAGGCTGGTAAGACTTCGAAAGTCCGCCGTCAATGACGAAGAGCTTTCCATTTCCCTTGATCGGACTCTCGCCGTCCTTTAATTTTACCGGGACATGGCCGTTGATAATGTGGGAGCCTTCGATCGGGAGTCCGAATTCCTTGAGGATCTTATTACAGAATTCCTCTTTTTCGCACAATTTATAATACGGGTTCATGTTTTCTTTCGCGGCTGCCTTGTCAGCGACAAAGTAATTCTCAAAGGTCGCCATATTGTCTTTTCCGTATACCGGAGACTTCGGACCGCACCATAAATACCACATAAAATCACGGTACCAGTCCTTCGTCGGATCATCATCCGGCAGGAAGTATGCCATCTTCACCGCATCCTCGATATAGTCAAGCAGACGTTTTCCGGAGTAGATGATCCCCTTGAGCTTCAGCTCCTCGAAGGTTCCATCCTCTTTCATCGGGATACAGCCGTGATATAAAAGGTTCGAGTTGCACCGCTTGTACATCGCGCCGTGGGAATACACAAAGCGGATATGGCGGTGAAGCGTCTCGCTGTGATGGAAGGAAAGTGCCAGGCTGTTGATCAGTTCCTGCTCTTCCTTCGTGAGCTTTAACGGGTCCTTCGGGTCGATCGTCGGGAAGTTCATATCCAGCATCTTGTAGTCTTTTCCGTGGATATTTACGGTTCCTTTTTCAAAGTTGATATGTTCCAGATGGATCCGGTCGTTGATCTGGTAATCCGGGTGGCGCTTCGTGATCTGACCTTCCACCTTAAACTGGATCACTGTGATCGCCTTGTGCATCTTCGCCGCAAGTCCCGGGTCTACCGCATCATAGATATTTTCATCCAGGATCTTCGGAAGGAACCGCTCACACGGGTCATCCCGGTAGACCTTCGCCGCAAACATGGACAGCGGGCGGAGATTGATTCCGTAACCGTCCTCAAGAACGTCAAATCCGTTGTAGCGGATCGCAATCCGGAGCACATTACAGATGCAGGCCAGATTACCTGTGGCTGCGCCCATCCAGGAGATATCGTGGTTGCCCCACTGGATATCTACATCGTGGAAGTGCATGAGCTCGTCCATGATAATGTCCGCGCGCGGTCCACGGTCGAAGATATCGCCGATGATATGCAGACTGTCCACAGTCAGGTTCTGGATCAGGTTGCAGAGCGCCCTGATGAACTGGTCCCCCATCTCGATGTCGATGATGGAGTGGATGATTTCATCATAATAAACTTTCTTGTTGTCATCGTTGTAGTCCACATGAAGGAGCTCGTCGATGATATACGCGAATGCCGGGGGCATTTTTTTTCGCACTTTCGATCTTGTAAATTTTGAGGATACTTCCTTACAGATGCGTACCAGGCGGTAGATCGTAATTCTCTGCCAGTCTTCTGTAAATTTCCCCTCTTTCTGGATCCGGCGGATGTTCCGTTCCGGATAGTAGATCAGATTCGCTAAAGCGATCTCCTCCTCGTCTGAGATCACGTAGCCGAAGGTCTCCGATATTTTTTCACGGATGATACCGGATGCGCTGCGGAGCAGATGAATGAACGCTTCATATTCGCCGTGCAGATCGCTGAAGAAATACTCGGTTCCCTTCGGAAGTCCGCGGATCGCCATCAGGTTGATGATCTCACTGGATGCCGCTTTCACTGTCGGATACTCTTTTGCAAGCAGCTTCAGGTAGTCCAAATCTCTCATTGTCTCTGTTTTCCTCCCTGCGTTTTTCCGGGCGCGTAAATTTTCTCCTGCCGTTCCTGGTCCCGTTTTCCCCGCATTTTTGCTGAGTTTTTCGCGGGATCCTTCCGCTTTGCCGGTTAAAAATTTAACCGCCTGGGAATTGCTTTTCCATTTATTTTATAGTAACATATTCATATTCAAAACTCAACAAAAGAATGGATGACACCGGGGACCGGACCTTCACTTTGGTTACTGTTCACGCTTTGCGCAAACAGTAACTGATTTTGCCGATGCTTCGCATTCCGAATCGGCAAAATCCACTACCACCACTGTATTGTACGGAATTTTCAGTTCAGAAAATTCCTACCCGTGTACAGTAACCCACTTTGGATTGCCCAGGAAGCAGATTCTGCGCAGTCAATGTACTCTTCAGAAGGGAGATTTTTCTTATGAACAGCGAACTTCTCTACGTTTTTGGGACCGGAAACGCGACGGTCACAAATCTTTACAATACATGCTTCGCCCTCAGAGACGGGGATGAATATTTCATGGTGGACGCCGGCGGCGGAAACGGGATCTTAAAGATCCTGGACAACATGCAGGTTCCGTTAGAGCACATCCACCACATTTTTGTGACCCACGCCCACACGGACCATGTTTTAGGCATCGTCTGGATGGTCCGCATGATCGCCACAAAGATGAAAAAGGACCAGTATGTCGGGGATGCCTATATCTACTGCCATTCAGAACTTATCGAGACGATCAGGACGCTCTGCCGCCTGACGATCCAGGATAAATTTTACAACATGATCGGCGACCGGATCCATTTAGAGGAAGTAAAGGACGGCGAGACCCGCCATATTTTAAGCTACGACGTGACATTCTTCGATATCCACTCCACGAAGTTAAAACAGTTCGGATTCACGCTGACATTAAATAATGGAAGAAAGCTCACCTGTGCCGGGGATGAACCGTACAATCCGGTCTGTGAGAAGTATGTCCGCGGCAGCGACTGGCTGCTCCACGAGGCATTCTGCCTCTATGCGGAGCGGGATATCTGGAAGCCGTACGAGAAGCACCACAGCACCGTGAAGGATGCCTGTGAACTGGCGGAGTCCCTGGGGATCCCGAACCTCGTACTCTGGCACACGGAGGACAGCAATGTTGCCGGTCGGGAACGGCTTTATAAGAGTGAGGGAAAACGCTATTACAGCGGAAATATTTATGTGCCGGATGATGAAAGTTTAATCGCTTTATAGTGAGACTGATCGCAGTATGGTACTCTGTTCTCCGTCATCTTTTGTCTGCCTGGGCATTTTGCCGGTTCGGCAATTCGTTAAATTGGTCTGTCCTCTTGCGCAGGCTGGATTTTAGGTTATATTTGTCCTGATTTAGGAGGAAAAGGTTATGTCTATTAAACCGTGGATCTGCAACGGATCCAGGACGATCGTAAAGGACCGCTGGATCGATCTTCACGCCGATGACTGCGCACTGCCGGATGGCACGAAGATCTCTCCGTTTTATGTAAATGATGTGCCGGATTTTGTTGTCGTGGTCGCCGTCACCGTTGACGGGGACTTCGTTTTCGTGCGCCAGTACCGCCATGGAACGAGACAGATCCTTTTGGAGCTTCCTGCCGGATGCATGGAGCCGACAGATGCGAATCCCGCAGCCGGGGCTGCAAGGGAACTCTTCGAGGAGACCGGCTATGCCGGAAGTGAGCCGGTATTTCTCTGCAAGGTCGCGCCGAACGCGGCGTGTATCAGCAATTTTGCCCACTGTTATCTGATCACAGACTGTAAGAGGGTCAGCGGGCAGCATCTCGATGCCACCGAGGATCTGGAGATCGTTGTGATGTCCGCCGGGGAGACGCGAAAGCTGATGACGGAAGGCGGACTCGTGCAGGCGGTACATGTGGCGGCGATGTATTATGCGGAGAAGATATTAAATAAGTAGATATCTCCACAGCTACATATTTTTGTCGGCTGCCTGTTATTCTCCTGTACGCGGCACAGCAGCAACGCAGCACTGTCAATTAAGCTCTATCGATCATTAATGATTTTGTTACAGTTCAGCCATTACATCTTCTTGTTTTCATATTCATGAAAACAAGAAGCTTGGTGGTTCCACCATATGCTGATTTGGATGAAAAAGTGCTTATGCAAGCAAGCTTGCAACACACTTTCTCATTCAAACCAGCGCATGGCTGAACTGTAACATGATTTTCTATCCAGCCATACTTTCATTTTCTATTGCTTTTACAGCTAAACGGATGATACTTTATGGCTGGGATTTGTTTGAAAAGGATACATATTATGAATAAACGTGAAATTTCAGAAATTAAGAAACAGTTTAAGAAGGACAACAACGCCATCACCCGCATCTGCGGATGCTACGTTGATGCCGAAAAGCAGATCAAAACGACCTTAAAGGAGGCGTTCTTCGCCCTGTCCGAGGAAGAGATCTTCAAATATTATGAGATCTTCAAGAAATCCCTGTCCGGCGGAATCGGAAAGAACCTCCACAACCTGGAGTACTCCATCCATGACGAGGGTCCGGACAGCGCCCACGAGCTTCTCATGAAGCTCCGCGACGAAAAGCTCGCCGACGATGAGACCGTGGATACCTTTTATAATAAGGTAATCGAAAATTACGAATATGGTGAAAACTACTATATTATCCTGATCCACAGCGCCTACGATGTACCGGGAAAGGCGTCCGACAATGAGGAAATGTTCGACGCATCCGAGGAAGTCTACAACCACGTCCTCTGCTGCATCTGCCCGGTAAAGCTCTCCGAGCCGGGTCTCTCCTACAATGAGGCGACCAACGCCATCGAGGAGCGTCCCCGGGACTGGTGGGTACAGGCTCCGATGACCGGATTCCTGTTCCCAGCCTTCAATGACCGCAGCAGCGATATCCATGGTGTCCTGTATTTCTCCAAGAATCCGGAGGAGCTTCACTCCGAGTTCATTGATGCCTGCCTCGGCGCGCCGACACCGATCTCCTTCAAATCCCAGAAAGAGGCGTTCCAGGAGATCCTGACGGATACTCTCGGCGAAGAGTGCGACTATGAGACTGTCCGCCAGATCCATGAGAATCTCACGGAGCTTGCGGAGGAACATAAAGAGGATGAGATTCCGTTAACGCTCACAAAGCCGGAAGTCAAAGATCTTTTGGAAAAGAGCGGCGTGGAGCCGGAGCGCCTGGAGCACTTCGATAAAGTCTACGAGGAAGCCGCTGGGGAGAACACCGCGATCCTCGTTCCGGCGATCACCGGAACCGGAAAATTTGCCGTGAAGACACCGGATGTGGATATTAAGGTCAACCCGGACCGTCTCGATCTCGTAGAAACCAAGTTCATCGGTGGACGCCGCTGTCTTGTAATTGCCGTTGAGGACAACGTGGAAGTCAACGGCATGCCGGTGAAGATGTGGGAGGAGCAGAAGGAGGTGCAGTAACATGGCACCATCCGCCCGTTTTACTGAAGATTTCGCATACGAGGTCCTGTCCGTAGTCGGGGAGATTCCCGAGGGAACCGTCGCCACCTACGTCCAGATCGCCCGCCTCATCGGCAGGGACAAAAACTCCCGCCTCGTGGCCCGGGTCCTCTCCCACGCCTCAAACTACGGAGACTTCCCCTGCCACCGTGTCGTAAACCACTCCGGCCGCCTCGTCCCCGGCTGGCCGGAACAGGCATTTCTGCTACGGCAGGAAGGCGTAGAGCTGAAGGACGCGATGCATGTGGATCTCAAGAAATATCAATGGGAATGCTGATTTGACAAATTTCTCCATTTTTGCTATAATTTCTTCGTAATAGTTTTGTAATATTTGAAATAATTCCCGCAATATAACCGGGACATTCAACTGATATGAGGAGATTTGGCATGAGAAAATTACAGAATCTGATTTCTGACTTTTCAAAGAAGTTTCTTTTAAAAGCGGCCGCTGCCGCGTCTGTCCTGTTCCTTTCCACTGCACTTTTAACTCTTCCATCTTTCGCCGCATCCGCCTACGACAATCTTGCCGTGGCAAATGTGACAAGTGAACCGTTAAATATGCGGACGAAACCGTCCACGGACGGAGAGATCGTCGGAAAGTGCTACCGTGGAGCGGGCGGAACCGTATTAGAGAAGAAAGATGGCTGGACGAAGGTCCGTTCCGGAAAAATTGAGGGATGGATGTGTGACAAATATCTGCTCTTTGGGACAGATATCGAGCCATTGGCGAAGGAACTCGGTCTTCTATCCGCGAAGATCACCGCGACGACCTTGAACGTCCGCGAGATTCCGTCCACAGATTCCGCAATCTTAAAACAGGCGGCCGAAGGGGATTCCTTCCCTGTCTTAAGTGAATCCGACGGCTGGACAAAGGTCCAGCTCTCCGCCGACACAAACGGCTATATTTCCAGTAAATATGCCTCCATCGGCCCGGTTCCTGCTGCCGCTGTTGACGCAAAGGAAGAGTCCGCGGCGCTGAGCGCATCCGGAAACGGAACCTCTGCGGCACCGTCCTATGTAATCTCCGCCACCGAAGATGAGATCTACCTGATGGCAGCCTGCGTGGCCATGGAGGCCGGTGACGATTCCTATGAAGATAAGCTCGCTGTAGCAAGCTGTATTGTAAACCGTGTAAAATCCGGAAAATGGGGCAAAACGATCTCCGACGTGATCTACGCCGATGGCCAGTTCCCCGGCGCGTCCTCCGGCCTGTTGGACAAATACCTGGCAAAGGGTCCGTCCAAGTCCTGCATCAAAGCCACCAAAGATGCTCTGTCAGGTTCCAACAATATCGGCGACTATCTCTACTTCAAATCCGCCAAACACGCCTCAACAGGCAGCTACTCTTCCTACAAGATCGTTGGCGGGAACTGTTTCTACAAAAAATAATATTTTATCTGCAAGACCTGCCATCGGCAGCTTCTTTCAGATGAATTGCAGCAAAAAAACAGGGAAAGCCTACCTTCTCCGAAGGTGCTTTCCCTGTTTCCGTACACATACCCCATTTCCTTTAATAACGCTTCAACTAAAAATGCTCTTCTTAAAAATCAACACCACTCTCCTACACTTCTGTTACAATCCATTTCTTAACCCCGTCTGTACTGAATCCAACGATTTCGGCAATCTCTTCAACCGAAATTCCCTTTTCGCTCATTCGAACCGCCGTATCCTTAGCTTGGCTTTCACGCCCTTCTTCGCGCCCTTCTTCACGCCCTCCCGCATAGCTCTCATTTCTCAGGTCTTCCATCGCCTTACACATTTCTCTCACTCCTCTCTATTCTTCGATCTCCCTGCATCTCACCGCCGCCCGCGCTTTCCCCTTATTCGTGCAGGTAAACAGCGTCAGATCCCAGTCCCCGTCCTCCATCTTTTCGATGTCATAGCCGCCGACCGTCTCAATTTCCGTCACTTCATAGGAAAACACATTTCCATCCGCATCCGTAAACACCACGGAATCACCTGGATTCAGGCGCTTGATGCCAGAAAAATGGGTGCGGTAATTGTGTCCGGCGATGATCATATTCTTTAAGTACGCAGAACCACTGTAGCGGCACGGCGCTTTTTTGAGCTTCGCGTCGCTCCACTCGCTGATAACCGGAAGCTTGAGCCCCAGCGCCGGAATCTCGATCATCCCCACACATTCCTGTCCATTTACCTCCACTGTCGGCATTTCCATCTCCGGATTCTTCTTATATTCCGGCACCAGTTCCTTTTTCTCCGTCTCCAGCCGCTCCGGCAGAGCTGCTGTCAGTGACTCCATCCGGACCACCATCTCCTCTGACTCTGCTCCGGCCCGGTCTGATTCTCTTATATTATAAACAGTAAGAAGAAGAGCCGCCGCGATCAGCAGCAAACCCACGCCTGTTAAAAGCTTCCCTTTCATAGTCTTACTATCCCGTCCTCCATATTGCATATGCTGTCTGTGTTTTTTTCAATTGTATTGTTTTTCTGTTCTGCAAGAACTCTAAAAAAGGATGTACCTTGGCACATTCTCGCGCCTCGTGCGGTCACTTGCGACAATCTACATCTTCGCGCGAGTGCGCATCATTGGCACGTTAGTGCCTGGCAGAATTCATCCGTCTCGAAATCTCAATTTTTCTCAGTCCTTAAATATCTCCTTCAGCCTCTTCAGCAGCCCTTCCTCATCATTCTTCCCAATCACCATCGGTGCCCGCCTCCGCACATTCTCCGGCGCATTTCCCATCGCCACGCCAAATCCTGCCGCACGCATCATGGAAAGATCGCTCTCGCCGTCACCGAAGGCCGCTGCCTCTTCCGGGGAAATTCCGAGTTTTCCACAGAGCGTCTTCAAACCTTCCGACTTTTCCACGCCCGCTGCCGTGATCTCCAGATATTCCGGGTTGGATGCCGCGGACTGAAGATCAGAGAAATCTCTTGCCAGAACCGCCGCCAGCTTTGTCATCACGTCCGGATCTCCCATGAGGAGAAATTTATGAATTCCGCCTTCTGTTTCAAATGTATCTTTAATAGATCCAATTTCAGCCGGAAATCCCACGATTTTCTCTTCCCGCTGCTCTCTCCAATCGTCCCGGTCATCCACGATCCACTTCTCGCCGCCGAAGGTATTACAGGCAACAGCCGGAAAATCCTTATCCAGCATCGCCTTCAGTTCCAGTGCCCGCTTAAGCGGGATCCTCTTACTGTAGATCTCATTTCCGTCATCATCAAGGATCAGCCCGCCGCAGAACGCAATGATCGGTGCATGGTTCCCCAGCATTCTCTTAATGACCCGCACGCCTTCCGGTGACCGCGCGGAAGTCAGGATAAACGGGATCCCCTTATTCTCAAGATTCAGGATCATCTCCTTCGTCCCCTCCGTGATCTGTCCGTCTGACGTCAGCAGCGTGCCGTCGATGTCACTGAATACGATTTTGCAAGTTTTTTCTTTTTCCATCTTTATCTCCATATTTTTGATGTTTATCCGTTGTATTTCCACACCAGTACGACCGCCTGACGCAGTCCGCAGCTTCTCGCGAATGCGCCTTCTCCTATCCCCGCTGCAAAATACTCCTCTCGTTCTCCCGCACTTTCCGTGCCAGCAGCGTATACTGTCTGATCTCTTCCTCTGTAAAATTTCCAAACTTCGCCTGATAGTAATCGTTCTCCGCCGCCTCAAGATCCGGGATCACAACTTCTGATGCCGGAAGAAGTTCCAGTCGGATCTTTCGTTCTGCTCCCCGCCTTCTCGGAAGCTCCGTTACCTCCACCATCTTTTTCGCGGACAGCCGCTGAACCGCCACCGCAAGGTCTCCGCGGCTAAGATCCATAAGATCCGCAAGATTCTTTCTGCTCAGTTCATGGCTTGCATCCTTCAGATATAAAAGCAGGGAAAGTTCCTCCATTGTCATATCATGCTTCAATGCCGCCGACTCCAGATATCTCTCCAGAAGTTTCCGGTCCCGGTATTTATCCACAATGATCCCATCATCGGAGATCACCTCCTGTAGCGCACTGCTCCGCTCCTCTCCGAGCTTCCGGTTTCCGGGGATCGATGCCGGGAAAACAAAGCCGTCCTTCGCTGCATCCACCAGAAAATGGTACACCTGAAGCCGGTTTTTCTCATAATCCTCTTCGTCCAACACATGCTTATAAAAGTTGTTGTAGTACTCAAACATCATAAGCTTCATCTTCACAGTCTTCGTGATGCTGATCTTCTGGTTCACCAGCGAACCTTTTGTCTTTACATAATAATACACCGGTGTCCTCAGCGCATAGAATGTCTCTGCATAGCGGACATACTCCAGATTGAACATGAAATCCTCACACCAGCTGATCTCCGCATCCATCCGGATCCCGAAGCGGTTTACGAGATCGCGCCGGTACAGCTTATTCCACAGCACTCCATAGTAATAATCCGCCGGATTCTCCATCATAAACGACGCGAATTCCTCCCGGTCGATCACGCAGTCTGACTCGATGTCCCCTTTTCTGGATACCATATCCCCAACGACACGGTAAAAATCGGAGATCACCATATCACAGCCATGTTCCTCTGCCGCCCGGACCATAAGCTTTGTCGCATCCGGCGTCAGCCAGTCATCACTGTCCACAAACTGGAGATATGTTCCCTTTGCCCTTTCAATTCCCTGATTTCTCGTATCTGAAACCCCGGAATTTTCTTTGTGGATCACCACCACACGCTCATCCGTCTTCGCATACGCATCACAGATCGAGCCTGACATATCTCTGCTCCCATCATCTACGAGGATCAGTTCA
The DNA here is from genome assembly GCF_003435225.1 of Clostridium sp. AF28-12. Taxonomy (NCBI): domain Bacteria; kingdom Bacillati; phylum Bacillota; class Clostridia; order Eubacteriales; family Clostridiaceae; genus Clostridium; species Clostridium sp. AF28-12. The sequence goes on along the minus strand of NZ_QWGJ01000001.1, from coordinate 109,995 downwards.
AAATCTCTATATTCCTGTCCGAGAATACTGTCCACACAGCGGTTCAGAAATTTTTCCGCATTGTAGACAGGAACAATTATACTGACGGTCGGTTTCATTCTCCTCCTCCATTCTCTATAATAACCTGTTGGAATATCTCCTATGAAATAAATTTACTATACGATCTATCATATCATATTTTTCTCACAATACGCGATTTATTTTTTTAAATTCTCTTGACTTTTGAAAATCTGTGACTATAATAAAGGGCAGTTTTAAATATTCCTTGCGATGATGGGAACGCTCTTAACGAAGGTCTTTCAGAGAGCAGCTGGCTGGTGAAAAGCTGCAGACACCGCGTTACAGACAATCCTCCCGGAGCTAACCACTGAAAGTGTTCCAAGTAGGCTGGTTCGGTTTACACCCGTTAACGTGTTGCCTGTTTACTTTTCCGCACTAAATGAGCCGGAAAACGACGGGATCGAGAGGCTGTTTTTACAGCAAAAAGAGTGGTACCGCAGAAGTTTCGCTTCTGTCTCTTTAACAGAGACAGGAGCTTTTTTATTCTTCAGATTCTTACTGCGAGGGGCAGTTAAGATATATACTTATAATCAATCTATTCTTAAAAGACTTTAGGAGGTCATTATGAAAAAAAGTGCAAAATTATTATCCGCCGTTATGGCAGGCGCTATGGTTCTTTCCATGGCAGGCTGCGGCTCTTCCAGCAATTCTACAGAGACAACTGCTGCTGCCGCTGAGACAACAGCCGCTGCCGCTGATTCTTCCGCTGCTGAGAGCAAGGAAGCGACTTCAAGCACAGACGCAACCGTAATAAAGCTTGGTACGACCGTAAACGAGCAGGACAGCTTCCAGGTGTGTGCGGAGAAATTCGCTGAGCTCGTAAAAGAGCGCACAAACGGCGCCTACGAGATCGAGATCCATCCGAACGGAGCTCTCGGCGACGAGCGTACCATGCTTGAGAGCATGCAGATGGGTACTCTTGATATGGGTATCATCACAAGCGGTCCGTTCGTAAACTTCTCCAGCGCTATGGGTGTTCTCGATATGCCGTTCCTGTTCGCAAACAACGAGGAAGCTTACAAAGTCCTCGACGGTGAGATCGGTAAAGAGCTCCTTGGAACACTTGAGGATGCTGACTTAAAGGGTCTCGCATACGCAGAGCGTGGTTTCCGTAACATCACAAACAGCAAGAAGCCGATCACAAACGCGGCTGACGTTGCAGGCTTAAAGCTCCGTGTCATGGAGAACGATGTTTACACAGCTACCTTCAAGGCTCTTGATGTAAACGCGGTTCCGATGGCATGGTCCGACGCTTTAACAGCTCTTCAGCAGGGCACCATCGATGGCGAGGAGAACCCGATCAACGTTATCTACTCCTACAAGCTCTGGGAGTCCCAGAAGTATGTAACCCTTGACCGTCATTCCTACTCCACAGCGATCATCACCATGAGCAACGACCTCTTCAAGTCCTTACCGGAAGATGTTCAGAAGATCTTCGAGGAATCCGCACAGGAAGCTGCTGAGTACGAGCGCCAGTGGGTTGCAGATCAGGAAGCTGACCAGCTCCAGGAGATCAAGGATCATGGTATGGAAGTCGTGGAAAACCCGGATGTTGACAGCTTCCGTGCCGCTGTTCAGAGCGTATATGATGCATATCCGGATTACGCTGACTACATCACAAGAATCCAGGATGCTTTAAAGTAATCCCGGTTTCTGGATCGTAACTTTTTGTGCTGATATCCGCTGGCACTGCTTTCGCAGTCGGAATTTCAGCATGTGATCTGACCCGGCTGCCCAGGATCTCCTGTGCAGCCGGTCCCATCTTAAACACATTTCATGGTTACTGTTCACGATAAGCATTTTCCACACCTGCAGGACCTGCCGCCGGCGTCCCCTTACAGACGCATGGCTGCGGAAAACGCCTGTCGTGAGCAGTAACCGCTCAGGATTTAAAAAGGAGGAAACACCGTTGGCTTTCGTTAAAGGTTTTCATAAACTCAGCGATGTCCTAGACACCTTATGTTCCTACATCATCGTTGTCATGCTCGGCGCCATGGTCATCATCACCGGCGCACAGATCGTCTGCCGTATGGCATTCACCGCACTCTCCTGGAGTGAGGAAGCAACCCGTTACCTTTTAGTCTGGTCATCATTTTTAGGCGCAAGCTGTGTATACAAGCACAGCGGCCATATCTCCATCACCTTCGTTCAGGATATGGTTCCGGCGGCGTTAAGCAAAGTCTTAAAACTTCTCGTCCATGTGGTCTGCACAATTCTTTTTGTTGTCGTGATCATCTATGGTATGAAATACTTCGAAAAACAGGGAAACCAGCTGTCTGCAGCAATGCGTCTTCCCATGAAATATATTTACCTCTGCATTCCGGTAGGATGCGGATTCATGCTCGTACACGCGGTTGACGCGGTTCTTGGACTTTTATTTGGAAAGGAGGAGGCATAACATGGCAGCATTATTATTCATTTCCTTTATCGTTCTGCTTCTGATCGGCGTTCCGGTCGCATTCGCGATCGCGGCGGCAGCTCTCCTCGTCCTCTTAAAAGGCGATGTAAAGCTCCTGATCCTCGTGCAGCGTATGTTCGCCAGCACCGACTCTTTCTCCCTGATCGCAGTCCCCTTCTTCATCTTTGCCGGCGACCTTCTCGCAAAGGGAAAAGTTTCCAAGGTGCTCGTTGAGTTCGCCGAGTCCTTACTTGGTATGTTAAAGGGCGGTCTTTCCATCGTATCCGTCCTCGCAGGTATGTTCTTCGCGGCGATCTCCGGTTCCGGTGCCGCCACAACAGCCGCTGTCGGCGCAACACTGATCCCGGAGTTAAAGAAACGCGGATACCGCGAAGATTCCGCCGCTGCCCTGATCGCAGCTGCCGGAACCATCGGTGTCGTTATCCCGCCGTCCGTTCCGATGGTATTATACGCCGTTATCTCTGAGGACAGCGTAAACACTCTTTTCAAAAACGGATTTATCCCGGGAATTTTAATGGGCGTGATCCTCGTTGCGATCTCCCTCTATCAGGCGCGCAAGTTCAACTACCCGAAGGGAAAAGCGTTCTCTGTCGGAAACGTGCTCCACACCTTCAAGGAAGCGATCTGGGGAATCTTAATGCCGCTGATCATTCTCGGCGGAATCTTCTCCGGTTACTTCACACCGTCTGAGGCGGCTGCCGTAGCGGTTATCTACGCGATCTTCGTCTCCTTCTTTATCTACCGCGACCTTGATTTCAAGGGTCTCGTTGAGATCATGAAGGGAAGTGCAAAGACATCTGCCGTTATCATGATCATCATCGCATGCAGCGGTCCGTTCGGCTGGGTTCTCGCAAACTACAAGATCCCGGAGGCCATTGCGTCCGGAGTATTGGGAATCTCCACAAACAAGTATGTGATCATGTTCCTGATCTCCCTGATCATCCTGCTCGCAGGAGTCTTCATGGAGACCTCCTCCGCGATCATCATTCTTTCCCCGGTGTTCCTGCCGCTTGTCAAGGCCATGGGCATCAGCACCGTACATTTTGGAATCCTCTTCGTAGTTGGTATCGCCATCGGTATGATCACACCGCCGGTTGCCATCAACCTGTTCGTTGCTTCCGGTATCACGGGACTTCCGATCGAGCGGATCTCCAAATCTGTTATCCCGTACCTGATCGGACTGATCATCGTATTCTTCATGATCGTATATGTTCCGCTTCTGATCCCGGGACTTATGTAATCGTATAAGAGATCATAATACGCGAAAAAAGTCCGCCGAATCTTTTCACGATTCGGCGGACTTTCTATTTCCCCATTCACAAGCCGCTCTCTGCGGCTATATCTTTTTGCAGGACCTGCGTCAGGCTGTCACTCCGGACAAGTTTCCCGGAAAACTAAACTGCCTGCGCTTCCTCCAGTGTGGTTGTCTCGTACTTGTCGAGGATCACTCTCTGGATCATGTCCCGTGTTCCGGAATTGATCGGATGGGCGATATCGCGGTATTCGCCATCAGCAGCTTTTCTGCTCGGCATCGCGATAAACAGGCCTTTCTCCCCTTCAATGACCTTGATATCGTGGATCACGAACTCGTTGTCCAGTGTGATGGACACGATCGCCTTCATTTTTCCCTCTTTCTCAATTCTTCTCACACGTACATCTGTTACCTGCATAATAACCTCCCCCATCTGCGCTCCCCGCAGATTTTATGTAATCACCGGCCAGTCAATATTTGAATGCCTGTCTTTCAGCCTTTGCCGCACCGTCCGGAATATCCCGTCTCCGAACTGCGGCACCCTTTTTACAGGGTATATCTCTCGTTCTTCTCGATCACGATCTTCACATCGTCCGGCTTTCCGATATACGTCGTATTCGCCCGGATCGTATCACGGCTCTCAACGATGCAGTTCTCGATAACGGTATTATCCCCAATATACACGTCATTTAAGATGATCGAATTCTTGATGATACAGTTGTTTCCGATATAGACCTTCTTAAACAGAACTGAATTCTCTACCGTTCCGTTTAAGATACAGCCGCTGGATACCAAGCTGTTCTTCACAACTGCGCCCGGATTGTATTTTGCCGGCGGAAGGTCATCCACCTTGGAGTAGATATCCGGATACTCTTTGAAGAAGTAATTGCGCACTTCCGGTTTTAAGAAGTCCATATTTGTCTGGTAGTAAGCATCGACAGAAGCGATGTTGCTCCAGTATGTATTTAACTTGTACGCATAGACCCGCTTGAGACCTTTGTAGCGCACCAGAATGTCCTGTACGAAGTCATATCTGTCCTCGTTCGCGCAGCGCTCGATAAGTTCGATAAGCTGACGGCGGCGGACAACATAGATACCGCAGGAGATCGTGTGGGAATCAGCCACCATCGGCTTCTCCTCAAACTCAACGATCCGTCCGTCGGCATTCGTCTTCACCATACCGAAACGTGTCACATCCACATCACCCGGCATGTCCTTGCAGACAACCGTGATATCGGCTTTCTTTTCGATATGATATTCCAGGACCTTATTGTAGTCCAGCTTATAGATACCGTCTCCGGCAGCGATCACTACATATGGTTCGTGGCTTTTCTTTAAAAAGTCCAGATTCTGGTAGAGCGCGTCTGCTGTTCCGCGGTACCAGTCGCTGTGCTCCGCCGTGATCGTCGGAGTAAATACATACATTCCGCCCTGTTTTCTTCCGAAATCCCACCATTTGGAAGAGCTTAAATGTTCATTTAAGGAGCGGGAGTTATACTGTGTCAGTACGGCAACGCTCTGGATATGAGAGTTGCTCATATTGCTTAACGCAAAATCCACGCTTCGGAAACTGCCCGCGATCGGCATCGCCGCGATCGCTCTCTTATTGGAAAGTTCGCGCATCCGCTTGCTGTTTCCGCCTGCTAAAACAATACCGATTGCTCTCATACGATTCCACCTGCCTTTACAATGTAGCCGCCGCTCTCAAGCGCTCCGTCCGGATAATCCTCCGCGGTCGTCACACCTGAAATTGCTGTATTCTTGCCGATCTTTACGTTCTCCGGGATCACAGAGTGTTCGCCGATCGTCACAAGATCAAACTGGTATACTTTCCGGTCATATTTGCTCGGCGCATATTCACCAACACCAAGGTGCGCCCCGGCGCCGACCTTTACGTCCTCGGCCACGATCGCTTTTTCTATCACCGCGCCTTCACCGATCACGCTGTCCTGCATGATGATGGAGTCTTTGACTACAGCGCCTTTCTCGATCGTTACGCCGGATCCGATCACAGAGTTCGTTACCTCTCCGTAGATCTCGGAACCTTCGCCGATGATACACTTTGTGATCTTCGCGTCCGCGGAAATATACTGCGGCGGGATCCGGTCGCTCTTTGTATAGATCTTCCAGTATTCCTCATACAGGTTGAATTCCGGAATAATGTCGATGAGCTCCATATTTGCTTCCCAGTAGGAGCCGAGAGTTCCGACATCTTTCCAGTAACCATTGTACTCATATGCAAAGATCCGTTTGCCCTGCTCGAAGCAATACGGGATCACATGTTTTCCGAAATCACAGCCCGGCTCCTCGGAAAGCTTGATGAGCGCTTCCTTCAGTGCCTTCCAGCTGAAGATATAGATACCCATGGAAGCGAGGTTGCTTCTCGGGTTCGCCGGTTTTTCCTCAAATTCCGTGATCTTATTGTTGTCATCCGTGATCAGGATTCCGAAACGGCTTGCTTCCTCGATCGGCACCGGCATAGCGGCAATCGTGACATCCGCATTATTCGCTTTGTGATATTCCAGCATGACCTCATAATCCATTTTGTAGATGTGGTCGCCGGAAAGGATCAGAACGTATTCCGGATTGTAGGACTCCATGTACTCCAGATTCTGGTAAATTGCGTTCGCGGTTCCTGTATACCAGTCGCTGCCTTTACTTCTCTCGTAAGGGGGCAGGATCGTAACGCCGCCGACGTTGCGGTCTAAGTCCCACGGAATACCGATTCCAATGTGCGCGTTTAAACGTAAGGGCTGGTACTGGGTCAATACTCCCACAGTATCAACACCAGAGTTGATGCAGTTGCTGAGCGGGAAATCAATAATTCTGTACTTTCCGCCGAAGGAGACGGCCGGTTTTGCCACTTTCTGTGTTAATACACCGAGGCGGCTTCCCTGTCCTCCTGCCAACAGCATCGCTATCATCTCTTTTTTTACCATGATATCACCTCTTGCTGCTCTTTTTGTCCCATACATTAGTTTCTTAGATGGTGACTCTATTATAACATACTTTTTAGAAGATGTGAACAAACTTTTCATCCTTTCAATCCCAATTTTGTGTATATTCTGACATTTTTTTCTTTTTGTATGATACGCAATACAATACCTATGTTCCTGATTGGTTACATAAGTACCAAAAATGCTGATTCGAAATTGTATAAACCTATTAATAGTTACTGTTCACGCCTTGCGCAAACAGTAACTGATTTTGCCGATGCTTCGCATTCCGAATCGGCAAAATCCACTGCCACCACTGTATTGTACGGAATTTTCAGTTCAGAAAATTCCTACCCCTGTACAGCAACTATTAATATGTAGGATTAAAGGAAAAGAGTAATGACGTATCACAGAATTTATGTTAATATAGTAGATACACTACCTGTGCGGGGGATTTCACAGGCAGAGAATACAATTATGGGGGGATAAGCCATGGAGAAAAAAAAGGGCTTCCAGATGCCGCACACTTACATCATCATTTTTGGTGTCATTCTGTTCGCGGCTCTGCTCACCGTATTTATCCCGTTGGGTAAATACGACACAAAAGAAATCACGTATATGCAGAACGGCGTGGAAAAAACAAGAACCGTTCTGGATCCGGAAAGCTTCCAGTATATTCTGGATGAAAACGGAAACAAAGTGACCAAAGCAGCTCCGCTCTTCGGAACCGAGGACTTTGGCGGTCAGGGAATTTTAAACTATGTATTCGAGGGTATGACCGTCGGCGATAAGAATGGTACCGCTGTCGGAATCATCGCCTTCATTCTGGTTGTAGGCGGTGCTTTCGGTATCGTTCTCCGGACAGGCGCGATAGAAAGCGGCATTATGCGGGTCATCGCTTTGACAAATGGACGCGAGATCCTTTTGATCCCGATTCTTGTAGTCCTGTTCTCCCTCGGAGGCGCAGTCTTCGGTATGGGTGAGGAGGCAATTCCGTTCGTTATGATCCTCGTACCGATGTTTATCGCAATGGGGTATGACGCAGTTGTCGGAATTATGTGCTCCTATGTATCTACACAGATCGGCTTCGGTTCTTCCTGGCAGAATCCGTTCGGACTGGCTGTTGCCCAGGGTGTTGCCGGTATTCCGGTCATGTCCGGCGCATGGTTCCGTATCCCGTTATGGATCTTCTTCACAGGACTTACGATCGTCTTCACGATGCGCTACGCGGTAAAGATCAAGAAAGATCCGAAGCTCTCCGTTGCATATGAGTCTGATGAGGAATACAGAAAAGAATTCGCAAAGAACGGCAAAGAGATGCCGCCGTTCACTCTCGGCCACAAGCTTGTTCTCCTCACGGTCGCTGCCTGCATGGTATGGACGATCTGGGGTGTTATAAGCGAGGGCTACTATATCCCGGAGATCGCTTCCCAGTTCTTCGTGATGGGTCTCGTTTCCGGTATCATCGGCGTTGTATTCAAGCTGAATGACATGAAAGTAAATGATATCGCAAAATCCTTCGACCACGGTGCTGCCGATCTTTTAGGCGCTGCAATGTGTGTCGGAATGGCGCAGGGTATTATCATCATCCTCGGTGGCACAAGTGCAACCGACGGTACAGTCTTAAATACGATCCTTCACAGCATCAGCGACGGAATGCAGAATTTCCCGCCGGTGATCTCCGCATGGTTTATGTATATCTTCCAGTCCGTGTTCAACTTCTTCGTTGTATCCGGTTCCGGACAGGCTGCCCTTACCATGCCGATCATGGCTCCTCTCGCCGATCTTGTCGGTGTCGAGAGACAGGTTGCTGTTGTTGCGTACCAGCTTGGTGACGCCTTCACAAACTTCATCGTTCCGACCTCCGGCTGTCTCTTAGGCGCGCTGGCCGCAGCAAAGCTCGACTGGGGCAAATGGGCAAAATTCCAGATCAAATTCCAGGCTGTCCTGTTTGCATTCGGATCCATCGCTGTGATCCTTGCCGTTGTGATCGGTCTCTCATAAAAACCGGTCTGCCTTTGGGCTCAGCCATCTGAAGCTCATTCAGGTATAACAAAAACTCCGTATCATCCGCGTGACTCGATCGCGGATAATACGGGGTTTTTTTGAACGCTTCCCGATGATATCTGAAGAGGGAGCTAACCGGAGCAAAAAGACTTTCTCCCTTGGGAAAAATATGATAGAATTTACTGAATACAATAGCACCGGTCGCGATACCGTAGAAAGGAGCTTTTAATGATCGAATCCAGCACGCCTGCCATGAAGGGGGAAAAAACAAAATACCGTCTCGCCGCAGCCATGAAGGAATGCATGAAGACAACTCCGGTCGATGCGATCACTGTCCGCCAGATCACAGAGCGCTGCGGCGTCACCCGCCAGACCTTTTACCGGAATTTTCTTGATAAATATGACCTGATCAACTGGTATTTCGACAAGCTCCTCGCCCGCTCCTTTGAACATATGGGCCGTGGGACGACGGTCCTTGACAGTCTGGAGAAAAAATTTACATATATTCAGGAGGAAAAGACGTTTTTTGCCGCCGCCTTCCGCTATGACAGGCAGAATTCCCTGCGGGAGCATGATTTTAAGCTGATCCTCGCCTTTTATGAAAATCTGATCCGGGAAAAAAGCGGCAGACCGGCCAGCCCTGAGATCCATTTTCTTCTGGAAATGTACTGTCAGGGCTCGATCACCATGACCGTAAAGTGGGTTCTCGGTGGCATGGACCTGACCCCGTCCCAGTTTGCCGGTCTTCTCGTCCGCGCGATGCCGGCAGCATTGCGGGATCTGTTTCTTGAGCTTCATCTGCTGTCCTGATCTATTGTTATTTTGCACAATTTTTTCGTGCGTTTCTTTTGCAATATGTCGATTTTCCTTGAAGTGTTACACTTGGCCTTTTCTGTAACTTTCTTTTTGCCCTTCGAATTTGTTAATATAATAACAAAGGCACAGAAAGCTTTTGAGTTCAAGTATTCATGGAAGGAGTTTTTTATCATGGCAAATCGTATTATGTTAAATCAGACATCTTATCACGGAGCAGGCGCGATTCAGGAGATCGCGAACGAGGCGAAAGCCCACGGCTTTAAAAAGGCGTTCGTATGTTCCGACCCGGATCTCGTAAAATTCAAGGTTACCGCCAAAGTAACCGACATTCTGACCGCAAACGGTCTTGACTACGAGCTCTACTCCGATATTAAAGCAAACCCGACGATCCAGAATGTCCAGCACGGTGTTGAAGCATTTAAGGCATCCGGCGCTGACTACCTGATCGCCATCGGCGGCGGCTCCTCCATGGATACCTCCAAAGCGATCGGCATCATCATCGCAAACCCGGAATTTGAGGATGTAAGAAGTCTTGAGGGTGTTGCACCGACGAAAAAACCGTGTGTTCCGATCATCGCCGTTCCGACAACAGCCGGTACTGCTGCCGAGGTTACGATCAACTATGTTATCACCGATATCGAAAGAAAGCGTAAATTTGTATGCGTTGACCCGCATGACATGCCGATCATTGCTGTTGTTGACCCGGATATGATGTCCTCCATGCCAAAGGGACTTACCGCTTCCACCGGTATGGATGCCCTGACCCATGCCATCGAAGGCTACACAACAAAAGCTGCCTGGGAAATGACCGATATGTTCCATCTGAAAGCCATCGAGATCATCTCAAAATCCCTGCGCGGTGCTGTGGCAAACACAAAGGAAGGCCGCGAGGGAATGGCTCTCGGTCAGTACATTGCCGGTATGGGCTTCTCCAACGTTGGTCTTGGCATCGCCCACTCCATGGCACACACACTCGGTGCTGTCTATGATACCCCGCACGGTGTTGCCTGCGCAATGATGCTTCCGATCGTTATGGAATATAATCAGGAATGCACCGGCGAAAAATATCGTGAGATCGCGCGTGCAATGGGCGTTGCAAATGTTGATTCCATGTCTCAGGACGAATACCGGAAAGCTGCTGTTGACGCTGTCAAGAAGCTTTCCGCGGATGTCGGAATTCCGTCTGTCCTTGAGGCGATCAAAGAGGAAGACCTTCCGTTCCTTGCAGAGTCCGCATATGCAGATGCCTGCGCGCCGGGCAACCCGAAGGATGCCAGCGTAGAGGACCTGAAAGACCTGTTCCGTAAGATCATGGCATAAAAGTGCCTTCTCGCATTTATGAAAAGAGCTCCGGCAAATTGGCCGGAGCTCTTTTTATCTGTCACTTTTTATCGCATGCACTTCTCACCCATTAGTGCATAATGTCATAAACCACACCGCAGAAGATCTTCACCGCATTCGGAAGAACCTGCTCGTCGATATCGAAGATACGGCTGTGACCCGGGCCGGCTTCGTGGGTGAGGACGCGCATGAAGGTCGCCTGTCCGCCCTGTTCCTGGACGCGGTTCATCATATAGGAGACATCCTCGCTGCCGCCGTTTTTGCTGCTCATTTCCTTCGCAACCGGCAGATGGAGATCTTCCTCGCAGACTCTCTTCACCCGCTCCATCAGCGCCTCACTGCTCGCCAGAGAGTTTGCCGCGCCCATAAGCTTCATCTCACAGGTGCATCCGTGCATTTTTGCCGCGCTCTCGATAATGTTCACTGCGTAATTTTTCATATACTCGTTGATCTCGGTGGTCTCACCGCGGACCTCGATCTCCATCTTCGCCTCGTCCGCGATAACATTCCGTCCGCTTCCGGCGACAACGGTTCCCACATTTACTCTGGACACACCGCCGGAGTGACGCGGGATCGCATAAAGGTTTAAGATCGCCGTTCCGACTGCCAGCATGACATTCCGTCCAACCTCCGGTGATCCGCCCGCATGGGCAGATTTTCCGTGGAAGATCACATCATATTTTGTCGTTGCGAGAGAGCCATAGCTTCCCGGAATTACCACTGCCGGATCGTCCTCTTTCTTATTTGTCACATGAGAGCCGATCATGTAATCCACACCGTCAAGGTGTCCGTTATCAACGATGGATTTCGCGCCGCGGACGCCCTCTTCCGCCGGCTGGAAGATCAGTTTCACGGTTCCATGGAGCTGATCCTTAATGGACATCAGTACTTTCGCCACACCGAGTCCGATGGTGGCATGTCCGTCATGTCCGCAGGCATGCATGAAGCCTTCATTTACGGAGTTAAATCCCTCCTTCGCCGGTCTGTGGCTCGGATCATGTTCCTCGAATACGCCGAGGGCATCGATATCAAACCGCATGGCAACCGTCGGGCCCTCGCCGCAGCGCAGGATTCCGATCACGCCGGTCATTCCTCCCTTTGTGTACTTAACAAACTCCGGATCCGCTCCCTGAGCAATGGCACGCTCATACTGTTCCTCTAACTTTTCCTCAGACGGAACGCCCATTCTGGAATCCTTTTTGCAGACCTGATCTCCGACAAGCACTTCATATCCGAGCTCTGTCAGTTTCCGAGCAATAATGGACGACGTCCTCATCTCGAACCAGCCCGGCTCCGCGTACTTATGAAAGTCACGTCTCTGCGCTGTAAGGTCACCCGCCATCTCATCGCTCATAGTCTTGATCTGATCGTAAATGTTCATTCGTTTGCCCTCCCGTGTGCTATTTTATTATTATTATAGTCGATATTCCGGAATTTTTCTATAAAAATATATTTTTCTATTCCTATTTTACTTACAAATCTTGATGGACTCTGTAATTTCTGCCCGGGAGGCCTTTAAAAAACTCCCGAAAACCCCCGTGTTATGCCCATTTCACCTTGAATCCCCATAAAAAATACGCTATACTAATACCAGATTGCACATTTATCTAAGAAGAGAGATATAAGGAGAAGGAAGAATCATGCAGTTGACAACAGTGAAAGAGCTCTTTAAAGAGCGTGACAAATATTTAAACCAGGAGATCCAGGTCGGCGGTTGGATCCGCAGCATCCGTGATTCCAAGGCGTTCGGCTTTATCGTATTAAATGATGGTACAAGCTTCGATACCTTACAGATCGTTTACCATGACACAATGGCAAATTTCGCAGAGGTTTCCAAATTAAATGTAGGCGCTGCCATTGTCGTAAAAGGTACTCTCGTTGCGACTCCGGAGGCAAAGCAGCCGTTTGAGATCCAGGCAACAGAAGTTACCGTTGAGGGTGCTTCCAGCGCAGACTACCCGCTCCAGAAAAAACGCCACACCTTCGAATATCTTCGTACGATCCCGCACCTTCGCGCGCGTACCAATACATTCCAGGCTGTATTCCGTGTGCGTTCCCTGATTGCTTACGCGATCCATCAGTACTTCCAGGAGCAGGGCTTCGTCTATGTCCACACTCCGTTAATCACCTCCAGTGACTGTGAGGGTGCCGGTGAGATGTTCCAGGTAACGACTCTCGATCTTGATAACGTTCCGAAGACTGAGGACGGCGCAGTTGATTACAGCAAGGACTTCTTCGGAAAGCATACAAGCCTTACCGTAAGCGGACAGTTAAACGCTGAGACCTACGCAATGGCATTCCGCAATGTTTACACCTTCGGACCGACCTTCCGTGCTGAGAATTCCAACACGACCCGTCATGCTGCCGAGTTCTGGATGATCGAGCCGGAGATGGCATTCGCAGATCTCGATGACAATATGGCTGTCGCTGAAGGCATGTTAAAGTACGTGATCCGCTACGTTCTCGAGAACGCTCCGTCCGAGATGAATTTCTTCAACCAGTTCGTTGACAAGGGACTTCTCGACCGCTTAAACCACGTATTAAATTCCGAATTCGGCCATGTTACCTACACAGAGGCTGTAAAGCTCCTTGAAGAGCACAACGACGAATTCGATTACAAGGTATTCTGGGGCTGCGATCTCCAGACAGAGCATGAGCGCTATCTGACAGAAAAGATCTTCAAGAGACCGGTATTCGTTACCGACTACCCGAAGGAGATCAAGGCGTTCTACATGAAATTAAATCCGGACGGAAAGACCGTTGCCGCTGTGGACTGTCTCGTTCCGGGTATCGGCGAGATCATCGGCGGAAGCCAGCGTGAGGACGATTACGAAAAGCTCCTTGCCCGCATGAACGAACTCGGATTAAAGCCGGAAGACTACGGTTTCTATCTCGATCTGAGAAAGTACGGCAGCGTCCGCCACTCCGGTTTCGGTCTCGGCTTCGAGCGCTGCGTAATGTACCTCACAGGAATGGGCAATATCCGCGACGTAGTTCCGTTCCCGCGTACCGTTAATAACTGCGAATTATAAAGAAACAGCAGCCCGCCGCGTCCTTTCGATGCAAGGCAGCCGCAAGGGAGCGCACAGAGATCTGTTGCGCTCCTTTTCACATTTACGCGACGGCGATCCTCTGGTGACCGAACTGCCGCGGTAACCTGAGAAACACGTTTTTGCGGACTTTCACAGTCCACTATCTTGATACTGGAGCGCAGTGTATCTGCAATCCATACACTATGGAGGAATGTATGAAATTTATTCACACCGCCGATATCCACTGGGGCATGATCCCGGACAGCGATAAGCCCTGGGGCAAAAAGCGGGAACAGGCGATCCGTCTGACGTTCCAGGGGATCATCGAGGACGCCAGGGACTCCCGCGCGGACCTTCTTCTGATCTCCGGTGACTTATTCCACCGCCAGCCCTTAGCGCGGGATCTGAAAGAGGTCAACTACCTGTTCTCCACGATTCCGGGAACCCGCGTTGTCATCATCGCCGGAAATCATGACCGGATTCGGAAAAGTTCTGCACTTCTCAGCTTCACCTGGGCCCCGAACGTCACATTTCTGATGGACGAGAACCTCTCTTCCGTCTATTTCGAGGAACTGAACACGGAGGTCTACGGCTTCAGCTACCACACGGCCGAGATCACCGAGGCGAAAGCCGACAATATTTCCCTGCCGGCCTCGAGACGCACCAGAATTCTCATGCTCCACGGCGGTGACGCGAAACATGTCCCATTTGATCGGAATGCGCTGGCAGCATCCCCGTTCTCCTACATCGCCCTGGGACATATCCACAAACCGGAGATTCTTCTGGAAAACCGCATGGCCTACGCCGGTTCCCCGGAACCGCTTGACATGACGGAGACCGGACCTCACGGATATTTTATCGGCGAGATCGACACCACCAGCGGACATGTGACCTCCCTGCAGTTTAAGGAAGTCTGCCAGGCCCAGTATATCCCGCTCGTGGTCAATGTGACGCCCCAGACGACAAACACCGAGCTTTCCCAGATCATCGCCGACGAGATCCGCAAGCGCGGTGCCAACAATATCTACCGCTTCCGGATCCGCGGTATGCGAGACCCGGATATCAGCTTTGACCTGGATTTTCTCTCCGGTCAGTGGAATATTATCGAGATCCTGGACGAGTCGGAGCCACAGTATGATTTCCACGCACTGTTCGCGGAACATCCAAGCGACATGATCGGCTTTTATATCCAGGCACTCATGAAGGATGATATGAGTCCGGTGGAGAAGAAAGCCCTGTACTATGGAATTCATGCCCTGCTTATGACAAAAGATGAAAGGAGCCAGCCATGAGATTACTCGAATTACATATCGACGGTTTCGGAAAATTTCATGACCGGACCATCTCCTTCAACGACGGGATCAACATTATCTACGGAAAGAACGAAGCCGGAAAATCCACGCTTCACACCTTCATCCGCGGCATGCTCTTCGGCATCGAGCGCGGGCGCGGACGGGCGGCAAAGAATGATCTGTATACAAAGTACGAGCCCTGGGAGAACAGCGGAACCTACGAGGGATGGCTGAGACTGGAAAAGGACGGAACCATCTACCGCATCGAGCGCCGGTTCCGGAAGGAAAATAAGTCTTTAAAGATCATCAATGAGACGAAAGGACTGGAGGAAGAGGCGACACCTGCATTTGTCTCCAGCCTGCTTGACGGTCTCACCGAGACCATGTACAACAACACCATCAGTATTGGTCAGTTAAAGAGTGCCACCGAAGACGGGATGGTGACGGAATTAAAGAATTATATTGCCAACATGAACACCACCGGCAATATTTCCTTAAATATCACAAAAGCGACTGCGTTTTTGAGAAACCAGAAACGTTCCCTCGAGGCGGGTCTGATCCCAGAGGCGAGCCGGGAGTTTACCTCTCTTCTCGCGGAGATCCGGAATGTGGAGGCGGAGATCGCCGGTCCGGAGTACGAGAACCAGCTCGCCGCCTACCAGAATATGCGGACCCAGGTCAAGGGCCTGATCGACAACACCCAGACACAGAAAAAGGATCTGGACGAGAAACTGGCAAATGGGAAAAAGGTGCTGTCTGACAACGGCTTTACAGACCGGGCATCCGTGGATGCCATGTCTTCCGACGCGGAGAGGCTTTACAGCGAATATAATACTCTGAATGGGGAGTGTAACAAGAAGTCCAGGAAGGTTCTTTCCGGTCTCACAGCGGTTCTCGGAGTCGCAGGACTGGGGGCTGCAGCGACACTTGGATATTTCAACCTCACCGCCTATCTTCCGGTCTGTGGCGCGGCAGCCACGGCGGCTGTGATCTTCTTTATCATCTCCCTGTTCATCCTCCAGAAAGATAAAGAATACCACAGATTGTTCGACAATACTTCCTCTGAACTTGGCGCGCTTCTCGCGAGACATCTCGGAGATTCCGCAGTGTCTGAGGATGCCATGAACGCGTTCCGGGCGAGAATGGGCGAATTCTCAAAGCTCTGCGATATGGTTACCCAGTCTGAGGCAGAGATCAGGAAGTTCTTAGAAGATTTAAGCAATCTCCAGACGAAACAGGCCGGCTGCAGCGAGATGATCGAGAAACAGCAGCGGACCCAGTGGGAGCTTGAGAAGAAATTAGAGCATTTGAGCAACTGTAAAAATAAGGCGAAGGCATTGAAGCGGACACTGGCGGAAAACGACAGGATCCACGATGAGATCGTCGCCATTGATCTTGCCCAGGAGACTATGGCAGATCTCTCCTCCTCGATCCGTGATTCCTTCGGACTCTACCTGAATAAAGAAGCGTCCCAGTACATTACCGGAATCACCGGCGGGATCTATGACAGCATGAGCATCGACGAGAATCTGAATGTCTTCTTAAACACGAAGACAAAGCTGGTTCCCCTCGAGAACGTCAGCAGCGGAACCATGGACCAGGTCTATCTCGCCCTGCGTCTCGCCGCCGCAAAGCTTCTCCAGGGATCCGGCTCCGGCTTCCCGCTGATCTTCGATGACAGCTTTACACAGTATGATGATGAGCGCCTGAAGACGGCACTGGAATGGCTCGCCTCCGCCTATGGCGGCCAGATCATTATTTTCACATGCCATCGCCGGGAAGCACAGATGCTGCGGGCCAGACAGGTGGAGTTTCAGTTGATTGAGATGTAAAAGATATTTTTCCAGGATGCATCTGCCCTAAAATCATTTTCGAAAATACAAAACGGCCGACAGTTTTTTCGCTGTCGACCGTTTTTATGTTGTTATTCAAATATGAAGTACTTTCGTAACTGTTCAGTAGGTCTGCGCACTTGCTGCGCTGACCGTAAGAAAACATAGGCTGGAAAGCAAAAATCCCATCAGCGAAGCTGATCTGGAATGGATTTTTGCACGTAACTATGAAGGTACTGAATAGTTACGTACTTTCTTAAAAAGCCCTCTTTTACTTATATGAATTCGGGCTCTGAACGAAAGCTTTCGCTGCCTCTGCTGCTTACTTTCATTCTCGGATTTTCCCACTTTTCCACGTATGATTTCCTCTTAAGCGTACTTTTCCACAATCGCCTTAAATTCATCCTCATGCCCCACGATCCATGTCTCCCAGTTCATGTTCCGGCTGGCAACGGCTTTTCCAAGGTCCACGAAGAATTTCGGCAGATCGCGCTCTAAGATCACAGCTCCGGCCTCGCCGAACTTTGCGGCACCCAGCTTATCGCTTCCGCCTACAAACATCTTAAACGCGGACTCCGGCTTTCCGTCAACAGACTTTGCCGCTCCCTGGAAACCGATGGCTGCCGCCTGGTGTCCGGAACAGCTGGACGGGCATCCGGAAATACAGATCCTCGGAAGCGCTCCGTCCGGGATCCCGGCCTCACGGACTGCCTCCACAGCCGCTCTGAGCGCCGCCTGACTGTCTCTTACACCCTGCTGGCAGATTGCAGCACCGATACAGGCTACACTGTTCTCAAAAGTGCTCTGAGCGCCGTCGTTTGTCGCTTCAAGGACTTTCTTCGCCTCGTCAGCAGTGAGGTTGATGATGTAGATCGTCTCGTGCGGCGCGATCCGGCACTCTGCGTCCGGGATCTCTCTTACAAGAGTAAGAAGCTCCGCAGGTTTTCCTGCCGGAAGACATCCACCAATCGGGTGGTATGCCACCGCATAGAGTCCCGGCTGTTTCTGTGCGACTACACGCTTTCCGGAAATCTCGCCGCTGCCTTTCTTTGTTACCGGCTTTGCTTCCACATGAAGGTCAAGACCGCCTTTTTCTTTTACCTTTGCCACATTCTCAAGGAACGCTTCCTTTAAACCATCAGTGCCCAGAGTCTCCTGCATAAAGCGGGTACGGGCCTTCGCGCGGTTTTCATAATTTCCATGCTGGCAGAATGTCTCGATCATGGCACGGATGTAGTAAAGGATCTCCGTCGTCTGGACATGTTCATCCACAAGGATTCCCATCTTATAGCCGCCGCCGAGTCCGCCCGCGATGCGAAGTGTAAAGGTTCCATCCGGGTTTGCCATAAATCCCATATCGCGGAAGGCGCTGTGTACGGAATCATCCGCACCGTTGCTGAAGGCTACTTTTAACTTTCTCGGCATGTGGATCTCGCCAGCAATAGAGAGCAGGTACTCTGCCGCTGCCTCCGCATACGGTTTTACATCGAATGCCTCACCTTTCTGCACGCCGGAGAGAGGACTCATCATGATATTTCTCGGATTGTCTCCACCGCCGCCTCTGCTGTAAATCTCACTCGCGATGGCTTTCTCCATGAGGACCGGAACCTGCTCTGCTTTCAGGTTGTGGAGCTGCACGGTCTCACATGTAGTGAGCTTCATAAGCTCCACACCGTAATCTTTCACTGCCTCGGTAAGAAACTCCAGACGTTTTTCCGTCAGGTTCCCGCCTGCCATTCTGAGACGCAGCATGTGCTTTGACGGATCATGCTGTGCATAGCTTCCGAATCCACCGGAGATTCCCTTGTATGCCTTACGGTCGATCTCTCCCTTATCGAACTTCTCGATCGTTCCAACAAATTCATGGATCTGTTCACGGAACTGTTCTTCCCATTTTTCGTTCATCATAGTTGTTTTCTCGCTTTCCCCTTTTTATAAAACGCTTATCTCTTCCACAGTTGTCTCAAAAACATGCCGGAAATCCACGGCGGAACAGCTTCGTATCTTGTATACAATAAGCGCTCTATCATTTTTTAATTTTTCAATTATTCTTTCCAGTGTAAATGATGCAGATGTCCTTCCATCGTCATCTTCTCAAATCCGTTCTGCCGTAACGCCTCATAGAGCACGATCGCAACTGAATTCGAGAGATTCAGTGACCGGATATCGCCCCACATCGGGATCCGGATGCAGTTTTCACGGTTTTCAATCAGGATCTCCTCCGGAATCCCACGGCTCTCCGGCCCGAACATGATGTAGACATCCGGGTCATAAGGAACGTCCGTGTATACATGCTCGCCCTTCGTGGTCGCCATATAGATCTTCGCCCCCGGATTTCTCTTTAAAAAATCCTGATAATCGCTGTACACTGTTACGTCCAGCTTATCCCAGTAATCCAGCCCTGCCCGGACTAAATGCTTCTCGCTGAGCTTAAATCCCAGCGGCTCGATCAGGTGCAGCTTCGTGTTCGTCGCCACACAGGTGCGCCCGATATTTCCTGTATTGGCCGGCATTTCCGGCTCGTATAATACGATATTCATTGTTGATCTTCTCCTGTCATGTCTGCCGCTTTCCGCTTTCCACGATCACTCAGAACTAATGTCAGCAATCCGGATTTTCTCACGAAATATAAGGTGCAGACATATAAAACCCCGGCCCGACCACCTTCATGATCAAGCCGGGGAACTGTATTTTACATGACCGTCCGCTCAGCGCACAATCACAGCATCCATTTATTTCGCATCATTCAGATGTCTCTTCACGAACCGCTCCATTCTCTCGAGGGCACGTTTCAGATCATTTAAGGAGTATGCATAGGAAATTCTTAAATATCCCTCGCCGCAGTCACCGAATGCGGTACCCGGAACAACGGCAACCTTCTCCTCCTCCAGCAGCTTTAACGCAAACTCATCAGAGGTCATTCCAAACTTCTTGATGCTCGGGAACACATAGAATGCGCCCTGCGGTTCATAACAGTCAAAGCCCATATCACGGAGTGCCTTCACGAGATAACGTCTTCTCTGGTCGTATGCGCTCCGCATCTCAGCTACATCTTTGTCTCCGTTTTTTAATGCCTCGACCGCAGCATACTGGCTTGTCGTCGGTGCACACATGATCGCAAACTGGTGGATCTTTAACATCTGCTTCAGGATCAGCTCCGGCGCACACGCATATCCAAGACGCCATCCGGTCATCGCGTAGGATTTTGAAAAGCCGTTGATCAGAACGGTGCGCTCCTTCATTCCCGGGAATGCGGCGATCGTACAGTGCTGTCCCTTATAAGTAAGCTCTGAATAGATCTCGTCGGAGATAACAAACAGGTCTTTTTCGATACAGATCTTCGCGATCTCCGCCAGATCCTCCGGCTCCATGATGGATCCGGTTGGGTTATTGGGGAACGGAAGGATCAGAACCTTCGTTTTCGGTGTGATCTTCTCGAGTAGTTTTTCCTTTGTAAGACGGAATTTATCTTTTTCTTCGAGCTGGATCGTAACCGGCACACCGTCAGCCAGAACCGTACACGGAGTGTAGGAAACATAGCTCGGCTGAGGGATCAGAACCTCATCCCCCGGATTTAACATGGCACGGAGAGCAATATCGATGGCTTCACTGCCGCCGACCGTGACCATAACTTCCTTATTATAATCATACTCTACATCAAAACGTCTCTTTAAATAATTACAGATCTCGATCTTTAATTCCTTTAAACCTGCATTTGAGGTATAAAAAGTCCGTCCCTTTTCCAGAGAGTAGATTCCCTCGTCACGGATGTGCCACGGAGTATCAAAATCCGGCTCACCGACACCAAGGGAGATCGCGTCCTTCATCTCGCTCACAATGTCGAAAAATTTACGGATTCCGGATGGCTGGATCGATACGATTTTATCTGATAATGGGTTTCTCACGGTGTAATCATCATCCTTTCATCTTCTGCCTTACCGCACATAACTGTTCCATGATCTTTATACTTCTTGAGGACAAAGTGTGTCGCTGTGCTGAGGACCGAATCCATCGGTGACAGCTTCTCCGATACGAACTGCGCGACCTCTCTCATCGTTTTGCCCTCAATGATCACGGTAAAATCAAAGGCGCCGGACATCAGATATACAGAAGTCACCTCACTGTACTGGTAGATGCGCTCCGCGATCTTATCAAAGCCCATTCCTCTCTGCGGGGTTACCTTCACCTCGATCAGAGCGATCACTTTCTCATCACCTGTGTTATCCCAGTTGATCATCGTGTGATAACCGCAGATAATGTTCTCCTTTTCCATCTCCGCGATCTCATTCGCGACGGCTGCTTCACTCTCACCCAGAAGGGCGGCCAGATCCTTTAAATCAATTCGGCTGTTCTTTTCAATGATCGCCAAAATTTTTTCACGCATAATTGTTCCTCCTCATTGCATCTATCATTCTTTTCCAGAAGCTGCATCCGTAAGCTTCCGGATCTCATCTGGTGCCGGTCGTTCCAGAAATCCGGTCGTTCCGATCCCGACCATTTTTCTGGCGATCCCTTTTTCGACTTTACCGATCACTGCAGACAGGATTCCGGCTTCACTCAGGAGCTTCACGGCATCCCCGCCGTTTTCCACTGCCATCAGGAGACATTCCCCCGATGAAAGTCTGTACGGATTCAGGTCAAAAAGTTCACAGATCTCGATCGTCTCCTGAGCCACCGGGATCTTCCTCAGTTCAAAGGAAATCCCCTGCTCGTAAGCTCCCGATATGGCCCAAAGGGCGGCCAGTATGCCGCCCTCCGAAATCTCTTCCCATTCTCCTGCACCGCAGGCGTCCAGCATCTCCGGAGTCAGCTCTGATTTTTTATCTGCCTGCTCCCGGATCCGTTTGACAAACCACTCCGGGAATCGGGCTGATATCTCTTTTTCTTTTGCCGACAGAGCCGCCTTCACACCGTTTTTTCCGACAGTTCCTGCAACTACCAGATCCTGTCCCGGCTTAAAGATCCCAGCTCCGTTGGGTTCGCGCTCAATTTTTCTCATGATTCCGGTCTCTTTTCTATGCGGCCTAAGCCGCGTTCTCTCCCACCTGGGCACTCATTCCCGGGCCGTAGTTCTCACCCGGCTGCGGTCCGGCTGTCTCCGGGGCCGCGGTTTCAGGCGCCTGTGTCTCCGGCGCTGCTGTCTCTGCCGGGGCCGCAGCTTCCGTTTCCGCAGGTGCTGCCGGGGCCACAGGTGTTGTCTCTGCCGGAGCCGCGACTCCTGTACCTACGCGGTAAACAGTCTTTGACGCGTTGTATGTGTCAGAATTCAATAAAGTGCGTTCCTGTAACTGTCCATCTACATAGACGCACTTATATAATTTCGATTTTAATCCCGTATGTCCGGATTCCACCTTCACGCGCTGGCCTGCCGGGAGACTCGGGTCCTGGATCTCCTGGGTAGGGGACGGTGTCGTGGAAAGCGTCTCAGACTCAAATGCCAGAGTCCTGTTCGACGGTCTCGTCTCTTTTCCGTAGATCGTAAAGGTCAGGGTCTTTCCCTTGGTATAGCCCTCGACGTAGATCGGAGTATCATATGGGTTCTTTACCTTAAGGTCTTTATAAGTTCCGGCGATCGCCGCGTCCATGGACGGCTTTACATAGCTGACGGACATGGAATGGTTCTGCCTCTGGACGATCTCAAGCTCCGCGTATAAGGACGCGTTGTAGAGTGTCGTTGAGATCTGGCAGACACCGCCTCCAATGCTGTCAACGGACTTGCCATTTTCGTAAGCAGTTGCCGTCTTGTATCCATTTTCCAGTGTAAACGGGTGCATGCACTCATATCCGGAGAGCACTTCGCCCGGCATCAGCACATGTCCGTTGATCTTTCCTGCACCCACCGCAAGGTTTGTGGAACGGGACGCACCGCTTGTCGCAAAGCTGGTGGAGAATGTTCCGAGAACATCCTTGATCGTCGCGAGATCTTCCTCTGTCACCTTCGGCTTTTTAACGGTCACAGACGCCTCCACCCGGATCGCATCCGTATTTTCGCTGTTTAACGCCTCGTTGAGAGCCGCTTTTGTCGCATCCATATCGACAGCCAGACCTTCTTTTGAAGGAGTGATCTCAAATTTTCCGGCTTTTCTTGTGATCGTCGCGTCAACGGCACCCGCCACCGCGGAACCGCATTTCTCGGATACAAAGGAAGATACCTTATCCTGGTCCACGGAGAGATCCAGCTCGATCTTCACCGGATTTACCTCCAGGTCTTTCTTTTTCATATACCGCTTTACAAGGTTTCCCTTGAGCTCCGTCCCCTGAATGGCCTCAGCTACCTCATCCTGGTTATCCCAGGCGACGCCAAGGGTCTGCGCGTCGGACTTCGCCTCCGTGCCGTTTACCACAAGCGTGATATCCTGATTTAATTTTTCATTTACATAACTCTCAATCTGCTTTTCGGCTTCCTCTTCCGTAAGTCCGGAAAGACTGACGGCTCCAACAGAGACCCCGTCCGGGATCCGTTCATCTGCCAGTGTGAAAACCGGGGCAAGCCAAACAAGTCCGGCGCTTAAAATCGCCGTCATGCCTGCGATCCACACATTTTTCTTCATTCTTTTCTCCTCACTGATATCTTCCTGATGCCTGATAGATTTTGGGGCTTCAGCCCGTCACGATTAAAAAATAGAAAGAAGGGAGCCGAGGACCATCGGCACTACCATTGCGAGTACAACTAATACGATTACGATGGTAGAGAAAATCTTTCTTGTCTTTTTATTATTCATGTTAAACACAACATTCACCTCTTCTTGCTTTCCATTCCGGTTACAGCCCATGCCCTGAGCAAACTGCATCAGATTTTACCGATGCTCCGCATTCCAGATCAAAAAGTCCTGGCTGCCATATGCTGTAACTCATTCCGAACTATATTCACTAATATTCATTTTCTCAGGGTTCCGGAAAACTATCCCTGTTTTTTTGCATTTTCCGGGATTCTTCCATACTGGAAAATAATCTTGTCGATCATCCGGGATATCTCATTTCCGGACATGTGATCGATCTCGACAGTTATGTCTATTCTATGATATTTTAGTAAATCCTGCAAGTGTTCTTTTTGCCTTTTCGACGCCGTCCGTTCCTTTTTTGCCTTATATTGGAGCATTTTGGCAGTGAAGAGTTCCGGACGTTCTTTGCCAAACCTTTTTTTCAGTTCCTGGTATAGATTGTGGGCGGCATAGGCATCGGAAAGTGCCCGGTGTGCCGTATCCTGGGTAACCTCAAAGTACGCGCAGGCGGCACTCAGATTCTTCTTTTCCTCCCCCGGCATCAGATACCGGCAGAGTTTCAGTGTATCGACCCCGTATTTCTCGAATTTCCGTTTCTGGTTCACTGCGGCCTGTACGAGGAAGCCGTAGTCAAAAATGATCTGGTGGCCGAGAAGCGGGAGGTCTTCGGTGAAGGCCAGGACCTCATCCAGGATCTCCTCGATTCCCAGTGCATCCTTCACCATATCATCAGTGATCCCCGTCAGCTCCACGATCCGCTTCGGGATCTCCCGGTGCGGATTTACCATAGTGTGGTAAGTGTCCGTCGTCTCACCGTCGATCACCTTCACCATGCCGATCTCCGTGATCTTTTCGTGACGGGCACCGATGCCCGTCGTCTCAAGATCCAGGGCGACATAAGAATTTATCATTTCATCTGCCATGTCTGTTCTCCATCTTTACTTTCACTGCATCATCACATATCTGCACAATTTTCTTCATATCCGTGCTGGTTTTGCTGGCACCATCCGGCTTCCCTTCCGGTCATACCGGAAGCGGACTGCTCTGGCGTTTCCTGACAACGGATCCCGATTTTTATAATCAAACAATACAAACGTTCCATCTTCCATATGTTCCAGATGAGCCATTTTCGCCATCTGCTTCGAATCAAATCCCGCATAGTCCGTAAGCCACTGAGGACTCTCTTCCTCCGCCATGAAGAATTCCCGCACTTCTTTCTTGTATGGGGACTGGTCACTGGCAAAGGACGGGAGGCTCTTGATATTTTCGCGGACATAGAGGTCGTACATCAGGCTGTCGCGGAAGTCAGCTAGTGTCAGTTTTACTGCTGTTTCTGCAGCTATCACGCCGGTTTTCTGCTCCATTCCTGCCGGGTCTTCTGCCGCAGGCGTGCTCTGTTCCACTTTAACCTCTTTTTCCTCTAAAAATCTATAAAGGATCTCATACCTTGCCAGCCTGCTGTGACTGATCCCTGTCAGTCCGTTCTTCTCATAATATTCCGCCAGACTCGTAAAAATTTCCGACGGACGCGCAAATTTCTTTTCCAGCAGCTTCATGGTTGCTGGGAACTGTCCGCTGTTGTAGTAGACCTCCACCATGTCCTCCACGCCCTTCAGCCGGATCACATTGCTGTAGGGCAGCCACTTCGTGGAAAGGACTTCGTATGGCGGAATTCCCCGGTATTTCAGATCATATGCCGCGACCTGCTCTTCCATGTAAGAGCCCTTCAATACTTTTAAGAATCCCATCTGAAGCTGGTCGGGACGCATCCGGTAGACATCGTCGAAGGAGCGCATGAAAGACTCATAATTCTCATAGGGAAGTCCCGCGATCAGATCCAGGTGCTGATGGGTGTTCCGGTAATCGTAGACCCGGTCCACCGCCTGTTTTAGTTTCACAAGGTCCATGTGTCTGTGGATTTCCTTGATCGTATCCGGGTTTGTGGACTGGACACCGATCTCAAGCTGAATCAGCCCCGGGCGCATCTTTCCGATAAGTTCCAGTTCCTCCTCATCGAAGATATCCGCGGAGACCTCGAAATGGAAGTTTGTGATCCCATTGTCATGTTCCACGAGATAACGCCAGATTCCTAACGTGTGATCCCGCTTACAGTTGAAGGTTCTGTCCACAAACTTGACCTGTAGAACCTTGTGGTCCAGGAAAAACTGCAGTTCCGGGAGTACCAGGTCCAGACTCCGGAAACGCACGGTTTTATCAATGGAAGACAGGCAGTAGCTGCAGGAGAACGGGCAGCCGCGGCTGCTCTCGTAGTAGACGATCCTGTTCTCGAATCCAGCCATATCGTCATAGTAGAACGGGATCTCATCCAGGCTCAGAAGGCGCTGGGGACCACGTTCCACGACCCCGCCGCTCTCAGCGCGGTAGGTAATTCCCGGAATGTGATCTAAGTCTAAGCTTGCTGCACACAGTTCTTCCCTTTTCAGATACGCCCGCACAAGCTCCGTAAACGTCAGCTCGCCTTCCCCGCGCATCACGCCGCAGACATCCGGCTCCCTGGTCAGCACTTTTTTCGCGTCATAGGACACTTCCGGTCCGCCGAGCCAGATCTCCACCTCCGGCAATACTTTCTTCACGTCACGGACGATCTCCATGATGTAGGAAATATTCCATATATAACAGGAAAAGCCGATAAAATCCGGCTTTCTCCTGTAGATATCCTGTAAAATTAAGTCCATCTGGTGATTGATGGTGTATTCTCCGATCTCGATATCCGCCCCCGGGATCTTCGTCCTAGCAAAGGCGCGCAGACTGTAGACACCCGGATTCGAGTGGATATATTTGGCGTTGATCGCCGCCAGCAAAAATTTCATTCGTTCCTCCGTTATACCCGGTACTCGATCTTACGGCCTGTCGGGTTGTACTGGTAATAGCGCACACCCGCCGCATTCAGCATTCTCTTGGATGCCCGTGTGGACGCGTCGTTCGCGTACTTATCGCTCTCGTAGACGATGGTCTGGATGCCCGCCTGGATGATCGCCTTCGCGCACTCGTTGCACGGGAACAGTGTTACATAGAGCTTGCTGCCTTCCAGGCTGCCGCCGCGGTAGTTTAAGATCGCGTTCAACTCACTGTGTGTCACATAGAAATATTTTCTATTATACGGATCCTCGTCTATCTTATCCCACGGGAACTCGTCGTCGGAACAGCCCTTCGGGAATCCGTTATAGCCCATGGACAGGATCTTGTTGTCCTCGCTCACGATGCACGCGCCGACCTGTGTGTTCGGATCCTTGGAGCGCATGGCAGAAAGCTTTGCAACTCCCATGAAATACTCGTCCCAGGTAATGTATCCGTTTCTCTTTTCTGACATAGATCGTCCTCCATTTCATATATGTAACTGCCCAACGCTCTCACAGTTACGGGTAAAATCCATTTCTCATTTTAATTGATCGTACTTTTGCCTTTACTGCAGCCACCGCAGCAAGCGCAGGCCTTCCTGCAATTTTATATGTTCACAATATGATATCCGGCTGCCTTGCACAGGCGGTTCATGATCGCCTGGCCGAGCTGGTCTTTGGAAAAGCTCTCGGAGAAAATGCAGTCAACCTTTCTGGCATCGAAATCACGCAGAACTGCAAACAAGTTGTGGGCCACCGTCTCCTCGTGTTCCCGGCTTCCGATCACCTCGAGGTTTCCGCCCTGGTACATGTCCTGACTCTCCTCGGTGCAGATGATGCCGACTTTCTTTCCCTCTGCTTCCGCTTTCTTTGTCTGCTCATTGATGTAGGCAACGACCTTGTCCATGTCGCCTTCCACCAGTGTCATGTCCGCCTTCGGGGCATAATGGCGGTACTTCATTCCCGGCGCCTTCGGCTTGATATCGCCGCTGACCGGTCCTAAGATCACTGGATCGATATCCACCTGGCCCAACGTCTCACGCAGCATCTCAATGGTGATCGCGCCCGGGCGGAGAAGTGTCGGGATCTCGCCGGATACATCCACGATAGTGGATTCCACGCCGATTCCCACAGCGCCGCCGTCGATGATCATCTCGATCTTTCCGTCCATGTCCTCGATGACATGTTCCGCCTTTGTCGGGCTCGGTCTTCCGGAAGTGTTGGCACTCGGTGCCGCGATCGGAACACCTGCGAGATGGATCAGGCAATTTGCCACCGGATCCACCGGCATACGGACCGCAACGGTATCAAGACCGCCGGTGGTTCCGTAAGGTACGATGTCCTTTTTCGGGAAGATCATGGTCAGCGGACCCGGCCAGTACTTTTCAGCCAGTTTCCGGCCCGCCTCCGGGATCTCCTTCACGATCGCCGGAAGTTCTTCCATACAGGAAATATGGGCGATCAGCGGGTTGTCGGACGGACGTCCTTTTGCCGCGTAGATCTTCTTTGCCGCTTCCTCATTCAACGCGTTGGCACCAAGGCCGTAAACGGTCTCCGTCGGGAACGCCACGAGACCGCCGTTTCTCAAGATCTCAGCCGCCTCTAAAAGCCCCGGATTCTTTTCCAGCGTCTCTCTTGTCTTCTCTTCCTCTTTGATACGAACTACTTTTGTATTCATGTTCTGCACTCTCGATTCTATTACTCAAATGTCCAGGAAAACCTGTGTTTCTTCTATACAGTTTCCCATTTTTACGCTCATGCGGCGGTATTGCTGTGGCCTGCCGCGTAATGATAAAGGTGCTGCATAAAACCGCAGCACCTTACTTTGTTCAATTGCGTATTCAGTTTAGCACATGAAAGTTATGGTTGCAACAGATTTCCGGCGGATTTACAGGCTTTTCCGGCATCGTTTCCATTCGTTTCAATTTTTCTGTTCTTCTTAATATTGCTGTAATAATGATCTGTCCACCGGTTTCTCAGCACTTTTTCACTATTTTCTGAAACAGTGCCTTAGTCTTTCCACTTTCTGATCTCTTTCAGCCCTGAAAGGATCGACTCCACAAAGCTGTCGTAGATCTGGTTGCCCTTCTCCGCCGTCGCCCCGCTTGGATCGCCGCCGATTCCGATGGGCTTTCCGTCCTCGGTCTCCCACTCTTCTGAAACCCAGCCAAGAGTGATCGGGCCATATACGGTGAATGTCTTGTTTCCCATGAACTTTCTCGGGATTCCCGCCTCGGAGGTCTCCAGCTTTACTGTCTCCGGGCGCTCCGCGAGAACCATGGATGTCTCCATCTCACCGCCGTGGAAATCCCAGATATTTCCAGGTGTCACAGTGTCTTTTACCGCCTGGTTTCCGAAGAATGCGCCACAGTTGATGATAAATACGGCGATTCCGAGTTCACTTCTTACCTCCCTGCTTAAGACCTGGATGATCGGGGAGTTTCCGCCGTGGCAGTTCAAGATTGCGATCTTCCTGAATCCGTGATGCGCCAGGCCTTTGCAGATGTCGTAGAGAACATGATAAAAGGTATCCGGCTTTAAGGTGACAGAACCGCAGAAGTTCACATGTTCCGTGCTGAGTCCCACCGGGATCAGCGGAAAGATCAGCATCGGATAGTCCGGGATCTCCCGGTCTAAGGCCTCTTTGATCCGTCTCGCCGTTCCCTCCGCGATGATCTCGTCTGTACCCAGCGGACACTGGTTTCCGTGCTGTTCCAACGCTCCCACCGGGATCATGACCACCGTCTCGTCCTTGTCGACCTGTTCCATTTCCAGTCTTGTCAGTTCATTATAATATCTTACCATTTTATTTTCTCCGTTTCTTAAGTCATTGCCGCTTCACTATCTCATTTCGGTCGTTATCCGTCAAGTACTGCCGCCACCTGCCAGCACTCACTTTTGTGCCTGCGCAGGCTTTTGCTCACTTCTCGCATAAATTGTAAGTCCCCCGAGGCAGACACGGCTTTCGCCGTCTCTATCCCGGGGGAATTTCCCATTTCAGGTGTTATGCCGCCGTATTTTCAGTTTTCTTTTCTCTGTGAACCCCTGCATGGATGATCACGCTGACATGCTTATATACAAGTGCTGTTACGATCGCATTCAGTCCGCATTTTACAAGGTTGAACGGAACGATCATGAAGATCGCGAATGTATACAGGTTTGTAACTGCCGGGTTGATCTTTGTTCCCATTGCGATGATGTTCTCGATTCCGCCGAAAGCAACTTTTGCGTAGAACGGAAGTGTGATCGCGCAGTTTACGAATACAGCGCCGACGATAGCACAGATGACACCGGCAGCGAGAGCGACCATAGCGGTCTTTTTCGTTTTATGTCTGCGGTAGATCAGGGCAGCCGGTACGGAGAACATGCAGCTTCCAATGATGTTTCCGAGCTCGCCGACATAGTAAGTGCTTGTTCCGTTTAAAAGCAGCTTTAAGAGGTTCTTAACGATCGCGATCAGAGCTGCCTGGGCCGGTCCCATGGCAAAGCCGCCGATCAGTACCGGGAGCTCCGCGAAGTCCAGCTTGTAAAACGGCGGGGCAAACGGAACCGCCACCTGGATCGTCTCCAATACGGCTGCGAGCGCGCTGAACATGGCGATCAGCACGAGATTTCTGACGCTTAATACTTTGTTCTGGTTCATAATGTTCCTCCTTGTACTTGTTGTTCTTCTGTTACAAGGAATTGCTGTGCAGGATTGCCGGCTCACACGGACTCGTGGGGATGATTCCCTGTCCATGTAAATAAAAAGACCCCGGACCATTGAAAAAGTCCGGGGCTTGAATGAACTACTCCTGTCATACAATTTCTTCTCTCATCCAGACTATACTGTCGGTTTTGGAATCTCACCAAATCAGCTGCTTTCGCAGGTCGCGGACTATACCGCCGGTGGGGAATCGCACCCCGCCCCGAAGAACGATATTTATTTGTTCGTTAACAGAATATCACATTTTGCTTCATACTGCAATATTTTTTATTCTTAGCGGAAATGTCCATAAGACTGTCCTGCCGCCATACCACCGCGGAGCTCTGCCATCTCGCTGACTGTCACGAGCTGGTAACCTCTTCTCGTGAGTTCAGGAATCAGCGTCTCTGCCGCAATGACGCTCTGCTCATAGAGGTCATGCATCAGGATGATATCTCCATCCTGCACCTGTCTGAGAACTGTGTCGATGGTGTGCTGCGCGTTTCTCGTCTTCCAGTCCAGTGTATCCACGGACCAGACGATAGACGGCATTCCAGCCTTTGCGAGGACCGCCTTACTGGCATCATTGATCTTTCCTCCCGGCGGGCGGACAGCTTTCGGCGCGTTTCCGCCTGCTGCCACAATGGCATCGCGTGTCTGATTTAAGCTCTGTAATATCTCTCCCTCAGACATTCCTGTCAGATATGTATGTGCCCAGGTATGGCTGTCTGTCTCGCATCCGAGATCCGCCATGCGCTTTACGGTAGACGCATAGGACGCAACTCGGTTGCCCACCATGAAGAATGTGGCTCTTCCGCCGTTCGCTTCCAGGGAATCCAGGATCCGGGGCGTATACTTCGACGGACCGTCATCAAAGGTCAGGGCAACCATCGGTCTTGTCGGGTCAACGCTCTTTCCATTCGGGCCTTCCGGTACCTCCGCACCTTTTCCCGTCACCGTTACCCAGAGACCATCCACACGGAGTCCCTGTCCTTCGGTTCCCGCAGTCTCCCCGTTCTTCACCGGAGTTGTCCAGGAGCCATTCTGATATACAGAGTAATAAACATCATAATTCTCCGCAAGCTGTCCGGTAAATGCCATGCGGACCGCTTCTAACGGCATATCTGTCTCGGTGCTTCCATTCGGAGTCATATTTTCCTGCCAGGAAAGCCATCCGCTTCCGCTTAAGTTCACCTGGTAAGAAAGCGTGCCGCTCATTCCCTCAGGTTGTCCCTGAAGGCTGGCGCGGATCGCCGTCACATAGCTTCCGGTTCCAGCACGCGCTGTTTTGCTGTCACCATGATACCCACTCCAACCGGTTCCATGCTCATAAATTCCGTAAACTGCGCCCATATCCGCCGCATATGCCGGATCACCGGTGATTCCCACCGATGCAGCGCAGATCAATACAGCCGCCAGCACCGTGCGGACTGCCTGTCTGATCTTCTTCCAATCCATAAGTTCCCCTCTTTTCCCAGTGATCTTCTCACCATATTGATCGTATTTGTAACTGTTCCATACCTTCGCAGCTACTCGTGACCATATTTTAACATGAAACCGCGAATAAAGGTACCTTTTCGGGACCTTTTTCACAAACTTCAGAAAAACGTCAGAATTATAACGAAAGCTACCAGAATTTCATTTTAACACTTGCGCACATCATAGCGCAAGCTTGCCTGATCTTCATTTTTTTTATATAATAAAGTAGTATGACTTACAGGGGTTATTTATCGAAAGGAGTAACAAAAACATGATTCAAAATCTGAATGAGGAATTATTTTCTTTTATCAAAAAGAGCCCGACCGGTTTCCATGCTGTTCATGAACTGGCAAACTACCTGACCGAGGCAGGCTTCGAGCGCCTCGCTGAGGGCAATACCTGGAATCTTGCTGAGGGCGGAAAGTATTTCGTAACCCGCAACCAGTCCGCGATCATCGCATTCAAGGTATCCCGCAAGGATTATTCCGGCTTCCATATCGCGGCAAGCCACAGCGACTCCCCGACCTTAAAGATCAAAGAGTCTTCTGAGATGAACATCGAGAACCAGTATGTAAAATTAAATGTTGAGAAGTACGGCGGAATGCTCTGCGCACCGTGGTTCGACAGACCTCTCTCCGTTGCAGGACGCATTATCGTAAAAGACGGCAACCGTCTCACAACAAAACTGATCAACGTTGACCGTGATCTTCTCATGATCCCGAACCTCGCAATCCATATGAACCGTGAAGTAAACGACGGTTACAAGTACAACATCCAGAAAGATATGCTTCCATTATACCGCATGAGCAATTCCGGAAAGGCATTCAAAGAGATGATCGCTGAGGAGGCAGGCGTCTCCGTTGACCAGATCAAAGGAATGGACCTCTTCCTTTACAACCGTATGGAAGGTACTGTATGGGGCTGCGACGGCGAGTTTATCTCTGCTCCGCGTCTTGATGATCTCCAGTGCGCATTCACATCCACAATGGCTCTCTTAAACAGTGAAAGCGACCGCTGCATCCCGGTCGTTGCCGTATTTGACAACGAGGAAGTAGGAAGCGGCACAAAACAGGGCGCCGGCTCCACATTCCTTTACGACATTCTCCGCCGCATCAACCGCAGCCTTGGAAGAACAGAGGAAGAGTACCTCACGTCCCTCGCTTCCAGCTTCATGGTATCCGCGGATAACGGACATGCCGTACATCCGAACTACG
Source organism: Clostridium sp. AF28-12 (assembly GCF_003435225.1). NCBI lineage: Bacteria > Bacillati > Bacillota > Clostridia > Eubacteriales > Clostridiaceae > Clostridium > Clostridium sp. AF28-12. The sequence goes on along the minus strand of NZ_QWGJ01000001.1, from coordinate 77,050 downwards.
CAGACAAGACAGATCCGACAAACCGCACCTACTTAAACGGCGGTCTCGTGATCAAGCACAGCGCAAACCAGAAGTACACAACAGACGCTGTTTCCGCAGCTGTTATGCGCTGCCTCTGCGAGCGCGCAGGTGTTCCGTACCAGGAGTTCTTAAACCGTTCCGATATCCTCGGCGGCTCCACTCTCGGAAATATCTCCAACGCTCAGGTTTCCTTAAACACGGTAGACGTCGGACTTCCGCAGTTAGCTATGCACTCTCCGTATGAGACTGCAGGCTCCAAGGATATGGCCTACCTGGAAAAGGCATTTGAAGAGTTCTTCAAATCCGCGATCCGTGCTGAGGGCGACGGTACACTCGTACTTGAGTAATTCTGATAGTAAGATCCGCCGGAATATTCGTGTCTCCGGCGGATCTTTTATCCTTCCAGCCCAGATGAACGTACAGAACGTTTCTTTTTGCCTTCTGCCACCTGGAAAAACAGTTTTTCCGTATATCTCCGGGTAACTGCCTCCGATTCTGAAATTTTTCTGCCCAGATTTGTCTCTACCGCGTCGAATCGCTTAGGCACTGCGTCCATTTCTGCCCGCATCGCGCTCATATTCTTATCCATTCCATCCATCCTTGCAAGCATACGATCCAGTTTTTCATTTGTTTCAACCCATTTGGCATTCAGCTCCTGCATATGCCTTGTCATGCTGATACGATTCTTCTTTATTTCTGCACTCAGATTATTTTCCACCCTATCGATCTTTTCTCCTGTCCGCGCCTCCGATGCTACAATCTCCGCTCGCACCCGGCCTTCCGATGCAATAAACTTTTCATCCATAAGGTCTGAAATCTGTTTCATATCTTCTTTCGTCAAAGTATCCCTCCTTCATTTTTTTCGTCCCAATTGGTAAAAGAATCATAGCATATTGACCTTTTAAATGCCATATCGGATAGTTAAAAACAGGTGGACCTTTTTTGTATAATATGACGATTTTATTTCTCTTCATTTGTACATTTTCCTATCTCATTGCTTCTTATTCAGGTACTCCATGATCCCCATATGAATCGTATATGCCAGCTTATCCTGGTACTCCCCGCTGTTTAAAAGCGCTGCTTCCTTCCGGTTGCTTAAGAATCCGCACTCCACGATCACGATGGGACATTTCACATGCAGAAGGAGGTAGTAATTGGCATTCGCCTTCGGAAGTCTCCGGTTCTGGTCCCCCAGGACATAGTCAAACCGGTCCTGCAGGATCTTCGCCAGCGCCTTTCCCTTTGACGAATCCCGGTAATAGAATACCTGTCCGCCAGAGACGGATTCCTCGTGATAGCTGTTCTGGTGGATGCTGACCACAAGGTCCGCGCCGCTCTCCTCAATGATCTCACACCGTTTCTTCATGTCCGCCATCTTTTTCCGGCTGTCCGTTTCGGAATAAAGTCCCGTGTCCGTCTCCCGCGTCATAATGACCTTCACATCATCCTGTTCCAGGTACGTTTTCAACCGCTCCGCCACAGCCAGATTGATATCTTTCTCCAGGCTCCCGTCGACTCCAACCTTGCCGGGATCTGTTCCGCCGTGTCCGGCATCGACCACCACCACCGGTGTCTCTTTTATGTAGGCGTCACCGCTCCCCGTCACACGAATACTCCCATATTTCACCGCCATGACCACCATGGCGAGCAGGCATATGCCGAGAACCGGCTCTATCACTTTCTGCTTCATGCTCTGTTTCCCCGAAAATCCGCTCTTCATAATACTCTATTTCATGGGGGACCCGTTTATGTGCGGATTTTCCTGTCTCCGTTCAATCCAAAAAAGTTCTGGATTCTGGCTTCCGCTCTTATCGCCATCATCAGCTGAATCCCTATATTTCCCTCAGTGTTTTCAGATTTTTTCATACACTTTCCTGCATTGACACATCAATATGCCATCTGTATAATAGAGTCAGACAACACGAAAGGTCAGGTTTTTAACATGGCAAATGAAAAACTGAAATTCGTCTGCGATTACATGGAAGGCGCCCATCCGGCTATCATGAATGAGCTGCTCTCCACAAATATGATGCAGACTTCCGGGTACGGTCTCGACGAGTTCTCTGAATCTGCCCGGGATAAGATCCGCAAAGCCTGCGGTGCTCCAAATGCGGGAGTCTATCTCCTCGTGGGCGGAACCCAGACAAACGCTACCGTCATCGACGCGCTTCTCCGCTCCTATCAGGGCGTTCTCTGTGCGGAGACCGGTCACATCGCAGTCCATGAGGCCGGTGCCATCGAATTCGGCGGACATAAAGTGCTCCCGCTGCCCCATACATATGGAAAGATCACAGCTGCCCAGGTCACCTCTTATATGGACACCTTTTTATCTGATGATAACCATGAGCACATGGTCATGCCGGGCATGGTCTATATCTCCCAGCCGACGGAATACGGAACCCTGTATTCCCTGGAAGAACTGACCGCCCTCAGCGAGACATGCCGTAAGTACCATCTCCCGCTCTATGCGGACGGCGCCAGACTTGCCTACGCTCTCGCTTCCCCGGAAAATGACGTGACATTAAAGGATCTTGCGAAACTCTGCGATGTCTTCTACATCGGCGGAACGAAATGCGGAGCGCTCTTCGGCGAGGCGGTCGTAATCCCGGATCCGGCGCTGATCCCGCACTTTTTCACGATCATAAAGCAGCACGGAGCGCTCTTCGCGAAAGGCCGCATCCTGGGGATCCAGTTCGATACCCTGTTCACAGATGATCTGTACCTTCATATCGGGGAATCCGCCCTCGACTGCGCAGCCGCGATAAAATCCGCGTTAAAGGAAAACGGTTACCAGTTCTTCCTTGAGACTCCGACAAACCAGATCTTTATTATTCTGGAGGACGAAGTCCTGCACCGTCTGGAAGAGCAGGCGGAATTCAGCTTCTGGGAAAAATATGATGACTCCCATACCGTGATCCGGATCGCCACAAGCTGGGCGACAACGAAGGAACACACTGACGCGCTGATCGAGCTTTTAAAGATGAACCGGGCTTGACCTGATGCTCCCGTACAGCGCCTGGTTCCGTCCAATATTACATATTTCAGGAGGTATTTCCATGACAGACAGACAACAGCTGATCGTAAACAACGTAGATACCGTAAAACAGCTCATCCTCGACGCAGAGCGCTGGATCTGGGCTCATCCGCAGACCGGTTACACCGAGTGGCAGGCCCACGACTATCTCGCAGAGAAATACGAGGCACTTGGATACACACTCGTCAAAGCCGGAAACATTCCGGGCTTTTACACCGATGTTGAGACAGGAAAACCGGGACCAAAGGTAGCGATCTTCGGTGAACTGGATGCCCTCGATATCGCGAACCATCCGGAATCCGTAAATGGAATGACCCACTGCTGCGGACATAACGCCCAGTCCGCTGCACTTTTAGGAATCGCAGCCGCATTGAAACAGCCCCACGCCCTCGACGGTCTCTGCGGATCCATCCGCCTCGTTGTCGTTCCGGCCGAGGAGATGATCCAGCTTGCATTCCGTGAGGAACTCCGCCAGAAAGGCATCATCAAGTACAACGGCGGTAAGACCGAATTCATGTACCGTGGTCTCTTAGACGGCGTCGACATGGCCATGATGGTTCACGGCATGACAAAGGGATCCAGCGTTAACGAGGACGGAGATACCGACCTTGACTTTCAGGCACTGCTCGGAATGAACGGATGTATAGCGAAAAATATCCGCTACAAAGGAAAATCTGCCCATGCAGGCGGAGCTCCTCATATGGGAGTCAACGCGGAGTATGCCGCTATGCTGGGTCTCCAGGCATGCAACGACCTCCGTGAGACATTCCAGGAGAAAGATACGATCCGCTTCCATCCGATCCTCATGGGCGCAAACTGCGCCGTAAACATTATCCCGGATGAGATGAAGATCGAGAGTTATGTCCGTGGAAAATCCTTAGAGGCGATCAAACGCGAGAATATCAAGGTAAACCGTGCGCTGACCGGTGCCGCACTGTCTATGGGCGCAGGCGTTGAGCTGAGCGACCGCCCTGGTTACGCTCCGGAGTATCATGATCCGACATTCATGAAGCTGGCTGAGGACTGCTGCGTGGCACTTTGCGGAAGAAAGAAAGTTGTCTTCGACTACAACGGCTGGAGCACCGGTTCCTCCGATTTCGGCGATGTCACCTGCGTAATGCCGGGCGTGCAGATCAACGCAGGCGGCGCTGTCGGCACTCTCCATGGCATCGACTTCCAGATCACCGATCCGAACCGTATGTGCGTGAACGCGGCAAAGGTTCAGCTTTTCCTCGTAGATGCCCTGCTCTCCAACAATGCCGTGACCGCGAAAGAGATCATCGCCAACTACAAGCCGCAGTATCCGTCCATCAAGGCGTACCTTGACGCCATTGATGTGCTGACACTTGATAAGGATGCTGTTCGATATGATGAAAAGGGAAACGCGATTGTAGATTTCCAGAACTAAGCAACCCAATTTCCTTCCGGGCAGCGCAATGCCACCGAACATTTCCCAAAAGCATTGTCTGTTCATTTCCAATCATATACAGCTTATATAAACGTCCGTCGGAGATGTCCTATGTCTCCGACGGATTTTTTGCTTTTCCTCCTTCCTTTCCCCATCAACAACGTATTCTCCAGTTTTCTCTTGCTCTTTTTGTTTCCTGCGATAAAATACTTTCAAAAACAGAAAGGTATGATAATACTATGAGAAAAACTGCTCTTCCCACAGACCGTCTTTCTGAAACGGCCAGTCAAAAACTCTCCAGGTTCGAAGCGTGGCTGCTCCGGAATGGAAAATCTTACCAGACGATCCGTTCCTATCTCTATACTGCCAGGCATTTTCTTTCCCTGTACCCCGAAATCACACATGACAATCTGATGCTCTATAAATGCTATCTCATCGACAGGTACAAGCCCAACACCGTAAATTTGAGGATCCGCGCAATGAACTGTTTTATGGAATTTCTCGAGCTTCCTGACTCCAGGGTCCTTATGGTCCGCCTTCAACAGAAACCATTTCTGGAAAATGTGATCAGCCAGGCCGACTATGAGTACCTGAAAAAATGTCTTCTGCGTGACGGAAAGCCTACCTACTACTTTGCCGTGCGGATCATGGCCGCCACTGGCGTACGGATCAGCGAACTTCTCCAGATCCGTGTGGAAGATATGATCCGCGGTCAGATGGACCTGTACTCAAAAGGTGATAAGATCCGGCGGATCTACTTCCCGCAAAATGTCCAGGAGACCTGCCTGCTGTGGCTTCAAAACGAAAAGCGCACCAGCGGCAGCTTATTTTTAAACCGTTTCGGAAATCCGATCACCACAAACGGGATCCGGGATCAGCTTAAGGTTTTTGCACTTCGATACAATCTGGATCCATCTGTCGTACATCCCCATGCATTCCGGCATCTATTCGCAAAAAAATTTATAGAACAATGTGATGACATTGCGCTTCTGTCCGATATTCTTGGACATGAGAGCATTGAGACTACCCGCATTTACCTACATAAAAGCAGTACTGAACAGCAGGATCTCTTCAATCAGATCGTAAACTGGTAAAATTCCTGCTGCTCCGTTATTATTCAAAGGATATGTTATGAAAGAACTTCCAAAAGACCAGGAAAACCTGGCAGAATCATTTAGATCATATTTAAGAAAAAAGAATATGTCTGAAAATACCGGAGACGCGTATGGACGGACGATCAGGCAGCTTCTGTCCATCTATCCCATTCCAACCGAATCTCTTCTCCGGAAATACCGGAGTCTTCTGATTGCCAATTACCGCCCCGCAACGATCAATCAGCGGATCTACGCCGTAAATCATTTTCTTCTTTTCCTGGAGGAAGAACAGCCGGAACTCTATCCCGACCTCGCCAGTTTTCGACTCCATGCGGTAAAAATTTCCCGCGACACCTTCCAGGACTCCATTATCACAAACGAAGACTGTGAGACGCTCCAACGGAACCTGAAAGCAGAACACCACGACTTCTGGTATTTCATCGTCCGTTTTCTGGTGACCACCGGTGCCAGGGTCAGTGAGCTGGTGCAGATCAAGGCGGAACATTTAGCCTGCGGGTATCTTGATCTCTACTCCAAAGGTGGGAAGATCCGCCGCATCTACATCCCGGATTCCCTCTGTCAGGAGGCAAAAGCCTGGTGTGACCGCCGCGGTATCACCTCCGGCTTTCTTTTTGTGGGAAAAAATGGACGCCCCGTGACGACCAGAGGCATCCATTCCCAATTAAAACACTATGCAGTCCGGTATGGCATCGATCCTGATACCATGTACCCTCATTCTTTCCGCCACCGGTTCGCGAAGAATTTTCTGGCTCGCAGCAGCGATATCTCTCTATTGGCGGATCTTCTCGGGCATGAGAGCATCGAGACCACCCGCATCTACCTCACACGTTCCAGCAAGGAACAGAAACTCCTGCTGGACAAGATGGTGACCTGGTAGGTCCGGCGTAAATGCGCCATTATGATCTTAGTTCCACTGGATGGAATCCCACGCGGCAGAATCCTCAAACCCCAGTTTCCAGCACGCGACTCCCGCCAGATCGTTCTGACGGACCACGTTCATCTTTTCTTTCAAGGACCGCTCCTCCTCCATCCAGAGGAACCGAGCACCGTCATTTGTCTGTTTCTCGCCATAATATTGGGCGGTATCCGCCTGCCAGGTGAGTTCCACCTGGTTATTGTCTGCCCACTTCTTCGCATCCGCGATTCCCATCGCCTTGGAGGTGATGGATCCGTCCCCGGCTTCGATCCAGAGTCTCGTGTAGAACGGAACGGCATTGATCAGCTTCTCCTTCGGGACATCCTCGAGCATTCCGGAGATTCCATTCTTCACGTAGCTGATAGAGGACACAGAGCCCGGCTCGCCGCCCGCAAAGTGCTCATCATATCCCATCATAATCACATAATCCGCAACAATTCCCTGTTCTTTCAGGTTATAGAAGCTGTTGTATCTCGCCGGAACATAGTTGTCCACGGACAGGACAATACCTTTCTGGCGGCACGGGATCGATAATTCCCGGATAAATTCGATATAATGGACGCCCGCCTCTGTTTTCAGGCTCTCAAAATCAAGATTCAGACCATCCAGGTCATATTTTTCCGCATCCGCGATCAGGCTGTCGATCAGCCTGCGGCGGGTGGCGGTGGATGCTAACAGCGTCTCCGTCTGGACATCGGCACTGAAGTTATCGATCAGCGCCCATACCTGGATCCCCTTTGCATGGGCCTTCACCACATAATCTTTGCTCGCCAGTGACCTATAGTTTCCGTTGTTGTCTGTCAGGGAAAACCATGTCGGGGAGATCACGTTCATCCCTTTTGTCTTTGCCACAATGCTGTCAAAGGTATTGTTTCCGTCCTGGCTTGTTACCTGGTGCCAGCCGAGAACGATCTTTCCGCTCATGCTGGTATTCTTGTATACAGGAGCTGTGAAATTTCCGGAAAATTTCTGGCTCTCCGCGGCTGCCAGGCGCTTATTTTCCACATATCCGATATTTCCGTCGGAAGATGCGACCTTGGACCATTTCTCCATCGTATCGAGAACGGTCACCGTATCGTCCTCTGCGAGGTCTGTGAGGATCTTACTCTTTACGCCGCCTTTTACTCGCAGACTTCCAGCCTTTTTCACCCGCGCTATATTTCTTGTTCCCCAGTCATTGATCAGGACACGTCTTCCATCCCCGGAGTCAAAGGTCTGGATCTGCACATCCGTATAGTTTGCGATCAAACCCAGCGTCAGATAGACCTCATCATCTTTTACAAGAAGCAGCGGAGCGCCGTTGGCCCCCTTTGTCTCCGCGTCCGCATAGACGATCTGGTCCGGGAGCGCGTATACGAGAAGGTCTTCCGTGCTGTCCCAGTAGAACCGCTCATTAATGTGGTCATTCACCCAGGAGACCGGCAGATACGTCTGTCCATTTTCATAGATTCCTGTCTGCTCCTGCCGCTCATAGTTATAGAGGATCGCGGTCTCATCCCCGGACACATCATAGACTTCCGCGAGATCCGCCCGCTCTTTCGTCGGCATATACCGGTCCAGTACCTGGAAACCGACAAATCCCACGGCGATCAGGATGATCAGACCGACAGCAACCAATACAGGAACTACTTTTCTCATTCGTTATCACTCTTTCCGCACGCCGGTTCCCAGAACTCTGCGTTCATTTCCGTCTCTCACCGGCGGCATGCTGAATCGTTATTTATTACGGATGATCCGGCAAGGTATACACAGATCGTATACTTTGCCGGATCTTCAAGATAGCTTAAGTATACCACAACGCGGAATGTCTGTCTGTTAACTTTTTGTAACGAATTGTTGTCAGCAGTCTTACGAATCATCTGGCAGAACGATCCCCCAGCTGTTGAATCTATATTACTTCGTACATATAACCTGGTTCATTTCCGTGCGATTTACTGCTATCCAGTACCGCCAGATCCATTCTATTCGGTATCCTCCGTCTTTCCTTATTTTCTCGTTCTTCTCCTCCGACCTTTCGTCTCCATGATATCCGCTTCGCTTAGATAGACCTTATCAAACCGTATCTCCTTCAGACCGCCGCCTTCCGCCTGGACATAATCTCCCATATAGAACATTCCATCCTCACGAACTTCAAACAGTTTCTCCCATTCTCTCTGCCCGGAAAGTTTTCCGTCCATGTAGATCGGGATTCCTTTTTCCGTGTACCGCTTAAGTCCATTCAGATAGCGCGTCATCTCCTCGACACTTCGATTTTCCGAGTCATACGTTCCGCTTGCTGTTTCCATACCCATATACACCTTTCTTTTCTTCGTGCCGCATATCTATGGCATGCACGGTCTTATCGATGCTCTTCATTGAACGTTCTCCCTCTGCGCTGTCGATTTTAAGTTATTAAATGCCTCTGTTCCCGGCTTTTCCGCGATGACTGAAGAAGGTTATACTGTGACATGTTTTTCCCCGCTGCTGTATTCTTAGCCGGTCAGATCTCATTTATTGTGACATTTCTGAGTATCAGGCTTTTCCCTTTATAACGGTTAGGGAAATCGTCCTTTTATGTCATTTTTACAGGATACGCTGAAAAAATTCCCCGCACTCCTTCGTGACCAAGAAGGCATCCGCTGAAAACGGAATCCGTTCTGCATTGATCCGAAATCTTCTCGAGAATTCTCTTCTGGTCTCCTCGCTTCCAAATACCGCGAGACTCTGCCAGCTTTTTTTCTGTTTCGCTCTCTGTTCCATCTCGAATTCCCGGAAACTCTCCTGCTGCCACTCCGTAAAGGAACCCACCAGGAACTTTTTATCGCATCTCCAATATAATTCGTTTGCGCCATCTTTGACCGATCCGAAATCGATCAGGATATCGTCATATCCCCTCTGAAGCACCTCCTTCACAGCCTCCGGCCCTGCATACTTATAATAATCCGCATCCAGTACCCTGTATGGATTTTTCTGTCCCATCTGCCCCGTGCAGACGTATTCAAGCTTTTCTAAGTCCCCCGACTCATTAAATTCCAGCAGTATGGCTTTCCTTCTGAGGTATCCCGCGAGATAGTTTGTCAGCATGATCGAAAAATGGGTGCACCCCACCCCGGTATTGCTCCCAGCGATTCCGATCATTCTGCATCGCTTCTCCTGAGTCTCTGTGATAATTTTTTTCTTTTCCATCTGGTTTCCCCTGTACCATCGTTCCATAGATCCCGGTAACAGGTGTTGGCAGCTTTATCTTCTCTGAATGGATTTGAAAAGAACGGAAGAAAGAAATAATGAATATCAGATAAAACTTTTGGAAGTTTCAGACGTGCTTTTTTCTCCATATGATTGAAGAGCAGGATTACATTCCCACGGCTTTTTAAGATCTTCGCCGCATTCACAGTCCTGTCGATCTCCCACCATTTTCCCCCGCATACAAGAACATAAAAATCTGCTTCCGGAAGTTTCTCTTCCGGGCGGATCACTCCCACATCCTTTATGATTACTGGAAAATAAAGATATGGCAGCTTCACAGCATCGCCATAATAAGGCCGGATGCTTCCGCATCCGATTCGATATACGCCGGTCCGGTCCGTTTTGATTCCCATATTTTTCGCAAGTGTGCGAACCGCAGACGTATCATAAGCTTCCTGATATAAAGCCGGACACCCATTCCGGGTCAGAAAATGAGACATTCCGAGAGCCGCATGGGTTGTTCCAATCCCCGCTGCCGCCCCGGCAAAAACAACGATTCGAGATTCTGCTGCCTGTTCCTTCAGTTGATTTTGCAGCTCCTGCAGCGTTTCCTGCAGTTCATCCGCACTCTGGTAACGCGCTTCTTTCTCCTTTTCCATACACCCGCGGATGATCCGGTCAAACATCCTATATTCCGGTTCATTCCTGTATTCCGGAACACTTCCCGGCGCATCCCCACGGCTCATAAAGTAGAGCAGCGCACCGATCGCGTACACGTCCGTCCGGCAGTCCAGTGGTTCCCCTGTGTACTGTTCCGGTGCCGCAAAACCGATCGTTCCGTACCGCTCACCAAACGCAGCGGCATCTGACGCGTATTGTGCATGATCAAAATCCGTCAGACGAAGGACTCCATTGCACACCAGCAGATTTTTGGGCTGCAAGTCTAAATATAAAATAGGATTTTCTGCTGAATTCATAAACTGAATGATACGGCAGATCTGTATTCCAAGATCAGCTGCCGCCTTAACCGACAAGCTGCCCAGGCGTTTTACCAGGGCATATAAAGATTCGCCTTCCAGATATTCTTCGATCAGATAACTGTATCCGGTATCTTCCTCCACATCGTAGACGATGGGGATTCCCGGATGTCTCAGTGTTTTCAGAAAAAGTGCTTCTTTTCTAAAAGTATCATAATCCGCCAGGGATTTCGGGACTACTTTTACCGCCCTGTATTCTTCCAGCTCAACGTGATACGCCAGATATACAGTACCGGATCGCCCGTTTCCCAGCTCTCTGCACAACCGATACTTGCCAAACAGAACGCGCTCGATAAACCATCACACCTCCTTCCGGCAACACAACCTCTTGCGACTATTCTAATATACACACTCCCGCTTCAGACCATCTTGTAGATGTCAAACTGATTAAATTTTAATAAATTTCCCTCATACGATTGCAAAAGCTGAATAGGATATAGTATATTATAGATGTAAAAATGCGGTTTTCTGCCCTCTTATAATGGGAATTACAGCATACCGCGAATATTTTGATTTTAACCAGACAGGAAGTGATCCTATGAAAATAGAACGTATCAATGAAAACCAGATCCGCTGCACCCTCAGCAACTTTGACCTGAGTGTCCGGAATATGAATCTCGGCGAGCTGGCCTATGGAACCGAGAAAGCCCGTAATCTTTTCCGCGAGATGATCCAGCGCGCCGCAAATGAGGTCGGTTTCGAGGCCGAGGATATCCCGCTTATGGTCGAGGCGATCCCGATGGCGAACGAGAGTGTTATGCTGATCATCACGAAGATGGAAGATCCAGAGGAACTGGATACCCGGTTCTCCAAGTTCTCACCGGAAGAGGACGAGAATGATAACGGATGGGGAAATCTCACCGCGGAAGTGCTGGAAGGCGCTGACGGCCTGATCAATATCCTGACCCAGAGCGGAATTTTAAAGCCGGAGGGAGAAAAAGCTCCTGCGGCACCAGCTGCAACGGCAAATGGACCGCAGGGAAAGGAAGAGTCGAAGAATCCGGCTCAGTTTACAAGGATCTACCAGTTTTCTTCCCTCGATCTCGTCTGTGAAGCCGCACGGCAGACCGGTGCTGTTTTTAAAGGAAACAGTGTTCTCTACAAGAATCCGGAAAATGGGGTCTTCTACCTGATCCTCAAGAAGGAAAATGACAGTGAGAGTTCCTTCAACAGAGTCTGCAATACTCTCTCCGAATACGGAACAAGGTTAAAGGGCGATGCCGCTGCGTCCGGCGCTTACTATGCGGAACATTATGATGTGATCGTAAAGAAGGACGCGCTGAAGGTGCTGCAGAACTTATAATCTGACTTCCCAATTGATCAATATTTAAATAGAGCATCTGTAAAGAGCTGCATTCCACAGATTTATACAGATGCTTTTTTATGTGCAAAGTCTGTTTCCAAAATGTCCCCTTGTTTTTTCAACATACAGAATTTTTATGGCACATTGCTCCATATATGTCAAAATGGAAAAAGGACTGCAGCCGGGAAAATTCTCCTGACCGCAGTCCTTCTTACATTCTCCGACCTTTCGCACAGTCAGCAAACCAAAACTCTCTCGAGCGGTCACATACATTACTGCTGCTTCTGAGCCAGATACTCGTTAATTACACTTACAAGTTTTTCTACCGGAATTCCGTGAACCATGCAAGCCTCTTCCAGAGACTCCATCTGAGAAGACGGGCATCCGATGCAGTGCATTCCAGCGCCCATTAAAATCTGAGCCATATTCTCATCAACCTGAAGAAGCTCACCAATGAGCATTTCTTTTGAAATCTGCATGATAAATCCTCCTTTCACCTTCGAAATCTGCTGAGGGCAATTTTCTACGATTGTTTCTGGCATAACGGACATATCGCCGCATTTGCCAGCATATCGAGAGTATAATACTTTTTTCGTTTCTTGGCAAGGTGGTTTTACAAAATCTGCTGGTACAGCCTCATCATGCAGTTACAGTACACGGGCACTCCATACCCGCGTACAGTAACCATCATGCATTCCTGTATGATATGGTATTTCCAGTTTAGAAAATGCCTGTCCGCCTATGTTGACCATCATGAAATGCTTTCAGCTGAATGACAGCGGGTTGATTTTTGTCTGCAAAGGTAAGAATAGACTAACTCGAGTTGTGACTGTCTAACCGCATGTTTACTGGATTTTTGTTCCTCATTAGGTACATTTTTTCACAATTTTCCCCTTGAATAATTTAACCGTTTATTATAGAATGAAAGAAATAAATAAAGGAGGTATTTTGTCATGGCATATGTAATTAGCGATAGCTGCGTTAGCTGCGGTACTTGTGCTGGTGAATGTCCGGTAAACGCTATTTCTCAGGGAGATGGACAGTACGTAATCGACGCTGATACTTGCATCAGCTGCGGTACTTGTGCTGGTGTCTGTCCGACAGGCGCAATCAACGAGGGTTGATCACAAACGCAAACCAATACATAAAAGCCGTTGTTCTATTCGAACAGCGGCTTTTTGATTTCTGTGGATTCTGATCCAGAATCCGGATCTTCGCGAAAGGAGTTCTCATTGTTGCTCTCATCAAAGCTTATTCCCATTTCTCCCAAACTTTCTCTTTCTGAAGATCGACGGCAAAAACGGCGCTTTCGCCGCCGCAGCTTCCGCCCTCCCTTTATTCTCCTTCTGATAAAGCCGGATCGTCTCATCCAGCTGCCGGAACCGCTCTTCGTCCCGCTCATCTGCCACCCGCATCAGGTAATCGATCTCCTTTAACACTTTATCGTTCACCATCCGGCTGATATCCTGGCTCAGCTTCTCGTTGTTCTCCTCGATAGCCTGTCCGATCATCTGGGTAAGAAACTCCCTGAACTGCTCCGCTTTTTCCCGGTTCATGAGTTCCGCGGCTTCCCCCGGATCCAGCTTTTCCAGATCTCTCTTCTCCTGCTCCGTACATTCCTTCAATGCCGTCATAACATCCTCCTCAAGAACATCCGTGGGCGCCACCGATTCCCCCTCCGCGTCCAGCGTTTTCGCCAGCGCTGTCTTGATCGCCTTTAACTGATACCCCTTTTCCTTCAATTCCTTGATCTGTTTAAAAAGACGGATATGAAAATCCGTATAATACCGATGTCCCATCTCGTTGCGAGGAATGTTCATCTCCAGTTCCTCCTCCCAGTACCGAAGTACATGAGATTCCACATCAACCTTTTTCGAGGCATCGGAGATCAGATAATGTGTTTCTGACATGGTCGTCCTCTTCCTTTCACATGATTTTCGTCACAGTTCGAAATTTCTGCCATGAACCGCAACGATTGTTCGACTCTGTTTGATCCAGTTTCTCAGCATGTCCACAGACTGCCGCATGCCTGCAAAACCGTTATCAGATTGCTAATAATATATGTGAAGCCACCCCTTAATATGACAAGAGCGCCCGCCTCCGATGAAATTTCTTCAAATTCCATTCGAAAGCAGGCGCTTGACCATGCATTTACTGCTGCTCTTTCGCAATATTCACAAACCGGGTCAGTTCCGGTTTCCAACCAAGATATACGGTTCCGATCGGGCCGTTACGCTGTTTCGCGATAATAACCTCCGCTGTGTTCGGGTTATCCGTATCCTTATTATAATAATCGTCACGGTACAGGAACATAACAACGTCGGCATCCTGCTCGATGGCTCCGGACTCACGAAGGTCTGAAAGCATCGGCCTGTGATCCGTTCTCGTCTCGCAGGCACGGGAAAGCTGGGACAGGGCGATCACCGGGACGCTCAGTTCTCTCGCGATCGCCTTTAAGGATCTTGAGATCTCGGAAATCTCCTGCTGACGGTTGTCTCCGTTCTTTCCGCTGCCCGACATTAACTGCAGGTAGTCGATCATAACGAGGTCGAGGCCATGTTCCAGCTTAACCTTCCGGCATTTGGAACGAAGTTCCATGATGGAAATACCCGGCGTATCGTCAATCACAAGCTTGGAGCTTCCGATCGTACCGATTCCTTCCACGACAGCGTCCCAGTCCGCATCCGTCAGGGTACCGGTACGGAGCTTCTGGGAATCCACGTTGGACTCCATGGACAGCATACGGTTTACCAACTGCTCCTTCGACATCTCCAGACTGAAGATCAGGCAGGTCTTCTGTCTCCGGACCGCGATATAATCAGTAATATTTAACACGAACGCCGTCTTACCCATAGACGGACGGGCAGCGATCAGGATCAGATCCGAAGGCTGGAGTCCGGACATCCGGTAATCCAGGTCGATAAATCCCGTCGGAAGACCCGTTACCGTGGATTTTGAGCGGGTCGCCTGCTCGATCTTATCAAGGACGTTCAGCGCGACCTGACGGATCGGCACGAAATCGCCGGAAGCGCGGCTTTCTAACAGGTTGAAGATCTGCTTCTCCGTGTCAGCCAGGATCACTTCAAGGCTGTCCTTTCCGGAATAACAGTTGTTGGCGATCTCCTCGTTGATTCTGATCAGGCGGCGGAGAACCGCCTTTTCATGGACGATCGTGGCATAGGAGCGCACATTCGCGGAAGTCGGAACCGTTGCCAGGATGTCGCGGACAAAATCCAGACTGCACACCTCCGGCGGGACATCCTTTTCCTTCAGCCTGTCCTGAAGCGTGACCAGATCCACCGGTTTTCCCTCATTGAACAGCTCCACCATCGTATCAAACATGATCCCGTACTGACGCTGATAAAAGTCGTCCGCGACCACGATCTCCGATGCCGCGATGATCGCGTCCCTGTCCATCAGCATGGAACCGATCACCGACTGCTCCGCCTCAACGCTGTGCGGCAAAACCCTTTTTACTAACGCTTCTTCCATCTGTCCGATTTCCTCTCTGTACGTCTCTGTCTATAACTTCGCACGGCTTCTGCATATATTTCTGCAGAAGCCGTTTTCTTTCTTACTTTGCAGGCCGGAACCTCTACCTGGTTTCCTGCCCTGAATTAAAACTGCTGCTGTCCGCGTATTGCGCACGCGGCAGGCATTCAGTCTTTACGCCTCAACGACCTTCACGCTGAGTCTTGCTGTTACTTCCTTGTGGAGCTTGATCGGAACCTCAAAGCTTCCGATGCTCTTGATCGGCTCCGGCAGAACCATCTTTTTCTTATCGATATCAAGCTTTAACTGATCCTTCGCCGCCTTCGCGATCTCCTTTGTGGAGACGGAACCGAACGCGCGTCCGCCCTCGCCGGCTTTGATCGAAACGGTTACGGACATCTTATCGATCTCCTCCGCAAGCTTCTTAGCCTCCGCAAGCTGCTCTGCCGCAACCTTCTCCGCGTTTGCTTTCTGGAGCTTTAAATCGTTTAAGTTCTTGGATGTCGCCTCAACACCAAGCTTTTTCGGAAGGATAAAGTTTCTCGCATATCCGTCATTTACCTTTACGACCTGGCCCTTTTTTCCAAGTGCCTTCACATCCTCTAATAATACAACTTCCATCTTAAATTTCTCCTTTCTCCAGCATCATATCAATGACGCCTTTCACCTTCTCCTTGGCCTCCTCAACGGTAGCGCCCGGGAGCTGTGCGCCTGCGATCGTTCTGTGTCCGCCTCCGCCCAGCTTTTCCATCATGACCTGGACATTGACTTCGTCGATCGATCTCGCGCTGATATAGATTTTGCCTTCATATGGGGTCAGAACGACAGATGCCTTCATTCCCACAATGTCAAGAAGCTCATTTGCAGCCTGTGCGCCTACTACTGTCGGGCTCTCCACGCCCTCTGACGGGCACACGCTGATGGCAAAGCATTTCTTATAGACCTCTGCCTGACGGACTGCCTCGGCTCTCGCCTTGTAGTCCTCCATACTGTCACGGAACAACTTCCGTACTCTCGTCACGTCCGCTCCGTTTCTTCTAAGGAACGCCGCCGCCTCAAAGGTGCGGACGCCCGCCTGATTTGTAAAGTTGTTCGTATCGATCACGATTCCCGCGTACATAGCGTCCGCCTCCGGGGATTTGATCCGGATACTGTCAGCAACATACTGTAAAATCTCCGCAACCAGCTCACAGGCAGATGACGCGTAAGGCTCTACATAGGACAGAGTCGCGTTTGTGATGATCTCGCTGGACTGACGGTGGTGATCGATGACAACGATCGTCTTCACGAGTTTTAAAAGGTCCGGTTCTTCTGTGATACTCGGGCGGTTGACGTCAACAACGACAAGCGCCGTATTGTTATCCACGATATCCGCGGCCTCACTTCCCGTGAGGAACAGGTCCTTCGGATAATCGCCGGTCTCAAAGCGTTCCATCATCGGACGCACCGAGGAGGTCACTTCATTGATCACGATATGTGCCTTCTTATTCAGAGCGGATGCGATCCGGTACATTCCGATCGCCGCGCCAAAGCAGTCGATATCTCCGATCTTATGTCCCATGATCAGAAGGCAGTCCTTTGTCTCAAGAAGCTCCCTGAGGGCATGGGCTTTGACGCGGGCCTTGACACGGGTCGTTTTCTCTAACTGCTGGGCCTTTCCGCCGTAATACTGGATCTTCTGGCCGCATTTTACTACCGCCTGATCACCGCCTCGGCCGAGGGCCATATCGATCGCTGTACGGGCATAATCATAGTTCTGGCTGTAGGTATCGCCGTTCATTCCGATACCGATACTTAAGGTCACCGCCATCTCGTTTCCGATATTGACGGTCTTTACCTCCTCAAGCAGTCCAAACCGCTCTTTTTCCAGACGCGGCATATAGCACTGCTTGATCGCAAAGAAATATTTGTCCTTCTCCAGCTTCTTTACGATACCGTTGACCGCCGAAATGTACTTGTTGATCTTTCGGTCGATCAGGGCCGTTAAGAGCGATCTGCGGACTTCCTCGACGCTCTCCAACGCCTCATCATAGTTGTCCAGATAGATCAGGCCCGCGACCATCTTCTGGTCTGTGATCGCCTGCTTGTAGTTGTAGAGCTCTGTCTCATCATAGAGATATACCGCAAGGATCTGCTGCTCCGTCTGCTTCTCCGGGATTCCGGAGGCAAGTTCATCCGGGCGGATCGTCACGCATTTCATACTCACGCGGTATTTCGATTCCCCATAGATCACATGGACTTCCATCGCATTTTCCATCTTCTCGAGGGATTCCACTGTGATCTCCTTGAAGAGCATTGTCAGGCTTTTCCCTGCGCTCTTCTCTTCTTTGGTCACCGCCTCAAAGGCGCGGTTCATCCAAAGGATCTTACCATCCGTGTCCGCGATCGCGTAGGGCAACTCCAGAGACGCCAGAAGCTGTTTCTGGCTCCAGCTGTATGCCGACGCAAAGGACACCAGACTGCCGAGAGCCCGCTTCTTTCCGTACATATACAGGGTTCCGGCACACGCCGCGTAGATCACCGTAAATGTAAGCATCACGAATCCCGCCTTGCGTGAGATCAGGTTGACCGCAGCTCCCGCAAGGATTACCAGTGCCGTTAAAAATACCGGCCACTGAAGGTAAAGCTGCAGAATATGGCTGACCTTTTTATCATCTTTCATTCTTATCTCCTATCCGCCGCCCGGTAAAATGGGCATAGCAAGACCATAAAAAGAATGTGCCTTGACACATTCTCGCGCCGAGCGCAGTCGCTTGTGATAGACTCTTCTTGCGCGAGTGTGCATTTGACACGTTAGTGCCTTTTTATGCATGGAGAAATTCAGGCAGAATTTCTCCATGTATCAGAACCGACTTTGGGGATAGTATACCATAGATACAGGCATTTGTCCATGATCCGCTTGGGGCGGACATGGCACTGCGGTCTATGAAATTCCTGACGTGGATAGCAGCGACGCGGCTTCTAAAACCACCAGTAGCGTAAAATAGACTTTATAGATCAAAGAATTTGTGATAGAATAATATAGGTGCCACCATAACGGTAGGCGGTTTGGCCCTCTTCGCAGAGGGCATGCGTAACCCTCTGATACATAGTGAGAGGAGGGTGATGCCATATGGAAATCTTAGGTATTGTACTTGCAATCCTGAGCTTCGGAGCAACTTGCTTCAAGGCAGGATATTCACTTGGCAGAGACATCGAAAAAAACGCAAAAAAAATAACCGCCCAGTCCTCGCAAAACTAGCGGTTATTTTTTAATCCATATTTTCGAGGGCCAAGCCGTCTATCGGTGGCACTTCTCTTATCTATAATATAACATCTCTTCTTTAAATATTCAAGAGGTCTTTCTGCGATTTTCCTGTAACACTTTCCATGCCATTTCCGTTAAAATCTTGGATATTTCAAAATCAGTTGATAAGAGGACGGGATTTGAGTATAATATAAATGAACCAGAAAGGTTTCCGTGTGGCGACACATGAAAGCTGTACTCCGGCTGGGGAGGGTAATTACCAGCACTTTATGATACTCGGCAAGGCATCGAGGCTGACAGCCAGCATAAAACACGCAATCATAAAAAAGGCGTCGGATAACTTTGGTTGTCCGGCGTTTTTGTTACCCAAATACCGTTGATAGGAAAAATCTAATGAGGAAAAAGATCGATAAGAAAGAGATTGCAAAAGAAATTTGTAAAGCCGCAAAGTTATACAAAACCTCTTTCCTGCAGGAAGTTCGCATTTGTGTTTAATGAAAAAAATAAAGTTATAAGGCAACTATCAATCAATACTTTACGAAAGGATTTTCATTTATGAAAGCAACCGTACTCAGCGACAACATCCCCGCCGAAAATCTCGGCTGTGAATGGGGATTATCCATTTTCATTGAATATCATGGGAAACATATCCTTCTAGATGCCGGGGCATCCGGGCTTTTTCTGAAGAATGCTGATGTGCTTGGACTGAACATGAAAGACGTGGATTTCGGAGTTCTCTCCCACGCGCACTACGACCATGCAGACGGAATCCCGGAATTTTTCAGGGTAAATTCGTTTGCACCGTTCTATTTTAGGGAAACTACCGGAGAAAACTGCTGCAAAGGTGTCTGGAATTACAAGAAATACATCGGTATTCCAAAGGGCATGTTAAAAAAGTATCCGGACCGGATCAAGCTCGTCTCCGGGGACTTTTCCCCATGTGACGGGGTTTATCTGATTCCGCATAAGACTCCGGGACTGGAGAAAAAAGGCATCCGGGAGCACATGTACCTGAAGGAAAAACGGCGTTGGAAGCCGGATTTCTTCTCCCACGAACAGAGTCTCGTCTTCGACACACCGGACGGCCTTGTGATCTTCAACAGCTGTTCCCACGGCGGCGCCGATACCATTATCCGTGAGGTCACCGCGACTTTCCCGGATAAAAAAGTAAAAGCCCTGATCGGCGGCTTCCACCTCTACAATAAGACCGACGCAGAGATCCTTGCCCTCGCCGAAGGGATCCGCTCCACCGGTATTTCTGAAATCTACACCGGCCACTGCACCGGAGATCATGCCTTTGATCTCCTGAAAGAGACCTTAGGAGAATCCGTTCACAAGCTGCATGCGGGGCTTGTGATGGAGTTTTAGTATGTCCCGGTCTGCAAATGCAATGCAAGCGCTAACCTTTCAATCACGGATTGAACAAGGAAATCGAACCGAAGAACTTGTAAGTAAAAACGGTGCCGTTTTTGCTTGTCTTGTCGTTTCAATAAATTCTATTTCTGTAGCTGCTCCAATGCCAATCCGATCAGCCTATCCGCTTGATCTGCCATGAATAGTGGAATATTCAACACATCATCATCCAGTTTCAGATTGTCCAATGAGAAACGGATGCAGAGCTTTACCTTATCAGGGAACAGCTCCTTGAACTTCTTCATACTCTTGCTGGTTGTGTTAGCTTCGGATTTGATCTCCACGGGGAAGACGTCGTTCTCCCGCTGAATGAGGAAATCCACTTCGTAAGGCGGGTTGTTCTGGCTCCAATAACGGGGCATGACTTCAAGCTGAGTAATTAAAGTCTGCAACACAAAGTTTTCGGCTAATGCGCCTTTGAATTCAGTAAAAAGGCGGTTCCCTTCGCCAAAGGCAGTGGGGGCTAACTGCGCCAGACGGCGGAGCAATCCCACATCCACCAGATAAATCTTGAAAGCAGGCAGGTCATCGTAAGCTGCAATCGGCAGGCCAGGAGCTGAGCTGCGATAAATTTTATGCACCAGACGGGCATCCACCAGCCATTGCAAGGCATCCTCGTACTCACGGGCTCGTGCACCTTCCTTGACCACTTTATAGATGAACTTCTTGTTCTCTCTTGCCAGTTGAGAAGGAATGGATTTCCAGATCGTTGAGATTTTCGGGAACTCGCTGAGATCAGGATGTTTGGCAAAATCACGCTCATAGGCTCCGATGATTCCGGACAAGGCTTCCTGCATGGCAGAAACATCCCGCGCCTCCGTCCACATCAATACCGGCTCCGGCATACCACCGGTAACATAGTACATCTTCAGCTTCTCATATAATGGATTAAAGAAGGCGTCAGGAATAGGTTCAAGGGTATCCACCTGTTCCAGATACTGTGCCAGATTTTCATCACCGTTGGCAAGCAGGAATTCATTAAAGGTCATCGGGTCAATCTGCATAAAGTTGACCTTACCTACCGGAAAAGAGGAAGGTTTCGCCAGAGCAATCCCCAACAGAGAACCGACGCAGGCAACATGGTACTGCGGTGCATTCTCACAAAAATATTTCATGGAGTTAATGACTTTCGGGCAGTCTTGTACTTCGTCAAAGATGATGAGGGTCTTTTCCGGTACTATCTTTTGACCGCTTGCCATCATAAGGTTTTGTAGAATCCGCTCCACATCCTTTGTTGTCTCAAAAAATTGCTTATATTCTTCATTTTCATCGAAGTTAAAGTAGGCTGTATTTTCATAACAGCGTCTTCCGAACTCTTTCAGAATCCAAGTCTTACCCACCTGACGTACGCCCTTCATAATTAAGGGCTTGCGGTAGGGAGAATTCTTCCAATCCAGCAGTTTTTTTAAGATAAATCGTTCCATAGAATCACTCCTCACATTTTTATTGGAGTTTTATGCTTTATAATCACACTTTTATTATATGTGAAATTCATGAAAATCGCAAGCACAATCACATAATTATTTAATTTTAATGTCATGCAATCACACTTTTATATAAAATAATGAAGAATAGTTTCTATAAAAATAGCCATAGCCTTCGGCAGGATTGCTTATGATGCGCAAAAGAAGTATGTCATGCTTTGCATGATGCGCATATCGCAGCAAGAATGCTTCGGCATTCTTGAATACATCTTATCATTTCTTTTCCATTCCGGATAGGGAAGGAAAAAATCAGTAACACTATAATTTATTCTAACCTCCCGCAGAACAGAGCCCTGTCCTGACAAAAACAAACTCCGCACAGTTTCCCGTGCGGAGCTCTTGTACTACCCGTTTCAATTGTTGTTCTCTACCCGATCAGGCTCATTAAATATCCTACAAATGCGCCGCCCGGTGTTCCAATAATATTGCCGAGAAGAGCCATCAGGATACCGATCGGAACCAGTGCGCTGCTGTATGCACCTGCAAGTACCGGTGCTGTCGCAGTTCCTCCGACATTCGCCAGAGAAGCAACCGCACAGGTAAAGATATCCAGTCGGATCAGCTTTGCAAGGATTACCATAACCGCTATATGGATCAGCAGGATCAGGAATCCGGCAGCCAGCCATACCGGTGCATTTCCCATAGCAGAAATATCTGCTCTGGAAGCGATCATTGCGATGACAATGTAAAGCATGATATTGGAAACTTCTTCCGTTCCCTTAATCTTTCCAAAAGGAGTCATTGCTACGATCAGACCTGTAGCTGTTACAAGAAGAACTGTCCAGGTTGCCTTATCAAAAACAGGAAGAACAGACGCAACCATAACACCGGCATCCTTGGACAGAGAGGATATAAAGAAGGATACGCCGATTAAAAGAAGCATGTTTTTCCAGGTAAGAGGTCTCTTGTCCTCCCTTGCCTCTTTTTCCAGAGATGCTCCTACTTCATCGATCAGACGTACATCTGCCTTTGTCCAGGAGTTGAATTCCTTAGAGAAGTTGATCACCCACAGAAGGAACATAACATAGATTACTGCACAAACCGAATCCATTACCAGCGAATATGCCAGACTTTCTTCACTTACATCCAGAATTGCCTGAATCGCCAGCATATTACTGCCGCCGCCTAACCAGCTTCCGCACAGTGCTGCAAGTGCTTTCCAGCTTTCCGGACCCAGTAATTTATGGAAAATACCATAGCTTACTACAAAACCAACACCGATTGAAATACTCGCTGAGAAGAAACCGATCAGCATTTTCGGTCCTAATTTAATGATCTTTTTCAGATCACAACGCAGCAACATTAAAAACAGCATTGCGTAGAGTAACGGATTTTTGATCGATACGTAAATGGCTGACGTATCCTGCAGATCCCATACTTTCATAGTACATAAAAGCATCATGCCCAAATAGATCAGAACGATCGGCGGTGCAAATTTAAAAAAGGTCTGTGCGCCTTTTCCCCGCAGGTACACGGGAAGATTGACCAGAATTGCTGCTAACAGCATTAAAGTGGCCAGATAGATAAATCCATCATGAATCATTTGAAATGCTCCATTCCGCCACCGGATATCGGTGGGCTTTATTTTCTTATTCAGAACAAGTCAAAACGGGCGGTTGAAATTTTCAGCTCCCCCTTCCTTCTCCTTTTCGATACCTTTTCACGAACCGCAGGGCAATGCGGGAATGGCATAAGCAGTGTACTGTTTCTCCTTAAAACTTCCGCAGAAGGCTAAAAAAAGGGTCCAGAATAATGTTCTGGACCTTTCAATGACTTCTCAAATAGTGTACTGCCCTTCCACATTGCTGTTTCTTTTTTTGACTTTTCCTCTACGTAGTATAAAGGGTGTCAGCAAAAAAGTCAATTTTCAGACATAAATATCCTTAAATATCTTTTGATGCAATTTTCATGCAGTTCCTTATTGCAGCTTCTCATATTTTTCCAGCTTTCAGGAAAAACAAATTTCTTTTTCTTATTTCGATTTAATGTCAATACCTGTCATAACTACATCTGTTCAGCGCGATCTTCGCGCGGGTGCACATCATCGACATGTAGTGCCTTTTTGTGTAACAGGAAATTCTCTGCTACGCCAAAAAAGGATCCCACATGATCTCTCATATGGAATCCTCGAATGATGCTTCAAATTAATTAGATAAAACCTTACTTTATCCGTGAAAATCCTTATTCTAAGGAATTATTCACATGTGTACGGCATAAGAGCAATATGACGTGCTCTCTTGATAGCTACTGTTAAAGCTCTCTGGTGCTTTGCGCAGTTGCCTGTGATTCTTCTCGGGAGGATTTTTCCTCTCTCGGATACGTATCTCTTTAACTTGTTTACGTCCTTGTAATCGATCTCGCCGTTCTTATCGCCGCAGAATACGCAAACTTTTTTTCTTCTATGCATGCCGCCTCTTCTTACTCTGGAAGAATCGGACTTGTCACCTTTATTGAATGCCATTTTAAATTACCTCCTGTTAGTTTCGTTGTCTGTAACCGTCCAACACCTGTCCGGTCACGTGCAAACTCAGTCTACTCACAGCGAATTAGGAGTAACGCACTGTATTGTCTCAGACTGGTATTTAGTTGAATGGAAGTCCTTCGTCCTCGACTCCATCCGGGATATTCATAAATCCGTCGCCGATGGCACTGGACGGAGCAGGTCTTGTCCCCTGCTGGTAGCCGCCGCGGTTTCCGCCGCCGTAGCTGTTGCCGCCGCCAAAGCCGCTGTTATCGCCGCCCTGACCCTTGCTGTCAGCGAATTCCTGGTCATCTACAATAATATCTGTTGTATAGACCTTCTGGCCATCCTTATTTACATAGCTTCCGGTCTGGATTCTTCCGGAAACCAGTACACGCATGCCCTGACGGAAATATTTCTCCGCAAATTCACCGGCACGATCAAAAGCTACGATGTTGATAAAATCGGCCGTCTGACCCTGATCGCCGTCCTGGCTTCTTCTGCCTCTTCTGTCAACTGCAAGCGTATATCTTGCGATTGCCATGGAGCGCTCGCCCTGGGAATAGCGTACTTCCGGATCTCTGGTTAATCTACCCATAAGGATAACTCTGTTCATATTCTCACTCTTTCTTTATTAAGCGTCCTGTCTTACGCAAAGATAGCGAACAACCGGCTCCATAATACGGATGTGAGCCTCAACCTCGTTCGGGCAGTTTGCCTCACCCTCGAAGTGGATGAAGTAGTAGAATCCCTCTTTGCTCTTCTGGATCTCGTATGCAAGTCTCTTCTTGCCCCATTCGTCCACATCAACGATATTGCCGCCGAAACGTGTGATATAGCCTTTCACTTTCTCAAGTGCGGCTGCTCTCTCGTCATCTTCAAGTTTTGCGCTAAGAACAACTGCTAACTCGTATTTGTTCATAGTTTCATAAACCTCCTTCTGGTCTTCCGGCCCCCGATTTTCAGTATCAGGAGCAAGGATTTTTTACATGTCACAGGTAATAATCTTAGCAAAAAAGAGCAGGAAATGCAAGCACTTTTTGCCTGATTTCCTGCTCTTTTTATACTTTTTTCATTTCCTACCGTCTTTCACACCGGCGGGAAATTCTACGCCGGTCAAAATTTGGTGATCCGGCCTGTTTTTCAGAAGTTTTATCTGAAATTACGCCGTTTTTCTTGAAAAGATGCCTTTTACTTTATCGATATACGGCTTCGTCCACGGAATATTTCCAAGAAGGACGAATAATGTACAAATCGAAAGAACGATCGTGATCGGATGTCCGAACATCGCCATAAACGGGTTGTCGGAGGACGATGCCAGAGACACAGCCTGACGGAAGTTGGAATCCATCATCTTTCCGAGTACCATCGCAAGGATCAGAGGGGCAACCGGATAATCGAACCGACGCATCATGAATCCCATCAGTCCGAAGAAGAACATGAGTCCCACATCAAACAGACGGTTGTTGCACGCGAAGGAACCGATCACACAGAGGCTCGTTACCACCGGGATCATGATGTTCTTCGGGATCGTAATGACCTTACAGATCCTCGGGGCAACAATCAGTCCTAACAGTAAAAGCGCAAAGCACGCGATGATTCCCGCTACTACGATCGAGTAGA
Organism: Clostridium sp. AF28-12; assembly: GCF_003435225.1. Taxonomy (NCBI): domain Bacteria; kingdom Bacillati; phylum Bacillota; class Clostridia; order Eubacteriales; family Clostridiaceae; genus Clostridium; species Clostridium sp. AF28-12. The sequence goes on along the minus strand of NZ_QWGJ01000001.1, from coordinate 51,331 downwards.
AGGATTCTTTGTTCTGGGTGATAAATAATGGACCCGGCTGTAAGCCATGGACATAGAATACGGAAAGGATGATCGCGGTAACTGCGTCGCCCGGAACCGCCAACGTCAGCATCGGGATCAGTGCACCGCCGATACATGCGTTGTTGGAGGACTCACTGGCAACGATTCCTTCCACCGCGCCCTCGCCGAAGGGAACCTCCGGCTTCTTTACGAGACGCTTCGCCTCATTATATGCGATAAAGGATGCCACCGGTCCGCCTGCTCCCGGAAGAGCGCCGACTAAAAGACCGATCGTGGATGTATATAAGGAAAGCTTCCAGCTTTTTAAGATCTCTTTCAGGCTGACCTTCGCCTTTTCCATCGCAAGGACATTCTGCTCCTGCTTCATGTTGTATACAACAGAGAGCACTTCTGCAAAGCCGAAGAAGCCGACAAGTGCCGGGACTGTGCTGACACCGCCCGCGAGGTTCTGGATTCCGAAGGTCAGGCGCTTTGTTCCCATCAGCGGATCCAGTCCGATCATGCTGATCACAAGACCGATCATAACGCTGATAAGCCCCTTCGCGTAGTTCTTCGTGCTGACGGAGCCAACCGTCGCAAGTCCGAAGAGTGCCAGCAAGAAATAGTCCATCTTTGTAAATTTGATCGCAACTCTCGATACCGGCTCCGCTAAGAGTCCCAGAGCCAGAAGGCCAAATAAGCTTCCGATAAACGAGTAGATCGTTGCGGTAAAGAGTGCCTTGTAGGACTGACCCTTTTTCGACATCGGGTAGCCGTCCAGTGTCGTTACGACCGATGAAGGCGCGCCGGGGATATTGATCAGGATCGCCGATACCGCGCCGGAGAAGACTCCGACTACATAGACACCCATGATCATCGCCAGGGCGTCTGAATGTTCCCAGGTATAAGTAATGGATACGAGAAGCGCAGTCGCCATGGACACGGAAAGTCCCGGGATCGCTCCTACAAACAGACCAGCCACAGAACCAAGGAGAACCATAAGAATAAACCGCGGATCGACCACGGATAACATCTGCATCATTTTCCTTTCTCCTTTCTATGGCAGAAGCACATGTAAGAATGTGCGGAATGCGAGGCTTAAGAACAAGGTGGTTCCGATCGGCACGAAGACAAGGACCGGAATTTTTCTGACACCCATGAAAATCATCATGGCGATCAGGAATACCACCGTCACAACCTCAAATGTCGAAAATGTATACGCAAAAGATAAAATTCCGATGGTGATATACGGAATTTTAATGAAGGCGAGAGCCGCATAGTAGATCGCACAGAGGATCAGGGCGATCACGACCCAACGCCTCTTTTCTGTTTTTCCTGCCTTTTCCGGCTTCTTGTCATCCGGATTTGCGGCAGCCTTTTTCATCGCCGTAACTCCCTCTCCGACGATCCATAAGGACAGACCGATCATGGCGATCGCCACGATCAGCGGAAACAGGTACGGGGACTGTGCCCAGCTTTTGTTAAACCCTTTCGCGTAGGATGAAAGAGAATACGAGAGCAGCACAAGGCCGCTCCCGCAAAATACAATTCCTTCGACGATCAGCGAATGAATCTTATTCTTCATTGATTATTCTCCAATTCTCTTGATGCCGAACTCTTCCGGACTCTTCTCGGCAACACCGTTGTCATACTGTAACCAGCAGATTACGGATTTCCAGTTGTCATAGAATGCCTGGATCGATGCGTCATCTTTGTACTCGTCATATACCGGATCCGCTGCGTTCTGTTTTACGAAGTCGGTCCACTCCGGATCTGCGAATACCTTCTCAGATGCTGCCTTTAATACATCAACAACCTCCTGCGGTGTATCGTTATTTACAGCGAAGGAAAGGAGTGTGTACGGGATATTTAAGTACTTTTCAGCTTCCGGAACTGTCTCTGTAAACGCCGGGATATCCGGGTAAGCGTCCATTCTCTTATCGGAGAATACTGCTAACGGTTTCACATCGCCGCTCTCGATATAGCCGCCGAGGGTGGAAATATTCGGGTTTGTGAAGTCAACCTGTCCGCCGATGACACCGAGAAGCGCGTCGTTACCGGAGTCAAAGCTTGTCATAGCAACTTCGTAGCCGAGCTCTTTTAATACAAGTCCCTGATTGTGTCCGCTTCCTCCAGGGCCGGAGTGGGACATTGTGATCTTTCCCGGGTTTTCCTTGATCGCATCAAGAAGCTCCTGCAGTGTGTTGTACTTGGAGTCTTTTCCGACTACAAGAACCTTCGGGTCACCAACCAACGGAGAGATAACGGTAAAATCATCGTATCCAAGGTCGCAGATATTCATGGTTCTGTAGGTTCCCATCGTCTCTGCACACACAAGAAGTGTGTAGCCATCAGACGGCTGCTCTTTTACGAACTGGCTTCCGATGGATCCGGACGCGCCACCCTGGTTTGTAACGGTAATCGGCTGTCCTAAATATTTTTCAAGCAGAACTGCAAGCTTTCTGCCCCATGTATCGGTTGTTCCGCCTGCACCGTAAGGAATGATCATTGTGATCGGTTTTGTCGGATAATCTGCGGTCGCAACAAGATCGCCGGCAGCCTCTGCGGTTGTCTCGCTGTCTTTTGCTGCTTCTGCAGTTGTCTCAGCTGCTTCTGTTGCTGCTGCGGTCGTCTCGGTCTTGGAAGATGTGGAGACACTGCATGCAGTCATGGACAGGCACATCATAGCGGCCATGCCCAGTGCAATCATCTTTTTCATTGTGGTACTCTCCTCTTTTTTTGTATTTGCGATGCTTATTATAACACAGGTTATTTCGATATTCAATACAAAAGCTTTTACACTTTAAAGTTTTTATGTGCATATCGCATTAAACCGGTAAGTTTTTCATGAATTCCTGTCTTTTTATGAATTTCGTGCATACCGGTCAGTCTGTTATCCGATCAGTCCCTGGATCAGGATCACCAAAATCAGCACCGGAAGAACATACCGGAAATAGATCTTCGCCCAGTTCGCCCCCGGCATCTTAAGTCCCGCTCCATTGTTTGCCTCTGCGAGATACTTATCATATCCCCATCCCCACTTGCTCACGCAGAATAAGAGATAAACAAGGGATCCAAGCGGTAAAAGCAGGTTGCTGACTAAGAAGTCCTCAGAATCCAGAACATCTCTCGCGCCGATAATGTGGAGGTTACTCCATACATTGTAGCCCAGAACACAGGGCAGGCTGGCGATCAGGACGAAAATGCAGTTGATCACGGAAGCCTTTCTTCTGCTCCATCCAAAGTTATCCATGCAGCTGGAAAGCAGATTTTCAAACACGGCGATAACGGTTGAGAAGCTTGCCGCCGACATAAACAAGAAGAACAGCATGCCCCAGATCCGTCCACCTGCCATGTTGGCAAACACGTTCGGAAGTGTGATAAAGATCAGCTGCGGGCCGGCATCCGGCTGTACACCGAAGGAAAAGCATGCCGGGAAAATAATCAGTCCGGCGGAAAGGGCTACCAGCGTATCAAGGCCGCAGATCCGTACCGCCTCACCTGCAAGCGTATGTTCCTCGGACATATAGCTTCCGAAGATCTCCATTGCCGCAATGCCAAGGCTTAATGTAAAGAAGGACTGGTTCATGGCCGCCATGATCACCGATCCGAGCCCGACCTCCGACGCGCGTTTGAAATCCGGGAGAAGGTAAAAGCTCAGTCCCTCTTTCGCGCCCGGAAGGATCAGGCTGTGTCCCGCAAGCACCAGGATCAGCAATAACAGCGCCGCCATCATCCATTTTGTGATCTTCTCAAGGCCATTCTGAAGACCTCTGCTGCAGATAAAGAATCCGACGATAACGGTCACCGCCATCCAGAATCCCATCTCACCGGGATTGCCGAGCATATCCCCAAATACTCCCGCGGCCTGATCCGCATTCATTCCGGTGAATGTTCCCGTCGCGAACTTCACGAAATAGCTGAGCATCCAGCCGGATACAGTCGTGTAATACATCATTAACAGGTAACAGCCGAGGATACAGAACCAGCCGTGTACATGCCATTTACTGCCCGGCTTTTCCAGCGCCCGATATGCGCCGACTGCGCTCTTTCGTCCCGCACGTCCCACCGCAAGCTCCATCGTGAGGACCGGGACGCCCATACACAACAGGAACAGCAGGTAGAACAGGACGAACACGCCGCCGCCGTTCTGTCCCGCTACATACGGAAACCGCCACACATTTCCAATTCCGATCGCACAGCCCGCGCTTACCAGTAAAAAGCCTAAACGTGAGCCAAAATTTTCTCGTTTCATAAGCATAACTCCCCTCTTACGGCTGCGGCCCGCGCCTGTCTTATCCGCAGCTCTTATCCTGCTGCCTTCACTGTATTCGGTATGGTACAGCATGTTCCGTTTGGAACATATCTGCCCTTGTACCGCAGTCCAGCATCAGTAGTCTTATGATACCGCCCGGTAAAAGGATTTGCAACCGCGCATTTTGTATGATATCATAAGAAAAACTTATGTTTTACGAAGAGTAACGATGCTTCCCACAGAGTGGGGCGATTTATTCCTATTTTTTAGGAGGAGCTTATGAACACAAACCAGCTGCGCTACTTCGTGACCGCCGCTGAATGCCGCAGCTTCACGAAAGCCGCGGACCAGTTTTATATTACCCAGACTGCCATCACCCAGCAGATCCACGCGTTAGAAGACAGCCTCGGCGTCCCGCTCTTTGACCGGTCGAGCCGCCCGATCTCCCTGACTCCGGCCGGAAGCGCATTTTTAAGTGATGCAAGGTCGATCCTCGGCCGCATTGATCAGGCGGTAAACCGGCTTCAGGAGGTTTCAACCGGTATGGTAGGAACCCTGCGGATCGGATATACAAAAGGCTTTGAGCGAAGCAATTTTTCCAACTCCCTGCGTTTCTTCCATAATAAATATCCAAATATTCTTGTCTCCTGTTACCGCCGGAACACCGATCTTCTCGCCGCGGGGCTATTGAAGGACGAATATGATATTATTTTTACCTGGGACAGCACGGAGCTCGTGAAAAACGAGTCCATTGAATACCGGCTCATTGAACGCAGTCCTCTGATGGTCGCTGTTTACAGCAATCATCCACTTTCCAGGCGGGAATCCCTTCAGCGGTCAGAGCTCCACGGCGAACGCCTGCTGTTCATGACCCCGTCCAGCACCGGGGATTCCGTCAGTGACCTCCGCTTCTACGAGATGTATGAGCAGGCCGGATATCATCCGGACATCTTTTTCCGTTCCAACGATGTGGAGAGCATTCTCATGATGGTATCCATCGAGGAAGGGATCTCCATTATTCCCTCCTATGTAACGCATAAGCTGACAAATGCGGAAAACCTTGTGTTTATCCCGCTGATCGGCGAAGCGGAGGTCGTTGAGATCATTGCGGCGTGGAAAAGATCCTCCGGGAATCTGGCGCTGCAGCAGTTTTTGGGGCATTATCCATTGTTGAAGTCGGAGTAAAATATGTGTCGGCAGACTCGCCCGCCCACGTTTTAGGAAACCGCTTCTGCTATTCCCGGAAACTTTGTCCTCACTCTTATTGCCTTTCTTCTATATTTATGGTATTTTATATGTGCTTTTCATTTACAGACCGACATTGCCGGCTCATTTGATACCCGGTGCGGTATTATCAAAAACGCAGAATACTTTCGCCAGAATCAGCAGACCTTTCGAGAGGAACCAGACATGACACCAGAACATCCAATTATTTTATGCGGCTTCACAAGCAGCGGAAAGACCACTATCGGGAAACTTCTCTCCGAACAGCTCGGTCTCCCCTTTTACGATACGGATCAGATGCTGATCGAACATTACAAGATGACAATCCCGGAGATCTTCGCAAAAGGCGGGGAGTCTTTGTTCCGGGACTATGAACATGAGATCGCCCATCAGGTATGCGACCTCGGCCCGTCCGTGGTCTCTACCGGAGGCGGAATGCTGACCTTTGACCGGAATGGGGAGATCCTCGAAAAGAGCGGCACGATCTTCTATATCGACCGCCCGTTCGAGGACTGCTACCGGAACCTTGCGTTACACCCGGAACGACCATTATTTAAGAACCATACAAAAGAGGAAATCGAGAATACCTATCTCACGCGACGCGGGTTATATAAGAAATATGCAAAGTACGATATCCCGAATACCAAGGGGCCGCAGGACGCGGTTGAGAAGATCTGTGCGCTTTTATAGTTGCCTCCGAACTCAAAAACCAGCCACATGTTTTCCATTACGCTTCCCGCTCTAATGGATCCCATGTGGCTGGTTTTTGTTTTTCAAGTTTCCTTTATTTTACTTCCGTCCCATCCGGCTTTCTGAGTCCTCTGGTATTCTTCTCCACCAGCCGTCTCGTCACCATGACCATATGGCCGCAGCCCATACATTTTAAGCGGAAGTCCGCGCCCACGCGCAGGATTTCCCATTCCTGACTGCCGCAGGGATGCGGTTTCTTTAATTTTACGATATCGCCTACTTCATATACCATTCTCTATGTCTCCTGTTGCCTGAAACCTGTCTTCTCAAACGATCTCTTATTTCTTACAAATTTTCACGATCCATACGGTTTCTGCGTGTTGATCTGTTCTAAACTCTTTTATGCCAGGATCTCGTCGATCTTTTTCAGCTCATCCTCCGAAAATCCCGTGCACTCAAGCGCCGCAAGACTGTCATCCAGCTGCGAAACCCTGCTGGCGCCCACCAGGACCGTTGTCACCTCCGGGCGGCGTAAGATCCAGGCGATAGCCATCTGCGCCAGCGTCTGTCCGCGTTCTTCCGCAAGTTGGTTTAATTGTTTGATTTTTTCTAATTGTTCATCAGAAAGATACCGCTGTGCCACCGTCGTTCCCTCACGGGATGCGCGGGAACCTGCCGGAATCCCCTTCAGGTATTTATCTGTCAGTGCGCCCTGAGCGAGCGGGGAAAAGCAGATACAGCCCACTCCGTTTTCATCAAGCGCGGAGAGAAGTCCGTCTTCCACCCAACGCTCCAGCATATTATAGCGCGGCTGGTGGATCAGGCACGGCGTTCCGTTTTCCTTTAGGATCTTTACTGCTTTTCTCGTCTCTTCCTCTTTATAATTGGAAAGTCCGACATAAAGCGTTTTTCCGCTGCGGACGATATCGCTCAGTGCTCCCATCGTCTCCTCGATCGGTGTCTCCGGGTCCGGTCTGTGATGGTAGAAAATATCGACATAATCAAGCCCCAAGCGCTTCAAACTCTGGTCGAGGCTCGCCATCAAATACTTTCTGGAACCCCAGTTTCCGTAAGGTCCCGGCCACATATCATATCCGGCTTTTGTTGAGATCACAAGCTCATCCCGGTATGTACCAAGACAATCCTTAAGCGCCTGACCGAAATTTTTCTCCGCAAGGCCGTTTGCCGGATGTCCGTAGTTGTTCGCAAGATCAAAGTGTGTGATCCCGCGGTCGAATGCATGGCACAGGATCTCCTCCTGATCTGTAATCGTCTTTTCCAGTCCGAAATTCTGCCATAATCCCAGCGCGACCCGCGGAAGCTTTAAACCGCTTCTTCCACAGCGTTTATACTCCATAGTCTCATAACGATTCTCTGCTGCCTGATACATAGTTTCTGCCTCCTGTTTTCTGCGCTTTTGCCGCGCGCTTTATATGTGCGCCCATTCCAGCCTATGTATGATGTTCAAACTTACTGCGGCATTCATCGATCATTCTAAACAATATTTGTTTATACTCCGACTGCGTCCCCGAGAACCTCCCCGATCGGCCCGCTGATCACGAGATCCGCGCGGTTATCCATCGGTGTCACGGATTTATTGATGAGGACCAGCTTATGTCCCCGGTAATAATCGATGAGCCCCGCTGCAGGATATACCGTGAGGGACGTTCCGCCGATGATCAGCACATCCGCATTCGCGATATATTTCACGGATTTTTCGATGGTCTCCTGATCCAGACCTTCCTCATAGAGGACTACATCCGGCTTGATCGTTCCGCCGCAGGTACATTTCGGGACTCCCGTAGAATTTAAGATTGCATCCAGTCCATAGAACTTTCCACAGCGTGTGCAGTAATTCCGCAGTACGGAACCATGGAGTTCCAAAACCTCCCTGCTGCCCGCTTCCTGATGCAGTCCGTCGATATTCTGTGTTACGACTGCCTTTAATTTTCCCATTTTCTCTAACTTTGCAAGTGCCTTATGAGCTCTGTTCGGCTCCGCGTTCGGAAACAGCATCTTGTTCCGGTAGAATCGGTAAAATTCCTCCGGCTTTCTCATATAGAAGGAATGGCTTAAGATCGTCTCCGGCGGATAATCATACTGCTGGTTGTACAGTCCGTCCGTACTCCTGAAATCCGGAATATGGCTCTCCGTGGACACGCCAGCCCCGCCAAAAAATACGATATTGCTGCTCTCATCCAGCCACTTTTTTAATGTTTCCCGCTCTGTCATGACAGATCTCTCCTTTCTGTATTCAAGAACGTCTCGGCATTCTTGCTGCTCGTCACCTAAAGAGGTGGGAGTCATCTCACATCTGATATCATGCGCTTTTCTGCTTTGCTGTCAGCGGATCATGCACCGTTTGACCCTGATATCATTTACACAACTTCATCTAAGAACACTCCGCGAAACGGCTCAATATACTCCCCATACGGAATCTTCGCCACCTGCGCCGGTGTCCGGTATCCAAACAGCCACTCGGTAAGCTCCGAGATCGTCAGGACCTCCATTTTCCCCTTTGCGATAAACCGGGATTCCTGAATCATCCTCGAGCCTTCCTTTGTCAGCTGCCACAGCCATGCACCCTGATTCTGCGGTACGAAGAGATCGTTGATCCCGATCTCCACCGTCACTTCATCCTGCGGACAGTTCTCCGCTAACCGGATCGTCTTTACGAACTCCGGCATGCAGACGATACGCGCCATGATCGCCGGCTTCCGTCCCGCCTCGCTCCGGTAATGTTCTCCGGTGTAGAGATAACGCATCTCCCGTTCCTTTAAGCCCCACTCACTCTGCATTCCGATAAACCAGTCATCGTCATAGAGCAGTGTGCAGGTTCCATTTTCGCTGGCAAGTTCCTTCTCCATCCGCTGTAAATATGCCTCATCGCGGATCGCAAAGACCTCATATTTTCTCTTTAACCAGGCAGTCTGCCACTCCGCCAGATCTGCACCCAGCGTCTTCAGGTTACAGGGCTCTCTGTGGATGTGGGGATTATATTTGAGGACCCAGCGCGGCTGATCATAAATATACCGGAAATCGTAGGGACGGTACAGGGACTCTCTTGCGGGCATCAGAAACGTAAACGGCATCCGTTCTTCCTGCATGTCCCGCAGCATCGCCAGCATGAGACTTCTCATGTATCCCTTGTGGCGCCCAGCAACCAGTGTGGAAACGCCGACGATATAGTCGCACACAGCCTCACTTCCCCGCATATAGATCCTGTACGGGTTCCGGTGGAGCATGGATACAATCTCACCGTTCTCCTCCCGGACAAGTACCTTGTTGTCCTTCATTTTTTCCTTAAAATAATAATCACAAAATTCCGTGGAATCTTCCGGGAACGCCTCTCTCCAGAGATCCAGGCATCTTCCCTTTTCTTCTGTCTCCAAATACCGTATCATACTTTACTCCGCGCTCTGTGCCTCAAAATCTAACTGTTTAATCCGATACTTTCTCGCGAAATCCATCGGCGCATAGGACATCTTCGCCTGACGGAGTCCCGGGAGTCCCATATCATCCTCACGGTTTACGATCTCCGCCTCGGGGAATTCATGGATCAGGAACTGCTGGTTGATCATCTGGTAAAGTCCGCGCATCTCCGGGTTCGCCTTTTCGATGTGGATGATCGCCATCTTTTCCTTACTATTATAGCTTCCGATGGAGAACGCCTCCAACCGGTCATCCACATAGATCCCTCCCATGCGGACTGACAGCATCGAGCAGTTCCTTAAGATCTCGTGGATTCCTTCCACTTCATAATCCAAGTGTCCCTCGACCTCCTGGCCTTTTCCCTCTCTCCATTGATCCAGAAACTTCCAGATCTCGCAGCCGTCCGAACAGCAGAGCGTCCGGTACTCATATCTTCCTTCATATGCTTTTTTGAACGCGTTCAGGTTGTTTTTCTTCTTGTGGAGCGCCTTTCCGGCCAATGTCTTCAACGCCTCCGCGCTGTAAAGGTAGTCCTTTGCATCCGGAAGCTCCGTTACGGAGTAGCGGTCCGCCGGGAGATTTAAACAGTCCACCGCCTCCTGGTCCGCCAGATAGATCTCAAGCGGCAGATGAAGATTATCGTTGAAATACTGTTCGATCTCTTTAAAGTAGTGGGGCATATCTTCGATGGCGCACACAGGAAGAGAGGCATACATCTTTCCTAAAATCTTCATGATCCAGAGAACTGCCTTGTCATCTCTCTCGCAAAAGTGGACATGATAGTAATCCGCCCAGAGGAAATTATCAAGCATCACACTGTCACAGGTATTGTCGTGGCGCCTTCCATAATACTTACTGAGTTCCGCAAAATTCTCGGCGCCCAGCTTCTGAAACTGTATATCCATATAATTGTTTTTTCCCTTTCTAACTGCCGCTCATCTCCGGCAGCCGTTCCCGGTCTTTCACAGGAAATATTTTTCTGTTCTTATGGTTCCCTTGTTTTTTACTTTTTATAGTTTACCACACTTCCATAATAAAATGAAGCAATTTGTTTTTCGGCAGTTTTACTCAGAAAATCCAGTAAAATTAGGCTTTTTCGCTATTGACAATTCGAATCTCATGAGTATAATCTAATTTAGATGATACCGCAATGCGAAACTTAGTTCCGTATTATGAAACTCGGTATTAAGACTCAATATGACTTGATTATTGACTAAAACTGAATTTCCTAAATTTATAAAGCAAAAAAGGAGACAGGAATCATGAACGAAGTTTTAGAGAAGATCCAGAAAATTGGTATTGTTCCGGTTGTTGTACTTGACGATGCAAAAGACGCAGCACCGCTTGCAAAGGCACTTTGCGAGGGCGGTCTTCCGTGCGCTGAGGTTACATTCCGTACAGCTGCAGCAGAAGAGTCCATCCGTATTATGGCAAAAGAATTCCCGGAGATGTTAGTTGGCGCAGGTACTGTTCTTACAACTGAGCAGGTTGACCGTGCAGTAAACGCAGGCGCAAAATTCATCGTAAGCCCGGGCTTAAACCCGACCGTTGTTAAATACTGTGTAGATAAGGGAATTCCGGTAACTCCGGGTACTTCCAATCCGAGCGATGTTGAGATGGCGATCTCCCTTGGCCTTGATGTTGTTAAATTCTTCCCGGCTGAGCAGGCTGGCGGAATCAACATGATCAAAGCTATGGCAGCTCCGTACACACAGATGAAGTTCATGCCGACTGGCGGAATCAACGCCAAGAACATCAACTCCTACCTTGCATTCGACAAGATCCTTGCTTGCGGCGGAAGCTGGATGGTTAAGAAAGACCTCGTAGCTGCCGGTGAGTTCGATAAGATCCGCGACCTCACAAAGGAAGCTGTTCAGACAATGCTCGGCTTTGAGCTTGCTCATATCGGAATTAACTGCGACAACGAGACAGAAGCTGAAAAAACTGCTGACGCATTCGACGGTCTGTTCGGATTCACAAAGAAAGTCGGCAACAGCTCCGTATTCGCAGGAACCGCTGTTGAGGCTATGAAGTCCAAGGGACTTGGCTCCAAGGGTCATATCGCCGTTGCTACAAACTCTGTAGTAAGAGCTAAAAACTACCTTGAGATGATGGGCTACAAGTTCAACGAAGAGTCCGCTAAGTTCAAAGGCGACAAGATGACAGCAATCTATCTCGCAGACGAGATCGGCGGCTTCGCAGTACACCTTGTACAGAAATAAGTAAAAATTTCGGGACCGAAATTTTTACGCTGTGCAAACGAAACGAAGTGAAGTTCGCACTTCCCGTCACGCTACGCAAACGTAGCGCAGCGGAGTTCGCGGTTCCCATCGCGCTGTGCAAACGAAACGCAGCGGAGTTCGCACTTCCCGTTTACGTACATTACTTGATCATAAATTATATTAAAATTTAAGGAGAATCCTCATGTCCAAGAGAGTTATTACATTTGGTGAAATCATGCTCCGTCTCGCTCCGGAGGGATACTATCGTTTCGTTCAGGCTAACAACTTCGGCGCTACTTACGGCGGCGGCGAGGCTAACGTAGCTGTTTCCCTTGCAAACTACGGTTTTGACGCTGCATTCGTTACAAAGCTTCCGAAGCACGAGATCGGCCAGGCTGCTGTCAACGAGTTAAGAAGATACGGCGTTGATACTTCCACTATCACACGCGGCGGCGACCGTGTAGGTATCTACTTCCTTGAAAAAGGTGCTTCCCAGAGACCGTCCAAGGTTATCTATGACCGTGCACATTCCGCAATCTCCGAGGCTACTCCGGAAGATTTCGACTGGGCTAAGATCTTCGAGGGCGCTGACTGGTTCCACTTCACAGGTATCACACCGGCATTAAACGACACTGTTGCTGCTATCTGCCTTGAGGCATGTAAGAAAGCAAAAGAACTCGGCATCACAGTTTCCTGCGACTTAAACTACAGAAATAAGCTCTGGACAAAGGCTAAAGCAGGCGAGGTTATGGGTGAGCTCTGCAAATATGTTGATGTCTGCATCGCAAACGAAGAGGATGCTTCCGATGTATTCGGTATCAAGGCTTCCAACACAGACGTTACAAAGGGTGCTGTAAACCACGAGGGTTACAAGGACGTTGCAAAACAGCTTGCTGACCGTTTCGGTTTCCAGAAGGTTGCTATCACACTTCGCGAGTCCATCTCCGCAAACGATAACAACTGGTCCGCTATGTTATACGATGGCAAGGACTACTACTTCAGCAAGAAATACGCAATGCACATCGTTGACCGTGTAGGCGGCGGCGACAGCTTCGGCGGCGGACTGATCTACGCTTGCTTAAGCGACATGGATGCTCAGAGCATCATCGAGTTCGCAGTAGCAGCTTCCTGCTTAAAGCACTCCATCGAAGGCGACATGAACATGGTTTCCGTAGACGAAGTTAAGAAATTAGCTGGCGGCGATGGATCCGGACGTGTTCAGAGATAATCAAAATCTTTGATCCTGCATCACCTGTATATCGGGTGATGCGATCATGAAATAGTTGCCCAATTTGCCAATAAGGGCAAGTTTATTCCTCAATATATACCATAAAAATAAGGACCTCAGCGGCTGCCAATCGCTGAGGTCCTTGTTTTTTATCTGTTATGAAATTTCCTGACCGTTTCCGGTGCACCGCAGAGCCGCCATGGCCGGATAAGTCCTCTTCAGGTTACTGAATTTCTCTCACCAGGCAATACTGCTTCAGTCCCATGCCTTTCTCCACGATCCCGAACACCTTAAATCCGAAATGCGCATAAAACGCCACATTCTTCTCATTGTGCGTCTCCAACGAGATCATCATCCGGTGTTCTCCGGCATACCGGATCGCATCATCCATCAGTTTTTCCGCAACCCCGTGATGCTGTACACTCGGACTCACCGCAAGGTAGATGATATGTAAGCGGTTCTCCTGGTGAAGCTGGGCCGTCCAATGGGAGTTTAAGTAATCACGTCCCTTGATAAAATTCCAGAGCGTCTTTAAGCTCTTGTCCTCCTTGATCAGATACTCATCTGTCTTTAAGGACGCCCACGCTTCTGTAAGGTAAAAGCGGACCGGATCATATTCCTCCGCCTCATCGGAGACGACCAGGAGTCCGTTTAACTCCGGGCTATCCGCAAAAATTTCACATGTCTCATAAAACTCGTTCAGATCACACTCAAAAAGTTCCGGCATCAGCCGCTTTCTCGTCTCGGCATCCGGGATCAGAGTCTCATAAAGCGGGTCTCTGGCAAAACATTCTACCAGCATTTTCTGGAGCCGGGGCAGATCTTCTCTCTGTACCCGGTACAATATCTGGCTGTCCATAACTAAAAATCCAACACCTCTTTCGCTTTTTTTAACCCATCCGTCAGGGTATCCACGGCCTGGGTCATATATCTTATGTCATCGTCAAAGCAGGCAAGCTGCTCTTCCTCCATTTTTTTCAGTGCACAAAGCTCTTCCGTCACGTCATGTCCGCCCTCGGCGATCTTCTTTTTGAGACTCTTGACCTCTTTCGAGAGATCCACATGATGGACGATCCGTCCAGCTCCCCACTGCAGCCGGTCTTTTTCCTGGTTCAAGACATATTCCGTAAAATAGTGATATACTTCATCGTCAAACTGGAACGCATACTGATTGTTGTCCACCAGATACAAGGCGTCAAGAGCCCCTCTGACGTCCTTATTTTCCAGACTGCGCACTGCATCGCCGATATGGCGCAGATTGCTCTGGGCGGCCTCGTGGGGGAACAGGACCTCATCGTGCCAGTTGAGACGGACAAAATAGTCCTGGCATTTGCGGAACAAATACAGGAGCTGCCTCTGAAGCGCAGCGTTTCTATCATTCGCTTCTATATCCACTGCATTTTCGCCACGTTGAACAGTCGCACTTTCCGCTGCATCCGCCCCATCAGCCTCGGATTTTTCTTCTATATGAGATTCTTGACCACCTTTATGTATACAGCATGCAGCATCGGCATTCTTCACATCATTAATTTCTTTTACCTTCCGGTACACCTCATCCGCGATCTTCTTCGCCTCAGCCGTCCGCTCCAGCAGAACCCGGATACTCTTCTCGTCCTCCCGTCCCGTAACCGGTCTGACGCTCTCCTGGAGCGCCTGGAGCGTTCTTCCAACATTCACCGGCGCAACTTTCACCCGGTCGAATGCCATGACAAGAAGTCCGTACAGCTCATGGTGGAACCGGAACACATCCGCGTTGTAATACTCGTCGTTGTCAAACTGGGAGTGATAATGGGTCTCCATAAACTCCGCGCTGCTGAATTCATTCACCATGGACGGAATTCCTGAGATCGCAACGGAGAAATCATCTGACCACGTCTCGATCGGGCACTGGACCCCGAGACCTTCCGGGTAGACCTTTCTCGCGTCCACAGGAAACTCTTTCACAAATTCTGTCAGGAAGTCTTCATATTCGTAGGTGGACCGGATCGCGTCCCAGGGATTGTGGGCGTAGGCCGGGAGCTCGAAATTCAGGTCCGCGATGACCTTTCCCTGCCATTCCGGCCGAAGCTTAAATACCTGCTGCCATGCACCGGTAGACCAGTCATACTTGGAGTTCTCGATCCCCCATTCCTCCGCCGCCATACAGCAGAAAACGATGGTCTTCTCAGGTTTATATCCAATCTCTAAAAGCGTCCTGGCGATCCCAAACATCAGCGCGATAGCGCAGTTATCATCCTGAAATCCATCAAAATAAGAGTCATAATGGCCGCTGAGCAGGATCATGTCCTCCGACCTTCCGGGAATGGTTCCCCAGACATTATAGGACGGCATATTTTCCGTTACTACGGATTTTGCGTCAAACTGTACCGTGATCCGCGGTGTCTCCTTTAATGCCGCTTTCAGGATCTCCGCATCCTTTCTCGACATGGAAAACGCCGGGGCGTCCTTCGGTCCTGCGATATCCTGGGCATTTAACGCCTCACTGTTGATCTCTCCATAGCCGTTGTCCTGAACCGCGATCACCGCCGCTGCGCCCTTTAAGTGGGCCTGATATACCGGATAGTTGATCCACCACTCATCTCGCTGGTTGATATCCACCATCACAAGGCATCCTGTCACATCCACTCCGTCATAGTCCGCTTCCTTTCCGCGTCCGGCGTAGACAAGTGGATACTCTTTCCATCCATCCGTCACAAACTCCGTCTGATAAGCGCCGAGCTGGATTTCATGTTTTTCTCCGTCTCGGTCCGTAAACCGCACGACCGCCTTCTCAAACTCCCAGGAATCCAGACAGAGCTCATCCTTATGGATATCGGAGAGCCCGATCCGCTTCATCTCCTCTTTCAGGAATTCACCGGTGTCAAATTCCGCCTTCGATCCCGCCGTGCGGTAGCCGAGAACCGGATTGCTCTTAAATTCCTCCATCTTTTTCGCAAGGCGGTAGGAGTAGCCGATATCCACTGCCTTCAAATATATTTCTTCGATCTTCCTTCTGTCACTCTCCAAAGCTGTCAACCTCCTTATCCCACCTCTGCGGGCCTGTTCCCTGAGACCGGGAAGTATTACAAACTCCACCGCATCCTGCTCACTGTTTTCCGTGATGCGGACACGCCGGAGTTTCATAATTTTTCTTTAGTTCTCTGCCTTATTCCCGGCTCCGCTCTCTTCCTCAGCGCCTGCTCTCTCATGAGTCGCATTGACCTCGACCTGAGTTGCCTGAACTGCCGCCTGAGCATCCGCATGTGCAGCAGCTTCCGGGTTCGGAACAGTACGCTTTGTGATCGGCATCTGGAGATTAACGCCAAATGGGTTTACAACCACTCCCTTTGCCTCTTTTACGAGGATGCTCGGGATCTTATCTGCGGTTACCGCGATCGCTTTGAACTGGTTCTTCGAGTTGAATTTTCCGAACTCAATGATGTCCGTAAAGATCGGCTGGTACGCATCACCGTTTTTCTGTTTTAATAACGGAACGCCCGCACCTTCCTGAAATGCGGTGATGTATGTTCCGCGTGTGAAATCCGCAAGGATCTCCTCCTGCATCTCCTTTAACTCATCCGGCATCTTCTCGAATTTCTGTCTGCGAAGCTCCTGCATAAAGTACAGGGCGGTCAGATGAAGGCTCGGGTTCTCGATCCAGGTTTTCTTCTCTTCTTCCGGTGCATCCGGCTTATTCTGGCCCGGACGGTTCACAAGCTCCGAAAGCTGGATCCGGCACTCGCTCTCCATATACTGGTCTACCATCAGGCAGTTTACACCCATCGTGTAAAGGTTTCCATAAAAGTGAAGCATCTGGTTCGCGTCGACTTTCGCGATCTGTACCGGAATCTTCTCCTCGATGAGGCGCTTGCCCTCACGTCTGATATCTTCTTCCTTAAAATAGAGCAGGACTTCGTCATCGAATGTCTCTTTGTCGCATACCACATACGGCATTTTTGTGCACAGAGACATGATAACATAGATCTCCTTTGCGTTTCTTAACTGATTTAAAACCTGCTGTTTATCCATTTTTTCTTTCCCTTTCGGTATTCATGCTGCGGCTTTTGTCACCTTTTCCGGTGCATATCTCCCTCTGATGAATATTCTTTCCATAATTATTTTTCGTAAATGCGCAGCCATACTGAACAGTTACTTTTCATCCTTTTTGAGATCCGTCCCCGCTTTAATTGCAGCAGATGATCGGAATTCCCTTATACGCGTTCTCATACACCTGTGCTGCTACCTTCGGCGGCAGGTTGATGCATCCGTGGGAACCGTTTGTCTGGTAGATCGTTCCGCCGAACTTGCTTCTCCAGTCCGCGTCATGAAGTCCGATCCCACCGTTGAACGGCATCCAGTATTTTACAGGAGCCGCATAATCTTCTCCCTTTAATACACGGTCTTTCTGTTTATAATACAGCTCAAAGAGTCCCGGAGGTGTCGTGTAGTTCTTTGACACGTTTCCGGATACGAACGGGCTGTCGATGATCACTTTTCCATCTTTATAGAAATAGAGATGCTGTGTGGCAAGATCCACCTCAATATAAGTCTGTCCGAAATCATAACCATCGTGAGTCGCGCCGCGGCTCTCGTAGATCGGCTCGCGCTCCGTTGTCTGGCACGCTTTTACTGCCTCCACGAGGGCGTCTGTCTCGGCTGTCTGGTTGATCTTCCAGCCATATTTTCCGTATACAACAACATCCCGGCCGGATGTCGTCTTATACTTATGGTTTCCGTAAGTGTCATACTTATCCGCTAAAGACTTCACATATGCTACTGCCTTGTCACGGTCTACCTGGATCTCGGTGCCGTTCGTCCCAGTCACCCATTTTGCCAGTTCCAGACCATCCAGGGTCTCTCTGCTGGATCCAAACACATATGTAATCTGGATATCCTTGTATGCGTTTAATGTTGTGCAGAGCTGTACCAGGTTCGCGTCATCAGATTTTACGGTGATCTTTTTATAGCAATCCTCGTCTGCAAGCCGGATCTGTTTTTTCTGGCTTAAAAGTGCTGATTTAACGGCAGCCTTCATTTTATCCATATCCAGTTCGTTTCCCTGAACTTCTGGAACGATCGTAAAGGGTTTTCCTTCCTCGTAAGCAGAGATATACGCGTTGGAAGTCGGTGTTGCCGCCGTCACACAGTGCAGGTTTGCCAGCGCTGCGGCAAGCTTCCCGTCATCGAGAGTTGCCTCCACGGTCACTGTGTAGCTCTGGTCAGAGCCGGGCCCCGTCTTTCTTCCTGTGTCATTCTGCTCCTTTAAAATATCATCGACGCTGCCGGTAACGTTTAAGTGGTAACCGACATCGGTTCCCTTTAAGACTTCCAGGTTGCCGTCCGCGTCCTGTATTTTAATCTCGTAGTGTTCGTTGAAATAACCTTCCAGATATCCTTTCGCCTGCTGTGCCGTCTGCTTGGAGACATCCACCGCATTGATCGTAGTGCCGCGTACAAATTTTGCCGTATCGCTATCTGCCGCTGCCATCGCAGGAAACGCTGTTCCCACCACCAGCATGCCGATCACAGCGCCTGTCGGAAGAAGCATTCTTATTTTTTTCATGATTCCATCCTGCCTTTTTTATTTTCAGTTACCGGATTGCTCTCTTCTTGTTCGCCTCCGGCGCACAAGAAGCTCCGGGCGTTGCCCTTATACCGCTTTTCATTCAAAAGCGTTTATGCAGGCAAGCTTGCAGCACGCTTTCGACTGCAGATCGGCACAATCCAACTGTCATTCTCTATTTTATCCAACGCACTACATAGTGTCAAGGTGATTATTTCTTGCTTTTTCCTTGATTTTCTGCGGCAAATGTGCGGCTTTTCATAAAAAGTGTCACCATGCAGATCGGTCGATCAAAAACGGCACACCCCCGCCATTTACCTGACAGGTCTGTGCCGTTTTCATACTAAGCTTTCATTTTGTCCTGCTATTTCTTGATAATGCTCTCTACATCATCCATGCCCGCGCAGAGCAGCGCAAGCAGCAATGTCTGCTGGCAGCCCTTATATGCGCCCTCGACCTTAAACTGCTCGGAAAGCATATGCGCGTGGATATCATAATCCGCGCCCATGCCGAGGCACACTGCCGGGAGTCCTGCTTCGAGAGCACGGTTGCAGTTTGTGGAGCCACCGTTTCCAAGCTTCGGCTCCTCGCATCCAAGATACTCTGCCGCCGCCATGGCGCCCTCTACGATCGGCGCATGGGCATCCTGATGGCCGGCATTGACATCACAGATATGTTTTACATCGTATGTGATCGTATCCATGCCCCAGCGCTCTGTCTCCTCCCTGCATGCCTCATCGATGGCATCGAAGATCTTCTTGCGGAGCTTCTCAAGCTCTTCCTGAGAGTTCGAACGGAAGTTGAAGCGGATCTGTGCCACCGGAACGATCGCATGGACAGCCTCGAAGCTTCCCGCCTGCATGGTGGTCACCGCAAATGTAGTCATCGGCTCCTTCGGAACCTGGATCTCGGAGATCTTCGCGATCGCACGTCCTGCCGCATGGATCGGGTTTGCTACCTTCGCGAAAGCGCCGCAGGCATGTCCGCCGATGCCGTGGAAGTTGATCTCGTATGTCTGGATTCCGGTCGCCTCATAGGTGATCTCCTGAAATCCCGGGCCGTCAACGGAAATGCTGGCATCCAGCTCCGGATGGTGGTTTACATAATACTGCATTCCTTTTAACGCGCCGGTTCCTTCCTCCTGAACCGTTCCGACAAACTGAATATCGCCCTTTGTCTCAATTCCTGCCGCATTTAAAGCGCGGATCGTAGACAGGACGGTCGCACATCCTCTCGTATCATCCACGATTCCCGGGCATTTGATAAAGCCGTCCTCACGGACGATCTCAAGCTTTGTATCAAGCGGGAATACCGTGTCCATATGTCCCTCTACAAGAACCGTCTTTCCGCCACCGGTACCTTTTCGGATTCCGATGCAGTTGCCGTACTCGTCGATATGGCAGTCTGTAAGACCTTCCTCCTTAAACATCTCAAGAAGTCTCGCTGCTTTTTTCTGCTCATGGTTCGTCGGTGCCGGGATCAGGGTAAGCTCGATCTGTCTGTTGATGATCTCGTTCTGGTCATTTTCCATAAATTGAAGGGCTTTCTGAACCTTTGCATCCTTTGTCAGTGTGTCGAATTTCTTCTGAATCTTCTCGGAAACCTTATATTCCATCTGTCATTCCTCCGTTTTTCAATACTGAGTAACAGAAGCGGTCATCTCAGGCTGCCTCCTGTCCGATATTTTACCACAAAAAAGTTTTTTTGTGTATTTTTTATACGAACAAAAGTTTTTATGTCGCGAACACTCTCAAAAAAGAAGAGACCTGCCCGTGGCTTTCTTCCACTTTGGCAGGTCTGAATCTATGTATATGCTTTTACAGACGGATCACCATCTCATCTAACGGCATTCTGTCGGTGTGAAGTCTTGACGGATGCGCCGTCTCTGCCGGATATCCGAGCGGAAGCATCGCAGTCGCAACAAGTCCCTTCATCTCCGGGAACAGCTCATGAAGCTTCTCCTGGCTGAACATGCCGACATAGCAGGTTCCGAGACCGAGATCTGCCGCCTGAAGCATCATCTGTGTCGCTGCGATCGTCGCATCGATCTCCCCGTGGTTCTTCATATCTCCCTCGCGGTTCCAGGCCTTCGCCGGATCATACGCGACAACAAGGATCACCGGTGCATGGAACTTGCATGCGGTGCACTCCTCTGCTTTCTCCAATGCCTCTCTGCTCTGCATCACAAGAATGCGCTGCGGCTGGAGATTGTGGGCAGTCGGTGCATTGTGACCTGCCTCCAGCACCTTTTCCAGCTTTTCTGCCTCCACCGGGCGATCTGCATATTTTCTAAGAGAATATCTTTCTGCGCATAATTTTTCGAAATCCATAATTGCCTCCTGTTTTGCGGTATTTCAAATATCCGCTCAGTGAAATAAAACGTCCCTGATGAAAACGCCTGCCTGATACCGCATATTTTGCGCTCATTATAGCCCACATCCGGTATTTTTTCAAATCAAATTTATATTATGAGATGTTTTCCTGTTTTTTCAACAGCTTCTTATACGTCATATCCATCCCGATCGCCCCAAGCGGTGCCGTGATCAGGATTGCAAGGACCGCTACTGACAACACGATCTGACCGCAGGCAAGTCCCCTTGCCATCGGAACAGAACCGATCGCCGCCTGCACCGTCGCTTTCGGCAGATACGCGATCACCGTAAATACCCGTTCCTTCTTATCCAATGCCGTTCCCGTCATGCACACAAGAACACCGACAGCACGGAACACCAATGCCAGCAGGATCATGACAATCGCCGCGGCTCCGGCCGTCGCCGTATACCGGATATCAACCGCTGCGCCGACCAGTACAAATAAGACAACTTCCGCCGCGATCCAGAGCTTTCCGAATTTCTCCGAGAGTCTTCCTGAGACAGATTTCGGACATTTGATCTTCAGAACGCATGCCATGCTGACTACGGCCAGCAGACCGGACACTGATACATAAGCCTTCACCCATGTCTCCACAGCCATCAGAAGGAAGGAAACTCCAAGAACGATCATGACCTTCATACTGTTTCTCACATAATGCGCTTTCGCATAGGCGGTCTCAAAAAAGAGGCTCAAAAGATATCCAACGACCGCGCCCAGCAGGATTCCAAGCGCAATGGACACCGGGATATTTAAAAACTGCTTCATATCCGCCGTACCGCCCTGGGCCATCCCGGAAAATGTGGAAAACAGCACGATTACAAAGATATCATCGCAGGACGCTCCCGCTAAGATCATCTGTGGAATACTCTTTTCCGTTCCATATCCGCTTTCCATGAGCTGCACCATCCGCGGCACTACGACCGCCGGAGACACTGCCGCCAGGACCGCGCCCATGACTGCCGCCTCAATTCTCGTTATCCCCAGGATCATCGGCGCACAGAGCAGATATCCACAAATCTCAAAGCTTGCAGGTACAAACGACATCATGACTGCCGGACGGCCTACTTTTTTCAGATCCGCAAGATTTAAGGAAAGTCCCGCTTTCAATAAAATAATAATAAGAGCCATCTGCCGGAGTTCCGACGAGATCGATAAGATCTTATCGTCCAGAAGTCCCAGCACATGCGGTCCCAGAATAATTCCCGTGAACAGCATACCAATAATACGCGGCAGCCGCAGCCCACCACAGATTGCGGCGGCGGAAAGTCCCACTAAAAATATTAACGCAAGAGAGGTCAACATAATTACAAGATCTCCCCATATCGTCCCAGAAAGCTCTTCATTCTCTCATTATCGGATGCGAACACCTTCTCCGGCGTTCCCTCCTCGACGATCACGCCGCCCTCCATGAAGATCACGCGGTGGGAAATATCCCTTGCAAACGCCATCTCATGGGTAACGATCACCATGGCGATATTCAGATCTGCCAGAGAACGGATCACCTTTAACACCTCGGCTGTCAGCTCCGGGTCCAGAGCTGATGTGGGTTCATCGAAGAACAGGATCTTCGGGTTCAGCGCCAGAGCTCTCGCGATCGCCACACGCTGGCACTGTCCTCCGGATAACTGGCAGGGATAATAGTCTTCCTTGTCCGCCAGTCCCATCTTCTTTAACAGCTCTCTCGCTTCCTGATATACCGTCTCCTTGTCTCGCTTCTGCACATGGATCGGCGCGTCAACGATATTCTTCAGCACAGAATAATGCGGGAAAAGATTAAAATTCTGGAACACGAGACCATACTGGCTCCGGATCTCCTTCATGTCCTTCTTATCCGCATAGACCACATGTCCGTCCTTGTCCGTCCATACCGCTTTTTTCCCAAGATATACGATCTCGCCGCCATCCATCTTCTCAAGCATTGTCGCGCACCTGAGCAGCGTTGATTTCCCGGATCCGGACGGTCCGATGATGGATACGATTTCGCCCTCGCCGATGCTGATGGAGATATCCTTCAGCACAGACAGGTTCTCAAATGATTTTTCTACATGATTTAACTCTAACAGATTCATGATCCACAGACCTCCAGTCCTACCGGTAATAATCCAGCTTTTTCTCGATCCACTCCATAACGACAGCCACGATGAGGTTGAACACATAGTAGAAAATTCCGGCTGCGACAAACGGGATCATATTTGTCTGGGATGCTGCCAGAGCTTTCGCGATCGTGAACATCTCAGCGACACTCAGGGTGAATGACAGGGACGTATCTTTTACAAGTGTGATCACCTCGTTTGTGATCGACGGCAAAATGCGCTTGATAACCTGAGGCAGAATGATCTTGAAAAAGGTCTGAGCTTTCGTGTATCCAAGGATCTGTGCCGCCTCATACTGGCCGATCGGCATCGACTGAATGCCGCTGCGGTAGATTTCTGCAAAATATGCCGCGTAGTTGATCACAAAGCCGATAAAGGTCGCTGTCAGGCGGTAACCGCTGCCGACTTTAATATGAAACAGATAGTATGGTCCGAAATAAACGACCATCAGCTGCAGCATTAACGGAGTTCCGCGCATGATAGAGATGTAAAATTTTACGATCATGCTGATCACGCGATTTTTCGATAAGCGTCCGAACGCCACAATAAGTCCAAGTGGAAGAGAAAACAGCAGCGTGATCACGAAGATCTGCGTACTGATCAGCATACCACCGGCGAGCTGTGCGACCATCTGCCCGATTGTCATTTTACCCATACGATCTTTACCTGCTTTCCTTCTTAATAAATAACACAAATTACGGGAACTGTTTTCCGGTTCCCGTAATCAAAATTCTTTTACTATTTTAGCCGATATGGGAATGTCTGTCAAACAGCATTTCCGTATCCCGCAAGATTTCTACAACTCCGACACGCGCCTACTTTCCGATCGTCGTAACGTCCTCGCCGAACCATTCATCAGAGATCTTTGCTAATGTGCCGTCGGCAGCCATCTCCTCTAACGCTCCCTGTACTTTATCTCTTAACTCTGTGTTGCCCTTCTTAAAGCCAACGCCATATTCTTCCTCGGAGAGGGAATCGTCAAGGATCTTAAAGTCCGCGTTTCTCTGCTTGATCTGGTAGCCTGCAACAATCACGTCCATTGCGACTGCGTCAACCGCGCCCTGTTCGAGATCCATGAATGCGGTATTATAATCCGGTGTCGTTAAAAGCTGGCCGAATGTATTTGCGAGATCCTGATTTTCATTCAACGCAGCCTCCGCTGAGGAATCGGCCTGTACTTCCACGACTTTTCCCGCAAGGTCAGCCTGACTCTTGATATCGGAATCGTTCGCTACAACGAATACCTGCTTGTTTGCCATATACGGTGTAGTCCAGGTATAATCATCCTCGCGGCCTGTGATCGTAAATCCGTTCCAGATACAGTCGATGTTGCCGGATTCAAGCTCCATATCCTTGGAGTCCCAGGCGACCGGCTGTGCCTTGTATTCGAGACCGAGACGGCTTGCGACTTCTTTCGCGAGATCAAGGTCAAAACCTGTGTATTCGCCGTTGTCACCAACAAATCCCATTGGCGGGAAATCCTGATCGAAGCCGACGATCAGTGTGCCTCCTGCTGCTTCTGCCGTCTCCGCAGCTGTCGTACCTGCTGTTGTTGTCTCCTCTTTTTTCTCGGCAGTTGTCTCTGCTGCTGTTGTCTCTGTCTTTGCTCCGCCGCATGCTGCGAGGGAAAGTACCATTGCAGATGCCATAACTGCACTTAATAATCTCTTTTTCATCATAATTTCCTCCTCTTATCTGTCCGTGATCCGGCTGCCCGGACCAGCTTTTCGTCGTATCCGAAAACCGACCGCATTTTTCTGTCCGGTTTCATTTCTCTGTTTTTATCGTGTTATCATGTTACCATACTAAAGTGTTTTTGTAAAGCTCTTTTTAATGAATTTTTCCAAAAAATGCGGTATAATCTTTTTTATGCAGAAGAAACTATATCCGTATTTATCTCAGTCGAGAAGATTCCCGCCTCTTTCAGGTGGTGAGTAACAGCAAATTTGTCTCAGTGGGAGTCAGGTCTCCGGATGAGATAAACGCACTGCGAATTTACTATTTTTAAGGAGGTTCCTGTCTTATGTGTACAGCAGCAACTTACAAGACAAAGGGCTTTTATTTTGGAAGAACCCTGGATTACGAATTTTCCTACGGAGAGGAGATCACGATCACTCCCCGCAATTACCCGATCCCGTTCCGCCATATGGATACGCTTGCATCCCACTATGCCATCATCGGCATGGCGCACGTTGCAGACAATTATCCTCTGTATTATGATGCCATGAACGAAAAGGGACTCGGCATGGCAGGACTCAACTTTGTCGGAAATGCTGCCTATGCAGAGCCGACGGATGGAATGCAGAATGTTGCCCAGTTTGAATTTATCCCCTGGATCTTAAGCCGGTGCGCAACTATTCCGGAGGTCCGCGAAGCGCTTGCCCGCATGAATCTTGTCGGAACACCTTTTAGTCCGCAGATGCCTGCCGCAAGCCTCCACTGGATCATTGCGGATAAAAACGAGGCGATCGTCGTGGAATCCATGGCTGATGGACTCCATGTCCATGATGATCCTGCCGGTGTTCTCACAAACAATCCGCCCTTCGATCTGCAGATGTTCCATTTAAATAACTATCTCGGGCTTTCCCCGCGCCAGCCGGAAAATCATTTTTCTCCGGAGCTTCCGCTTGCCACCTACAGCCGCGGCATGGGCGCTCTCGGTCTTCCGGGGGATCTCTCTTCCCAGTCCCGCTTCGCCCGTGTGGCATTCACCCGCGCGAACTCGATCTCCGGTGACAGCGAAGAAGAAAGCGTCAGCCAGTTCTTCCATATCTTAGGCTCTGTGGACCAGCAGCGCGGCTGCTGTGAGGTTGCAGAAGGAAAATATGAGATCACGATCTACACCTCCTGCTGCAGCGCCGAAACCGGAACCTACTACTATACGACCTACGAAAACCACCAGATCACCGCGGTGGATATGAAAAAAGAGGCGCTTGATTCCGATTCCCTGATCCGCTACCCGATGATCTTAAAAGGCGAGATCCGAAGGCAGAATTGACGGAAACGTCTGAACGGTTCCGTTACAATAAATCCAAAATATATTTTCAGGAGGAATTTCCCATGAATCCATATGCTTTGATCGATCTGCACTGTGACACGCTCACAGACTGTATCCATAAGGGGCTGACCCCGGACACGCTTGATGATCCGAACCGTGTGCTCTCCCTGACCGCGATCCCGTCTGACGTTCACTGGGCACAGTTTTATGCCATCTTCATCCCGGATCAGCACCGTGGACAGGCCGCCATCGATTACTACGAAACAAACCGTGACAATTTTAACCGCCAGATGGAAAAATTTCATGACCGCATCTCCCCCTGCCGTTCCGTTTCCGATATGCATGCTGCATGGGAGGCAGGAAAGACGGCCGCTTTTCTGACCATCGAGGGCGGAGCGGCTCTCGCCGGTGATATCACCCGCGTAAAAAAACTGGCAGATGACGGAGTCCGCTGCATGACACTTACCTGGAACGGCGAAAATGAGCTCGGTTCCGGACACACCACCACTCACGGAATGACAGATTTCGGACGGCAGGCAGTCCGTGAAATGGAAGACCGCGGGATCCTCGTTGATGTCTCCCATTTAAACGACACCGGCTACGCCAACCTCTTTGAGACCGCCCGCCGCCCGTTCGTTGCGACCCACTCCAACGCGCGCGCCATCTGTTCCCACAAGCGGAACCTGACGGATGATATGATCCGCGAGATGGTCCGCCGGAACTGCCTCATCGGCCTCAACTACTGCAAGAGTTTCATTACCGATGGAGGCATCGGCGATTCTCCCGACGACCTCTACCGCCACATCGAGCACTTTTTCAGCCTCGGTGCCTATGAAAACATCGCCCTCGGCTCCGACTTCGACGGTGCGACACTTCCTACATACCTGAACACTCCGGCAAAGGCTGCTGATCTCTACGAATATTTCCTGGAAAAGGGAATGTCAAAGGATCTGGCAGAGGGAATCATGTTCCGGAACGCAGAAGAATTTTTCAGAAAAAATCTGTAATTTGCATCCGTCTGCCCGCAAATGCGCATCATCGGCACGTTAATGCCTTTTGTGTAGCAGGGAATTCCCCGAAACTTCCTGTTACACAAAAAGGGCGTGTGAAAAATGAAGCTTTATTCTTCACACGCCCTTCGCGTCCGATCCTGTTTTGTTTCAGGATCATTTTTTTAATTTTTTCAAGACTCCCTCAATTCCGCCTTCTACCAGAATGCAGGCATCCGAAAAGCAGTCCAGATCCTTTGCCTTCATCCCATTGCTGACCCAGTCCAGAAACAGACCGACAAACACTCTGGAATACGCCCTGCTGATAAAGTTCTGCTTCTCAACCGACATATTCGCGATTCCCGGATTGCTGTGCAGAAGATCTGTCTCCGGATATCATATAGCTCTACGATCTCCCGCACGGTAATATCATCGATCGCCTTCTTTGCCAATAACGTCGTCAACGCCGTCGAAATATCTACCTTTGTCCGATCCTTCATCGCTTTTTCTCCCCCCAGTAATGCGAAAAATTCATTCCGGACCGACTCCGTCGATGGAATCTGTCAGAAAAAAGACCGTCCTATTTCACATAATGGATCCTGCTCTGATCGAACCGATCCTGCTGGGTCCGCTCCTCATCCGGGTAACCGAGAGCAAAGATGCCGAAGACCCGCTGTCCCGCCGGAATCCCGACGATCTTCTCTACATCCTTCATCCGGTCCTCTCTCGGAGCTACGCCGAGCCATACGCCGCCAAGTCCGATCTCATCCGCTGCAAGCCACAGATTTTCCATCATGATGCTCATATCGATCTGTGCAAATTCCGGCAGATCGCATTCCTCACGGTATGCAGTCACGATCGCCACCGGTGCTTTTCCTGCCGGGGCGGAGAACGGGCTGGACTCTCCGAGCTGTTTTAAGACTTCACGATTTTCTACTACATAAAACTCCCACGGCTGCTGATTCTTCGCGGACGGCGCTGCCATCGCTGCCTCCAGAATATAGCCGATATCTTCATTTGATACAGCCTCATCTTTAAATTTACGAATACTTACACGGTGAAATAAATCTGCCATTTTTAAACCCCATTTTCTTTCTTGATATATTATAATTCTCAAAAACTTTGCTATTCCCGGACAGCTAAACTGAAGACCGTTATAGCCAGCTATTTTCCGGAAAAAATCCCATATTTATATTTTTTACTGCAATTTCTTGATCTCCAGCGGAAAACTTACATCCTCGGAATCCATATATACAACGCCAATCTTCGCTCCGCTGTCTCCGCCCAGAGCATCCTCATCCATCGGACAGCCATCCTTCATGAACCCCATCTCAGTTCCATCTGCTGTCACCATCATAAACGTGCTCATCGCATTGGCCGTCGTCGTTCCCTCTGCGTATGCGATCGTCCAGTCATCATCTCCCGGTGCCGCGATCACCATATTGACTTTCTCCAGATCCATATTGTCATGGATCTCGACACCGATATATCCGATCACAACAAGACTGTCATCCGCGATCTCGGTCTCCACGTCACCGATATTTCCGGTCGTGATCACATATTCTCCACCATCATCTGCTTTGAGCGTAAACGTTCCTTTTTCGTCATTCGTCCCCGTCACGATTCCCTGAAGCAGGTGATAATCCGCAAGCCTCTCATCGTCCTGCGCCGCTGTTCCACTGGTTTCAGAAGACTCACTCTCCGCCATCCCTGTTCCGGTCGACTCAGCCACTGTCTCTGCTGCCGCAGTTGTCTCCGCCGGTTCTGCCTTCTGGCATCCGGCCGCCAAAGCTGCGCTCATTGCTACTGCTGTCATGTACAAATACGTCTTTCTCATAGCTGTCTCCTCTCTGTAAGCCGCATTTCATTATAGCATATTTCTTATATCTTATCAATCAGACTGCTGACGCACATCAGCCTTTCTGTGCCAATATCATACCACATCCGGACAGCGGAAAATCCTAAATTTCTGTTAAATTTATTTTACCTCCTGACATACACCAGCTGATAAACGGCAAGTCATAAGAAACCCTCCGGTCACCGCATTTTGCGATTCCCGGAGGGTTCTTCATTCTCTATTTGGCAGGGTTTTCTCTATTTTCTCATAAACTCCCCATGTGCCCTCTTCTCGAGAAACGCCGTCGTCGCTTCCAGATGATCCTGAGTTCCAAAGCAGGAAGCGAAGATATCTGTCTCTGTTCCAAGGCTTTCCTCCAGTCCGGCGCTCATAGCGGTGTTGATGGACTTTTTCATATTTTCCACTGCAAGTGGTGCCATATCCGCGATCGTATCCGCTAATTCAAAGGCTCTCTTTAACAGTTCATCCGGCTCAACGACATCCTCCACAACACCAAGCTTCAGCGCTTCCTCCGCAGAGAGGCTGCGCCCCGTATATAAAAGCTCCTTGGCTCTGGAAGCGCCGACCGTTCTCGGAAGAAGGACTGTACTGCCCCATCCCGGAATCCCACCGAGCTTGATCGTCGGAATTCCGATCTTCGCGTCCGTGGCTGCCACAGTGATATCTGCCGCCAGAATCATCTCCATTCCACCACCGAGAGCATAGCCGCGGACCGCGCAGATCACCGGAACTCTGTGATTTAAAATTGACCGGATCATCTTTTTCCCGCGTCTTGAAAATTCTGCCGCTGTTGTTTCATTCAGCTGAACTTCCTCCTTGATATCTCCGCCTGCCGTAAATGCCCGCTCCCCTGCTGCCGTGAGAATCACGCAGCGGACTCCTGTATCCTTCTCCGCCATCTCCAGCGCCTCTGTGAGCTCGTCCAACATCTGGGAATTAAACGCGTTTAACGCCTTCGGACGGTTGATCGTGATCAGTGCTGTTGTGTCTTTTTTCTCGTAAATCATGAATTCCATGGCAATTTCTCCAATTCTTTGTAGATCGTTTTTCCGGACTCATTTTTCGGTACCTTGCCGATGGGAAGAACCCGGACACCTCCCGGGTAAAGTCCTGTTTTCTCTGTCAGGAACTCCGCTACCTCCTCACAGGATGCCGGATCCATTCCTTCCATATAGATCCGCATCCGGTCATCCTCGCCGGTACAGGCGAGCTCCACGCCCTCATAGCGGCCGCGAAGAAGCTGCTCGATCTCGTCCATATTGACGCGCTTTCCATACATCTTCAAAAACCGTTTTTTCCGTCCGGTGATATAGTAATATCCCTCTGCATCGCGCTTTGCCATGTCTCCGGTAAACAGAACGCCTCCGCGCTCATCTCCCTTTTCAAGATCTGCCGCACATTCCGCATATCCCATCGTGACATTCGGACCGCTATACACAAGCTCCCCCACCGTATCCGGCTCTTTGATCTCTGTCGGGCCATCCTCCATGATCCGGAATTTTCCGCCCGGGATCGCGATTCCCATGCTGCCGCATTTTCTGATGGCATCCTCTGCGGGAAGATAACTCATTCTCGCCGTCGCCTCTGTCTGCCCGTACATGACAATGAATTTTCGTCCTGAGGACATCGCATATTCCGCAAATTCCCGATGCAGATTCACCGGAAGCTTGCCTCCTGCCTGCGTCATCGTCCGTAAGGACGGCAGCTCCATTTTAAAGAAATCAAGTCGCTTCAGGATCTGATAGGTGTAAGGGACGCCGCCAAAGGAAGTTGCTCCCTGCTCCCGGAAAAAATCCCAGAACTCCCGCTCAAACAGCGTATGCTCTGTCAGCAGCACAGCTGCTCCCACCTGAAAATGGCTGTTCATGATCGAAAGCCCATACGTGTAGTTCATCGGCAGCGTTGTGATCGGACGTTCTGTCGGATCAAGTTCCAGATATTCCGCGATCGACTCCGCATTTGACGTAACATTTTTCCGGCTCTGTCTTACAAGCTTCGGGCTTCCCGTACTGCCGGAGGTCGTAAGGAGAAGCGCAAGCTCCGGATTCAGCCCCGTTTTCCGTTTGGCATCCCGCTTTGCAAGCTGATAACCAAAGCACTCCGAGCCCTCCAGTACCGTTCCATCCGTTCCTGTAAGGTCCTCCGGCATTCCAATCAGATAATCCGGCTCATAGGTCCCGATCAGTGTCCTTAAAAGCTCTCGGTCCATTCGATGCTCTAAAAGCAGAGGAACCACATGATTCCTAAGACAGCTCCTGTAATAAAGAACTGCTCCGACGGTATTCCTGCAATACAGGAACGCAAGCCTTCCCTCCTCCAGAAATTTCGATCGTTCCTCATATATCTTCTCAAATTCTCCGTAGGTGATCCGGTTTCCCTGATCATCCGCAAGCATCAGATTCTCTGAAAATTGATCATTTCTTTCAATAAAATTCATCCGGCCCTCCTTTCTGCCCTACCGGATCGTCCGGGACAGAAGTTGGATCATGTCCTTTCCGTCCCAAACCAGATCCATCCATAGTGTCTGCCCCACAGGGACGATCTGATGGGTACCGCGAAGCCTGTGATGCAGAACACATTCACGGAGTTCCTGCTTCTCCACGCCGAAATACACCAGGGCCTGTGTTTTTTCGGACACGGCAGAGATCCATTCTTCTCCGTTTTTCATATGATATTCCAGAAAGCTTCCAAACCGCATCCTTTGTTCCGAGGCTGTTCCGGGGATATCCTTCATTTCCGTGACATAAAGTCTGTTCTCGAATTTTCTGACCTTCACGATCCGCGCCCCGCCTGCTGCCAGCTCCCACAGATCACCATATTTCACGCTGACCTTGTGCTCTGTGAGCCCATACCGCTTCGCAGTCTGGGCAAGCGCCTGCCAGAAGCGCCCGGCCGCCGCTTCTCCCGTCTTTGGACAGCTCTCCCTCCAGAATACTGCCCGAGGACACGCGCAGGCGTTCTGATCCATGCTGAAGGTATCGTTGTAAAAATGCATTGCCGTCTCTGCCAGCCCCTCTTCCGACAGGGCAAGAACGGCATCCGCGTCAAACACAGCTATGGACGCGCGGTCCGGAAAAACGACCTCCGACGCTGACGGGCCGATCGGAATCTTCCGGATCTCTTCCACAGTCATATCACCGCCCCAGATCACCCGGCCGTCACACTCTCTGCTGAATTTCTCCGTTGTCTCCCGGTTTTCCCTCCCGTATGTGACGATGGAGATCCGTCGTTTCAGAACTTGAAATTCCGGCAGTCCCAAAAGCTCATCGATCAGCTCACAGACCTTTTCGCTTTCCGTGTTTCTTCGCGCCGACACCCGCACCCGGCAGGAATTTCCTGCCAGCAATCCAATCGCCATCGTGTATACAAACAGAAGCGGAACATTCGATGGTGCAATATGAAATGTTTGTCCCAGCCCAAGCCGGAAACCACTGTTTTCATACCGCTTTTTATAGCTTTCGAGGTTGGAACGCCTGAGCCAGAATCCGAGAGAACGCATTTCCTCTCCGGACAACATTCTCGGAAGTTCCCGGATCCGCTCTGAGAGTGCCGATAGAAACTCCATGGTGGTCTCCTCAAACGGAATTTCCGGTACTGATGTGATCTCCATCTCACCTGCTAAAAGAGTGACCGCCTCATTCTCCCCACGAAGCTCTTTTCCTGTCTCAAACGT
This sequence comes from Clostridium sp. AF28-12, assembly GCF_003435225.1. Taxonomy (NCBI): domain Bacteria; kingdom Bacillati; phylum Bacillota; class Clostridia; order Eubacteriales; family Clostridiaceae; genus Clostridium; species Clostridium sp. AF28-12. The sequence continues at coordinate 18,754 of NZ_QWGJ01000001.1, read as the reverse complement.
ATCGCTGCAGCCCCGGATTTCCGCCTTTGGGATCCTGCCCGTGATCTTAATATATTTTCCTTTTCTTCCGCATGGGCAGTCATCCTCTCCAACGATCATGCCCTTATCTTCCGTCAGCACCGAATGGCCCGGATAGGACCAGGCCATCGGTGTCAGGACCTGGATCACGCCTTCTGTTCCATTTTTGCAACAGGAAAAGTCTTCCATATTTCGGATCAGAACATCCGAATAGCTACTCACATGCAGATGACCGCACTCGCATTCCATGTAGATGCAGCCGGTCTGCTCCGCCATTCCGTAGTAATTCCGTACATCGAGGATCCCGCAGACTTCCCGGAGTCCGTCCCGGAATTTCTCTGCGGACACCGCCTCCTTCGTCAGCTTCTTCCAGCCGCCGCCATGGATCAGGAAACCATGTTCCAGATGAAGCCTGTGACCCGATCTTTTCAACGGCTCATAAAAATATTTCCAGACCATATAGGTAAACCCAAACACAAGGACCGGTCCGTCACCGGCCTTCTCAAGAAATGCCTCCACAGTCTCAAGATCCAGAGACATATCTTCCTTCAGCGCGTAACAGCGTTTTGACCCGAAGATCGAAAATCCCAGAATCCCGGCTCCCCTCGCTGAAAACAGCGCCCGGTCCCGCAGGACATTCGGCGCGTCGATGATCAGCATCGGAATCCGCTTTTCCCCGATAAAATCGGCCATGATCCGCTGCAGTGTCTGCTGCTGCCAGGCTGCGGTCCGCTCATCCAGAACGATCTTTGAGGTCTTCTGTCCCGTAGTCCCAGAAGAGGTCACCGTCTTAAACACAGCTCCTGTGGGAACGCTTCGAAGCTCCATCTCCTTAAACATGGATACCGGAACCATGGGAATTTCTTCTTCTCTCCGTTGGCTTCCCGACACATCCCCCAGCGCACTGCAGCACCGGTCATAGATCAGGCACCGGTTTCTGTGGCTGTCTGTCAGCTCACTGAGCATATCCGCGTAGATTTTTTTCTTCTCCTCCGCTCCCAGCTCATAGGGGCCGCGTTTTAAAAGCTCTTCATAATTCATGAAATTCCCTCACCTCCCTGTTCATCCGGAACGGCTCTCCGTGTCCCGGAAAGATCCATGTCCCATCCGGAATCGTTTTCAGCCAGGGTTTCGCATATTTTTCATATGCGTCCCCATCTCCTCCCGGCAGCCTCGTAACGACCCTGTCCCCAGGAAGAAGATAGTCCCCGCAAAAGATATATCCGTCATATCGGATCACCATACTCCCGGGGGTATGCCCCGGAAGCGGGATCAGCTCCAGCTGCCTTGTTGCAAATTTGCAACAGATCTGGTCCGTAAATGTCAGATCCGCCTTCCGGCACTGAAACGGCGGATAATGTACAAATTTCTTTTCCCCGCTTTTAAAGTACAAAAATGTCTCCATCATGCGGGACATATTTCTCGTCTGGTTCCCGATTCCCGCGCTGCAGGCTTCCGTTGCCGCCACTGTCACCGGATATGTCCTCCGGAGTTCATTTAATCCGCCGATGTGGTCACAATGTTCATGGGTCAGAAGGACCAGCCCTGGCATCAGGCCCAATTTCTGCAGCAGTTCCCGGATCGCTGTAAAATCGTTCGGATCGATGATCATACATTTGTCCTCTTCCCGGATCACATAGCAGTTGCTCTCCGTCACCGGTTCCACGATCCGGAAGATCCGGTCCGGATATGGATTATTCAATCGTTACCCCGTAGCGCCCAAGAACTTCTTTTCCCTTTTCATAGGACGTGAAGTCCAGAACATCCGGTGTATCCATATGAATATCAAACGCCTCTTCCAGCTCCCCTACGAGATCCATATGTCCGATCGAATCCCAGAGCGGAATTCCGCGGTACTTTAAGCCCGGAAGCTCCTCCTCTGTCTTGTGAAACATTCCGATAAAAATTTTGTTGTATTTTTCAAGATTTGTCATTGTATTTGCCCTCGCTTGATTCTTTATATTTTTGATCTCTGCCATGAAATATCTCTTGTCTCATTGCATCAAAAAGATTGTGCCTTTTGTGTAACAGGGAATTCCTCGGAATTTCCTAATTACATAAAAACAGCTCCTTCGACATGAACTGTCTGCATTCTGCCCATACCACCGTCTCATGATCCTGGTTTTCACACACTCCGGAAAACGTCCCGATGTAACCGTCCTCCCGTTCCTTACAGGCTGTAAATGTCACCCTTGCGGTGATCATATCCCCGTAAAAAACAGGCTTCAAAAACCGCACCTGCTCTTCGATAAAGACAGTCCCCTCACCCGGAAGCTTCGTGCCCATCACCGTTGAGATCAGGCTTGCCGCCAGAACACCGTGAACCACCGGCTTTCCGTAAGGCGTTTTTTTCGCGAATTCCGCATCCGTGTGAAGTCTGCTGTAATCTCCGGTGAGCGCTGCAAACCTGTCCACGTCATCCTTAAAGAAAGTCTTTGTAACCTCTGCCGTGTCACCGATGCGAACATGGATTCTACTGTCTGTCTCTTCTTCCGGCACCGCGTCTTTTCTGCCGCAAACTTCCGCGTTCTTTTTCGCTTCCCTGTCCTGCTCCAGATACATCTTTACCTCAGAAAAGCTCCGCTCCGTCGGGAGAAGAAACAGCTTTTTCTTTGGTGCAAGCCCATCCACTGACGCACAGGCCCGGACGCAGCCGCAGACAACAAGTCCGATCTCGCATTCTTTCATGTCCCCGGCTGCAAAGTCAAACTCATGTTCCAGATATTGTTCCTGCAGGCGTTTTACCTGCCGTCCCCTGTTGTATACAGGATTGCAGCCGCCACAGTATTTGATGCCGATCCTCATATGCGTTCCTGCGCTTCATGGTTATGGTTCAGAAGCTTTCTCGCGAAATCCAGAAGCTCCGGGCTGATCTCATTGACGAGAACAACCTCCTTCACCTCCGGGATCTCTTTCTGGACCTCTGCCGCAATCAGTTCCTCCGTTGTCAGTCTCGCTGACGGACATCCGGAACAGTGTCCGGTCAGGCGGATCTTTAAAACTCCATCTGCGTACTCTACGATCTGCACGTCGCCCTCATGGGATAACAGCGCCGGACGGACCTTCTTTTCCAATACTTCATCGATTCTTTCTATCATTGTGATACCTCCTGATCTGCCCTCGAAAGACCGGGGTCTTTTTCGTTGTTCCGAATCCGGAACACACACAGCGCTCCGAATTCTTTGTCCTTAGTTATGAGCAATTTTTATGCCAATCACCTCGGTTTTCAGGGAACCGGATCGTCCGTCCACGAACTGCCCGGTTTTCAGGCCTTTCATCCGCGTGCCATATTCCATTTTTCTTTATCTCAGTGATTCTCATTCCATATCCCGGTGCCTTTCTGTTGCGTTTTTGCAACAAATGACAATTTATTTCATTTATGCAACAGATTTTTCCGGAAATCGGGGAGAAAATCCCTGTTCTGGTCCCGGATCTCCGGTTACTTCCGTCAGGATTCTGTTCGATCATATTTCATTTCCTTTTTTATTTTTATTTCCTGTCATTCTTTTCTTCCTTAATATATTCTTTCTGGCTATCTCCCGAAAAAATAAATTTCCCAAAAATCTCCCTCCCGTTTTTGTAACTTTGGCACATGGATTGCTTTATAGTAGGTCAGTTCCGAAAACGGAACACAAGAGCTTATGAATTCCAAAAAGGACCTGCAAACCAGAAGTCCTTCGGATGTATAGCAGCTACTCACAAAAACTTATCAGGAAAGGATGCAGCCGCAACGAAAATGACTGCGAAGGGAACATGTGTTATGGCATTAATGACAGGCGAACAGTATGTAGAGAGCATGAGAAAATTGAATCTTCAGGTTTATATGTTTGGTAAGAAGATCGAAAATCCAGTTGACGATCCGATCCTCCGTCCGTCCTTAAACTCTGTAAAAGCAACCTACGATCTGGCTCAGGATCCGGAGTACGCAGACTTAATGGCTGCAAAATCCATTCTTACAGGTGAGACCATCAACCGTTTCACACATATCCATCAGAGCACCGATGACCTGATCAAGAAGGTTAAAATGCAGAGACTCTGTGGACAGAAGACCGCAGCCTGTTTCCAGCGCTGTGTCGGCATGGACGCGTTCAACGCCGTTTACAGCACAACCTATGAGACAGATGAAAAGTACGGAACACATTACCATGAGAACTTCAAGAAATTCCTCCAGTACGTTCAGGAGCATGACTACACCGTTGACGGCGCTATGACAGACCCGAAGGGTGACCGTTCCCTTCCGCCGCACTTACAGGCAGATCCGGATCTTTACTTAAGAGTCGTTGAGAGAAGACCGGACGGAATCGTTGTCCGCGGCGCGAAAGCTCACCAGACAGGTTTCGTAAACTCTCACGAGGTTATCGTAATGCCGACACAGGCGATGGGCGAGGACGACAAGGACTACGCAGTTGCATTCGCAGTTCCGACAGACGCAAAGGGCATCTTCATGATCGTCGGCCGTCAGTCCTGTGATACAAGAAAGCTTGAAGGCAGCGAGATCGATGTAGGAAACTCCCAGTTCGGCGGAACAGAGGCTCTCGTAATCTTCGATGATGTATTCGTACCGAATGACCGTATCTTCTTAAACGGCGAGAATGAGTTCGCAGGTGTTCTGGTTGAGCGTTTCGCAGGCTACCACAGACAATCCTACGGCGGATGTAAGGTTGGTGTCGGTGATGTCCTGATCGGTGCTGCAGCTGTTGCCGCAGACTTCAACGGTGCTCAGAAGGCATCCCATATCAAGGACAAGCTCATTGAGATGACTCACTTAAATGAGACCCTTTACTGCTGTGGTATCGCATGCTCCGCAGAGGGCCGTCCGACAAAATCCGGCAACTACCTGATCGACCTTCTTCTCGCAAACGTCTGCAAACAGAATGTTACAAGATTCCCGTACGAGATCGCTCGTCTTGCAGAGGATATCGCCGGTGGTCTTATGGTTACCGCACCGTCCGAGAAAGACTTAAAGGATCCATTCCTGGGCAAGTATGTTGACAAATATTTCCGCGGTGTAAACGCTGTTTCCACAGAAAACCGTCTCCGCATCATGAGACTCATCGAGAACCTGACTCTTGGCGCAGCCGCTGTCGGATACCGCACAGAATCCATGCACGGCGCAGGTTCCCCGCAGGCACAGAGAATCATGATCTCCCGTCAGGGCAACCTCGCAATGAAGAAGAAACTTGCGAAAGATATCGCAAAAATCACAGAATAATAACGGGAGGTATCTTCCATGAGTTGGGAAAACGAATATAAATCTAAGCTCACCACTGCCGAAAAGGCAGTGGAGCTTATTAAATCCGGCAACCGCGTTGTGATCGGTCATGCCTGCGCAGAGCCGTCCTATCTGGTAGACGCAATGGTTGCAAATGCTGAAAGCTACCACGATGTAGAGATCGTCCACATGGTCGCTATGGGAAAAGCCGGTTATGCACAGCCGGGAATGGAATCCCATTTCCGCCACAACGCTCTTTTCGTTGGCGGCACTACAAGAAAGGCAGTCGCAGAGGGCCGCGGTGACTATACTCCGTGCTTCTTCTACCGCATTCCATCATTATTTACAAACGGAAGTCTCCCGGTCGATGTAGCGCTCGTTCAGGCTACTCCGCCGGATGAAAACGGAAACATGAGTCTCGGAATTTCCATCGACTACACACTTCCTGCAGCAAGAGCCGCAAAAAGCGTAATCGTTCAGGTAAACCATGAGCTCCCGAGAACCGGCGGTGACAGCTGCATCAATGTATCAGATACGAATATCGCTGCGATCGTGGAGCATGATGCCCCGATCATTGAACTCGCTCCGCCGAAGATCGGCGATGTGGAGCGCGCCATCGGCGCAAACTGCGCATCCCTGATCCATGACGGTGATACCCTTCAGCTTGGGATCGGCGCAATTCCGGACGCTGTTCTTCTCTTCTTAACAGAAAAGAAAGACCTCGGCATCCACTCTGAGATGTTCTCCGACGGCGTTGTGGAACTGGTTGAAAAAGGTGTTATCACGAACGCAAAGAAAAAGACCCATGTCGGCAAGTTTGTCGCAAACTTCTTAATGGGTACAAAGAGACTTTACGATTTCGTCAACAACAATCCGGATGTTGAGATGTATCCGGTTGATTATGTAAACAATCCGGTCGTTGTCATGAAGGAAGACAACATTGTCTCCATCAACTCCTGCGTCCAGATCGACCTGATGGGACAGGCCGCTTCCGAGACTATCGGATATACCCAGATCTCCGGTGTCGGAGGTCAGGTAGATTTCGTCCGCGGTGCTGCCATGGCAAAGAATGGCCGTTCCATTCTCGCCTTCCCGTCCACAGCCGCGAAGGGAACCGTTTCCAAGATTGTTCCGCTGCTTGACGAAGGCGCAGCCGTTACAACCTCCAGAAATGACGTGGATTACGTCATCACGGAATATGGTATAGCAAAATTGTCCGGAAAGACCTTAAAACAGCGTGCGCATGCTCTGATCGAGATCGCCCACCCGAATTTCCGCGACGAATTAAAGAAAGTTTACGAGGAGCGGTTCCACTGTTCCTATGAGTAAACGGCGAACTCCCTGCCGTTAGTCCGGTGCCCTCGGGATACGGCAGGATGAACCATCAGTCCTGTACCGGTCTTTCAGTTTCTGATCGTCTTCCGGTACGGGACTGCACTTCCATAATGTATGATAGGAGTTACACATATGGCCTTACATCGTGAAAATGGCAAAGAACAGCCCTTTATTCCGGCCGGTCCATTTAAGATCCGGATCCCGTTTATCCATTATCGCTGGGAAATTTCCGAATGTCTCCAGGCGATCTTAATGTGTGCGACCTGTCTCGGTGCGATTCCGGTTCTTCAGGAGCTCTTAGGTGTTCCTTACGAAGTCGCATGGAGCATGGTCATTATCAACGGTTTCTTCTACAATCTCCACTCCCTGTTAGGTGACCCGGTCGTTCCCGGATGGATCACCCCGGCGATCCCGCTTGTCACCGCTTTTTTAACGCTCACAGAGCAGGGACCTGAGCGTGTCCAGACTATGATCGCCTTACAGCTCGTTGTCGGACTGATCTTCCTCTTCATGGGAATCACCGGTCTTGCAAGTAAGATCATCGGTGCGATCCCGAATGCAATCAAATCCGGAATTCTCCTCGGCGCAGGCTTCTCTGCGATCATGGGTGAATTCAAAGCAGGCGGACGTGCCGGTCTTTATCCTGTAACCGTTCTCGTCGGTTCCATCTTTGCATACTTCCTTCTCTTCTCTCTTTTATTTAAGAAGATGAAGGCAAAAAATAAACTCTGGTACATGGTCGGCAACTTCGGCATGCTGCCGGCGGTCATCGTAGCCGTGATCGTAGGACCTCTCTCCGGTGAGCTTCCGGCACCGAATCTGGTTCTTGGTTCAATTATCAAGATTCCGGATTTCGCAATCATCTGGAATACCTTAAGCCCGTTCGCGATCGGTTTCCCGAGCATCGGAAAGATCATTTCCACGATTCCGACAGCCATCGCTGTTTATATCATCGCATTCGGCGATTTCGTTTCCAGTGAGCAGCTGATCCGCAGCGCTGAGGAAGTCCGTACCGATGAGCACATCGACTTCAACGCGAACCGTTCCAACATCATCAGCGCGATCAGAAACATCATTCAGGCGTTTATCTGCCCGTATCCGAGCCTTTGCGGTCCGCTCTGGGCAGCCGTTACAGCCGCTGTTTCCGAACGTTACAAAGACGGCAGAAAAGCAATGGATTCCATTTTCAGCGGAGTCGGTACCTTCCGTTGGTCCACCTTCATCTGTGTTGCCCTTGTTCCGGTTGCGTCTTTTGTACAGCCGATCCTTCCGGCAGCTTTGTCTCTGACTCTTATCGTGCAGGGCTTTGTCTGCTGCCAGATCGGACTCAGCATGATCCACACAGATTCCGAGCGCGGACTCGCCGGTGTTATGGCAGCTGTTCTCGCGATCAAAGGCGCAAGCTGGGGACTCGCAGTCGGCGTTATCCTCTACGTTCTGATCTACGGACATTTCAAGAGCGTTGAGGTTCCGGAAAAAGCATTAAACACACAGACAGAATAAAATCTCCTTTTATAGTTGAAATATTGAAATAACCTCCAATACCCCCTTTTCCCCGGCAGACCACCCACAGGTCTGCCGGTTTTGTGTTGTCATACCCTCAAACACGCATCAGTCAACACCTGGTTTTCGGAGTGTAAAGACCATGCTAAGAACATGCTCAGTTACTTTTTTAAGAACTGCCATGAGTTTCTGTATAGATATTTATTTAACAATATGGTACAATGAAGGTTGGAATTTTCCAATCGATACTGATCAAATTAGGTAGGGGAATTACATATGGGATACACAAAAACAAATGAAGCAGTGTTCAGCAATGAATTGCTGGACACGGTAATTGAGCATTCCTTTGACGGGATCTACATCACGGACGGTCAGGCAACTACCCTGAAAGTAAACCGCTCCTATCTTACGATCTCCGGACTGAAGGTGTCCGAGGTATTAGGCGTCAACATGAGGGAGCTTGTAAAAAATGGAACGATCTCCGCTTCCGGAACGCTGATGGCGATGGAGCAGAAGCGGCCGATCACGATCCAGCAGGAATTTAAGACCGGAAAACGGGCGCTTATCACAAGCAGTCCAATCTTTAACAATAAGAATGAGATCGTTCTGGTGATCACGAACGTGCGCGACATCACTGAGCTCTACCACCTGAAGGAAGAGGCCACACATCTGAAAACCGAGGGAAATCTTCTGAGGGAAGAGCTTTTAAGAATCCGAACGAGCCACCGGAATCAATGCAGTATGGTGGTGGAGGACTCCAGAACCGAAAAGGTCCTATCCATGATCGACCGGGTAGCGCCCCTTGATACAACCGTGATCCTGTTCGGCGAAACCGGAGTCGGAAAAGAAGTCTTTGCGAAATATATTTATCAGCACAGCGCCAGAAAAAATAAACCGTTTATCAAAGTAAACTGTGGCGCGATCCCTGCCAATCTGGTAGAAAGTGAGTTATTTGGATATGAAAAAGGTGCATTCACGGGAGCTGACAAAAATGGAAAAATGGGTCTGTTCGAGCTGGCGAACACCGGAACGATCTTCCTCGACGAGGTAGGAGAACTGCCCCTCGATATGCAGGTAAAACTTCTGCGCGTCTTACAGGAGCAGGAATTTGAGCGGATCGGCGGAAGAAAGCCGGTAAAAGTGGATGTCCGGGTCCTTGCCGCTACAAACCGTGATCTCGAGGAGATGGTAAAGCAGAAGACGTTCCGCCAGGATCTCTATTACCGTCTGATGATCTTCCCGGTCCATATCCCGCCGCTCAGGGAACGTCCGGATGACATTCTTCCATTGGCGCAGCTCTTTTTACAGACTTTAAACCGAAAATATGATTTTAAAAAATACCTCTCCCCTCTTTCCGCCAAGATGATGCAGGACTACAGCTGGCCCGGAAATATCCGTGAGCTCAGAAACATTATTGAGCGGGCTGTCATCATCAGCAACGAGGATGAGATCGGTCCCGATGCTCTCCACTTATTCACAGTAGAAGATCGCCCGGAGACAAAGTCCAGAGTCCTCGACCCTGTAAAGGACTTAAAAACCGCTATGGAAGAGCTGGAACTGGAATATATCAACCATGCCTACGAAAAGTACGGAAACGTCCGTGAGGCCGCAGAGAGCCTCGGAATGACACCGTCAACGTTCGTTCGGAAGAGACAGAAATATACAAAAAATGTGGATTGATAGATGGGAAGCACAATGTTTATCTGGCTTTGAGCCAACAGATGTGATATATTGATGATATCTGAACAAAGGTAGCATATACATGTGGACTGTCACTGACAGCCCTCAAACCAATGATTCTGAAAGGGGTATCACTATGAAAAAAATCGGCGCGATTACTGTCGGCCAGTCTCCCAGAGTTGACCTGATTCCTGAGATCCAGCCCATCCTTGGAGACTCGGTTGAGATCATTCAGGCCGGAGCACTGGACGGACTTTCAAAGGAAGAGATCGCAAAGTTTGTTCCGCGTCCCGGTGAAAATGTCCTTGTGTCGAGACTTACAGACGGAACCTCAGCGACATTCGGAGAATCCTACATTCTTCCCCGCCTGCAGCTTTGCATTGACGATCTCGAACAGCAGGGTGTTTCCCTGATTCTTTTCCTCTGCACCGGAGAATTTCCGGCTGAATTTCGCTCCAATGTCCCCCTGATCTTCCCTGACCATATCTTAAAGGGACTGATCCCGGCCATCGGCGTGAAAAATCTGTCTGTCATCATTCCTACAAAGGAACAGGAGGCACAGATGCCCGGAAAATGGAAAGACTGCTGTGACTCTCTCCACGTGACCTCTGTATCCCCATACGGTGATCCTCTCGCTGTTTTTGCAGCCGCAAAGGAGATCCCCGCCGATACAGATCTGATCCTTTTAGACTGCATCGGATACACCATCGAAATGAAGGAGCGCATCCAGGCTCTGACCCAAAAACCAGTCCTTCTTTCCCGTACACTCGTAGCACGGGTGATTCGTGAATTAGTCTAATGTTTTTTCCCCTGGCAGTTTTTCCCACTTCATTTTCCAAGGGATTTTCAGCATCTCCTATTTCCAATACTATTCCGGTTATCGGGCCAAAACAGCCGAATATCCTGGCATCTCAAGGCGCTGCCTGCAATATAAGATCAAAGAGTACCCTATCTCATCGCAATGTCACTATGATGAAAGCTGAATCTTTCACAAGAGTTCCAGAAATAAAGAAGTGCCTGTCCTTCTCCGGAAAATTTCCGTTAAAGGACAGGCATTCTTATATGGTCACATAATTTCTAATTCACTGCGGTTCGTTCGCTGCCAATATTCTTATCTCTCCCCGGCGCGGTACTTCGCCAACAGGCGGTTGATCCTTCCTGTCGGGTTTAAGAGATCGCTCAAGGATGCGTCGTGGTTTAAGTTGTCGATGATAAGAGCAATGTACTTACTCATGTCAACATTGATATAGTACGGTTTTGAGAGCAGCTCCGGTGTCTGGTAAACAAGATTCGTCGTCAGGACGCGGTCGATGATGCCATTCTCGTAGTACTCATCAAATTTCTTTAATCCGCCTGTAAAGAGACCGAATGTCGTGCAGATGAAGACCTTTCTTGCCTTCATTCTCTTTAACTCTTTTGCGGTGTCGAGCATGCTCTCGCCGGAGGAGATCATATCGTCAACGATGATCACGTCCTTGCCCTCCACGCTTGCGCCGAGGAACTCATGGGCAACGATCGGGTTGCGGCCGTTGATGATCTTTGTGTAATCACGTCTCTTGTAGAACATACCGAGATCCAGTCCGAGAACGTTTGCGAAGAAGACTGCGCGTCCCATACCGCCTTCATCCGGGCTGATGACCATCATGTGGTCACTGTCGATCTCAAGTTCCTTCTCGTTCTTTAACAGGTATTTGATAAACTGGTAGATCGGCTGTACCGTCTCAAAGCCCTTTAATGGGATCGCATTCTGAACGCGCGGATCATGCGCATCGAACGTAATGATGTTCTCAACGCCCATGTCGACGAGCTCGCGGAGCGCCATCGCGCAGTCTAAGGACTCACGACCCGTTCTCTTGTGCTGGCGGCTCTCATAGAGGAACGGCATGATCACATTGATCCTTCTGCCCTTTCCGCCTACGGCTGCGATCACGCGCTTTAAGTCCTGATAGTGGTCATCCGGAGACATGTGGTTCTTTAAGCCGTTCATCGTGTATGTCATATTATAATTGCAGACATCTACCATAATATAGAGGTCATCACCGCGGACAGACTCTGTCAGCTCTCCCTTTGCCTCACCAGAGCCGAAACGCGGAGTCTTTGCGCCGATAATATAGGAATCTCTCTGGTATCCAGCAAAAGCGATCGTGGTCTTGTGCTCACTCTCTCTTTCTTTTCTCCACTCGACCAGCCAGGCATCTACCTTCTTACCCAGATCCTCACAGCTTTTCAGCGGAATCAGACCTAATGGTCCAACCGGTATTGTCTCAATCTGCTTTTCTTCGTACAGCATTCCTGTTCCTCCCTGTTTTTTCTACTCATTATTTGATATTTTTATCCGCTGCTCTCCGGTCAGCCTGTTCTTCACGGCATTTACCCGGTTCCCCATTTTTGCAGCGTACATACATTTCATTTATAACACCATCCACCCGCTCCGTCAACCGGATTTCCGGCCGTCTCCGACAGGATTTTCCTTTTTTCTCCGGCCACCCCGGCACGTTTTATTATCCTCTGCGCATAAATCCTCTGCGCACGAGACGGATGTCATCCCCGATCAGTGGTATGATCTTATACCGGCTCATGATCCTTGAGGTCACGCGCTCCGTGAACGTGTCCTGAAGCTCGCCAAGTGTCAGGTTTGTGGAGATGATCGTTCCCTTATTTCGATTTAGCCGCTCATTGACGCAGTAAAACATCTGGGATGCCGTGAATGTATTGATCAATTCTGTTCCGAGATCGTCGATGATCAGGAGGTCACAATCCAGAATATAGGATGCCCGGTCCTTCGCCTCATCGTCATCGCCTCCATTGAAACGGCTTCCTGCCAGAATGTCGAACATATCCGTTGCCGTGAGATAGACCACAGAAAAATATCTTCGGATCAGCTCCCGCGCGATGCAGTTGCTCAGAAATGTCTTTCCGCAGCCAGTATTTCCGGTAAACAGGATGCTTCCTTTCTCATTTTTGAATTTTTCCACATATTCCCTACATTCCCTGATCACCTTGGACATATAGTCGTAGACAGTCATCCCTGTCTTTTCGTCCACATGATCTCTGTCATAGTATGCCATGGAAAGTGTGTCGAAATTCTCCCGTTCCAGAACTTCGCGGATATTCGACTGGTCATACAGGATCTCGATCTCCATGTGCTTGAAGCAGTGGCATTTTTTTCCGTCCGCGTATCCCGTATCCTTACAGTCCGGGCAGACATACTGGAGTTCCAGGTAGTTTGCTGGGTATCCGTTCTGTTTTAAGTAGATCGCTTTCTGCTCTTTTAAAAATTCCGCGTCTTTTTTCAACTGATCCGCCGCCGCGCGGTCACCGGCGAGGATCTTTCTCGCCGCCTGAGCCATAGTCGCCGCGATCTCATCGGACAGTGCCTCTACCTGTGGGACTTTCTCGTACACTTCCGCGATCCGCTTATCCTGCTCGCGCTTGTCCTGAAACTGTCTCTGATTGTAGACACGCATGATCGCGTCGTACTGGGAATTACTGAGTGCCATCCGCACTGCCTCCTTTTATCCTGCATTTTTTACGAGGTTCCATTCAGAGAACTTATTCCCCCGTACACAATAACTCTTACGGTCCATGCATCAAGGTGCGGACCGGCTGGCCGTTATTTTCTGTTCTTTATGTCTTCCCAGACATAATCATCGTAATTGTAGGACCGCTGTTCAAAGTTGTTGAACCGGTTCGTCGATGTGTTCCGGGTCTGTCTCGATGCCGTGCCGGATTTCTTCGCCTGTTTCTCCTGACGGCGTTTATCTAAGGTCTCAACGTCCTGTAAGGTCCGCACGCCGTTTTCCTTCCAGCCTGTGAGGATCTTGTCTGCGTATGGAAAGCTTGCCGTTCCTGTGGCTGTGAGCGTCCTGTTGCATGCCTCCGTGACGATCGCAGCGTCGAAGCCGAACTCCTTGAACCAGCGGCGCATAAACTCCTGCTCCGCGGTTCCGGCGTTCCGGCCCATGATGCCGAAGGCTTTCATGACAGCGGAGGTGTCTTTTGAGTATCTCGTGGAGTGCTCTCTCGCCTCGTCGCGGGTATGGATCCCGGCCTGATACCAGTTCAGCGCCACTTTTTCTATGTAACGGATGCTGGTGTGGCCGCCCTCAGCGCAGTATTCCGCCAGGTATTCCAGAAGCTCGCAGGACATGTGGAGAACGTCATAGAAATAGGCGAATTTCTCGCACTCGATGGCGCTGAACGTCTTTCCGAGGTACTGTTGGACCGCGTAGAGGAGAGCAGAGAATTCTTCATCTGCCGACAGACGCTTCATGCGGTCGTAGCTGTTGCCGGCGTCCGGGATATCCGGGGTTCCGGATTGCTGCTTCGCCATGCCGCGGTCGCTGCTCTGCGGCTGTTTTCCGTTGTCCGCCATAGTCTCTTCCGGCATTCTTCCCTCCACATCAGTATCCCCGTAATTTCTCCGTGATTCCGGTGCCATGTATCCGGTGTCTGTCATGTTTTCTCTCGTAACCGCAGATTCACTCACCACCGTTTCCTCTTTCTCCGGTGCAAGCACACCGGCGCGCTCCCAGTATGCCAGGGCACGGCGGACATCGGCCTCTGTGTGGTTCAAAGCGTCCGCGATATCCGGGATCTCCACGCTTTCCCCGGCGTGGCGCAGAAGATATAAGTACACCTTTACATATTCTCCGCTGGCTGTCCCCATGTATTCGTCAATAAATGTATTGGAAACGGCGGTCACTGCCGCATTTATGTTATTTTTGTAGCCTAAACCCATTCTTTTTTCACCCTTTATGTTCACGTTCCATTTCAAATCTGCCTGATATATCCGCCTTCTGCCCTATCGGTCGTTCTCTCCATCGGCCACTTACGTCTCACATTTTCAGTTTTCCGGGCAGCACCGCACTTTCCGGCACACTCGTTATCTCTTCTCATCTTGAAATATCATAACATACCCCCACAAAAAATGAAATAGCCGGAATTATCCACTGCGCTGATTGTGGATAATGTGGATAACGTGGATAAATGCGTTACATAATTATCAATGAAACTCGAAAAATTCCCGTTTTTCCTTATTTTCCCCTACTTTCCGGCATTTTCAAATTTACAGTTATGTAAATCAAAAAATCCACAGGGTATTCAACAGGATTCTGTTGAAAACTCTGTGGATAATGTGGATAACTTACTGTCCAAGGAGCTTTTCGCCCACTTTTACAATATCTCCGGCCCCCATAGTTATCAACAGGTCGCCGTTGACACAATTTTCAAGAAGAAATGTCTCGATCGCATCGAAACTCGGGAAATAGTGGGTATCCGTCCCCAGCGCAGCGATCTTTTCCGCCAATGTCTCAGAGCTGATTCCCAGATTGTCCGTCTCCCGGGCTGCATAGATGTCCGCGAGAACAACATGGTCCGCTGTGGATAACGCCTTCGCAAAGTCCTCCATCAGCGCCTTGGTTCTCGTATATGTATGCGGCTGGAAGACGCACCAGATCTCACGGTGTGGGTAATTTTTCGCCGCTGCCAGAGTTGCCGCGATCTCCTGCGGATGATGCGCGTAGTCATCAATGACGGTCACGCCGCCGATCATGCCTTTTTTCTCGAATCTGCGGTGTGTGCCCGTAAATTTTAAGAGTCCGTTCCTGACCCCCTCGCCGCGGATTCCCAGCTCATGAGCCGCCGCGATGGCCGCCAGGGAATTATATACATTGTGGATTCCCGGAACGCCCAGTGTAATTGTATCAATTGCTTTTCCGTCTTCTAAAAGTGTGTATGTCGCGCAGGCGTTCTCGTTGAATGTCACGTCCGCGGCGCTGTAATGGCTCTTTGCCGGGTCACTTCCGACGGTGATCACCTTGATCGGAAGTCCGTCGCAGATCTCCTTATAGTCGCGGATATCGCTGTTGATGATCAGGACACCGTTTGCCGGGAGAAGCTCCGCAAATTTCCGGAAGGAATGGCGGATATCTTCGATGTCTTTGAAGAAATCGAGATGATCTGCTTCTATATTTAATATGATCTCCATGTTCGGGAAGAAGGACAGGAAGCTGTTTGTATACTCACAGGCCTCTGTCACGAAGAGCTCCGGACCGCCGACACGGATGTTGCCGCCGATAGAGTCCAGCATTCCTCCGACAGAGATCGTCGGGTTCTTCTTCTCGTCCATAAGGATCTCCGTCAGCATGGAGGTCGTCGTTGTCTTTCCGTGGGTACCGGATACGGCGATGGATTTCTCATAGTTTTTCATGAGCTGTCCGAGAAGCTCTGCTCTGGAAAGGATCGGCAGATTCTTCGCCGCTGCCGCCGCGTACTCCGGGTTATCCGGGTGGACTGCCGCTGTATATACAACAGCGTCGATATCGTCAGTAATGTTCTCCGCCCGCTGCCCGTAGACGACCTTTGCGCCGTGGGCGGTGAGCTTATCGGTGAGCTCGGATTCATGGGCATCGGAGCCGCTTACTGTGAATCCTCTCTCCAGCAGGATCTCAGCCAGTCCGCTCATGCTGATTCCGCCGATTCCGATAAAGTGAATGTGTTCTGGTTTATTAAAATCGATATGATACATCGTTGTCTCCTTTCGGATGTTTGATCTCTATTTTAAATGTTTTACACTGTATACATTTAAGCACGTATAAAATATGTGTTTAAATATACACAGTCTTTTACACATGATATCACAAAAATTAAAGAAAATCCATCCTCGAGGGAAAATTAACATGCGGCGAAATTCACGCAGATCTTTTCTTTTCTGTGCAGTACTTTCTATATAAAAAGGGCGTGTGAAAAAACGAGAAATCATTTGATCCTTCTTTTTTATAGGCTATGTTTTTTCACAGCCCCTCGCGCGGTCACTTGCGACAATCTACATCTTCGCGCGAGTGCTCATCTTTGGCACGTTAGTGCCTTTTTATGGAACAGGGAATTTCTCGAAATTTCCTGTTCCATAAAAAATCCCGCATCTACTGGATTTTTCATCCAACAGATACGGGATCACTAATTTTACGCTGCAGCTTTTCCAAAAATTACATGCTGATACCGGATCAGAACGGATAACAGGATCTGACCAAGAATACCGATAGCCAGGATCTCTCCGATTCCGACTGTGATCGTGGAAAACCAGATCATGTCCTCAGAACCGTATGCGAAGCGGAGCACCCACGGAACAATGATCATGTTCGCGAGGATTGGCGGAACAGATACCAGATAGCGGTTTTTCCGGAGCAGGTAAGAACCTACCGCACCGATCAGGGTCGCAATACTTCCAAAGATCACATCGAGAGCCGCCGCGCCGCCAAGAAAGTTGGCAAGCAGGCATCCGATAAAGAGTCCCGGAATTGCCGCCGGGGTAAAGTACGGAAGTACGCAGAGAAGCTCAGAGATCCGAAACTGGATCGGTCCAAAGCTGATCGGCAGGAACACCATCGTCAGCACCACATAGATCGCCGCGATAGCCGCCCCGTATACAAGTGTTAGTACCGGGCTGTTTGTTGCGTTGTTTTTCATATTCAGTTTCTCCTTTAGTTTTGTTTTAGGTGTGGAAGGTCTCGAACACACCGGTCATTGCTACAAATTTCCTTATAAATAAAGGCTTTTTGCGACCTTGGGGATTCACTGTTTGCTAAAGTAAAATGCCTGTTACACAATTTTTACACAGTTTCTGTTTTTATTGCCTCATTTTCCGTGAACTTTCTGAGTCAGCACACATTTGACCATGCAACCAAGATTCCCTTTAAGCCCATAGATTATACCATCTTTCAACAGCAATCGCAATACTTTTAGCAACTTATGCTTCCTTTTCAAAAATCTGTTCCATTTTCTCCATCTCCTTTACTTTCGTATCTGGTAACACATGCGAATATAAATCAGCAGTCATTGAAAATGTTGCGTGTCCCAAAATACACTGCATGCTCTTAAGTTCAATTCCACACTCTAAGCCGCGTGTAGCAAACGTATGCCGTAATGTGTGAAATGTAAATACTGGAATATCAATTCCCTCTTCCTGCATATTTTTCATGCATCGTTTTAAATCAGCAGTTACTCTATCACGAGTTACTGGTCTTCCTTCATTCGTCGTAAATACGAGATCTTCTAGCCCTTCCAATGGTTTCCACAACGCTCCAGCTAACTTTTTTGTCTCTTCCTGTTTTTCTCTTTGGCGTATTAGCATATCACAACATACTCCCAGCATCGGAATTGTTCTTCTCGATGTCTTTGTCTTAGGTGTATCCCTGTAATGACCATGACTTTTTATGTATTTGATGGTTCCTGTTACATGAACTTCCCTCTTTTCAAAGTCTATGTCTGCCCATGTCAGGCCTCTGACTTCTCCGTTCCTCATTCCAGTACACAAGGCCAACTGATATAATTCATAGAAGGGACTATGCTCTTTCGCATATTCTAAAAATGCCTTCTGCTGTTCCATACTTAATACCACTTTTTCTTTTCTCTCCTTTCCATTAGACAGCGTAGATAATGCCACTACATTCTCTTTTAACATTCCCAATTTTACGGCTTGCTTAAACATCCCGGATAAAATCGCAGCTACAATTTTAATAGTCCCCTTAGCAAGACCTTTGTTCGACATCACGTTGTAAATTTTTTCTATATGCTCTATACGAACACTGGTCAACCGTTTTTTTCCTATTATCGGTTTGATCTGACCATTATAATTATTCGTATAATTTTCTATCGTTCCTGCCTTTACTCTGGGTTTTTTGTACTTTTCAATCCATTCATCAAACCATCCCTGCACTGTGATTTTGCTTGGCGTTCTATACATTCCATGTGTTACTTCATAACGTAGATCTTCCAGTTTTTTCTCTACGACCTTTAAATTCGGATCATAGATTGCAGGATATGTCTCCCCTTCATACTGGAACCTTCCCATATACAATCCGTCTTTTCTTTGAACTATGCCTTTGGGCAACTTTTTTCCTTTCTGATCGTATGCCATAAAACACGCCGAGCGGGTCTCTCTTTTGAAACCCGCTCTTCTTCCTCCCCCTGTGTGTTAGGATAGTTGTCAGTGAAAGATAATTACAT